>NZ_CP090976.1:1594662-1913595 GCF_021513235.1 Kaistella sp. 97-N-M2 | reverse complement strand
CTTCTTAATTTTTGCATCGCGGTAAGATATCTTTCATCTTTGGTTTTATCATAAAGATCGAACAAAATATTTCCGGCTTCAAGCATATCGATGTTGTAATTTTCGAATTTGTAAGAAGGAATTTTTCCCTTTTCATCGATGGTAGAATCCGCGTAACCTTTTACATAGTCGAAATATTTTTGATTTTTGGTTTCTTTGTACAACTGTTCAAAACCTGTCATCACCAAACCGTGAACATAATCCCATTTTGGCTCCGTTTTTCCGTCGATCTGATAAGCTTCCGGGTGATTTTTCATTAAAGTTAACGCCATTCTTTCCGACCATTTTTTGGTGGTTGGAATTACATTTTCACCCGATTTTTCAGAATTTTTCACAGCAGAACAACTCACCGCAAAAAATATTGAAAGTGTGGAAAACAAGAAAAAAAACTGTCTAAAACTGGTATTCTGCATGCTTAATTTTTTAGATGATTTACAATTTACTTTTAGAATTCAATTCCGCCAATTTTGTGTCGATGTAATTCTGGAATTCCGCTTTCGTTTTTATTGCGTTTTGCTCCTTTTCCCAAGCTGCTAAAAAATAATAAGTAACCGCTTTTGTAGTAGGTTTGAAAACGACCAAATGATCGAAAGGACCATCTTTCACTTCCGAAACGGTAGAAGTTTCATAGAAAAGCGCCATTCCTAAACCGTCATCAAACATCGATTGATTACCGTAAGTTGCGATATATCCCCATTTTCCGTTTGCACTGTTTTTCTGGATCACGTCCAAATTTTTAAGTTTCACAATTCCGGTTGCAATTCCTTCAATTTCTGCGGATGGTGTGAAGGTATATTCTGTAAATCTTTCATCCGGAAAAATGGAAAGTTTTGCGTTGAGATCAATTTTATCATCAAGCGTTTTCCAACCTTTGTAATGAATGTTTACTGAGGAACTTTTGGAAGTATTTTCTACCGCTGCAGTTGTTTTTTCCACCGTTTCGAAATGATACATTTTACCATCCACAATTCTGGCGATGGAACCTAAACCTTGACCTTTTCCCACTTTTAAAATATCGGAACCCCACTCCTGCTTTAGATGATAAGATTCAAAACCGTCTAATCCAACCTGTGGAAGAACTATTTTTTCAGAAGTTTTCCCGAAAATATCGATTGCATTTCTCCAGTCTAAATACAAGCGATACGCAATTTTATTACTTTCCCAACCCGGCCCTTCATACCGGATATCAAAGGAATGATCGGTGTGCAACGGATTTAAAGTGTGCGACTGAACACTTTTCCAGGTTCCGCCCTCATATTTTCTACCGTTCCATTTTCCACCTTCTTTGATGGAAATTTCGGCGTGCGTTTTTTGTACCTCTGAAGAAACCGATTTTTGAGCGGTACAACTGGTAATCTGGGTAAATATTATAGCAATAAATGCTGCTGAATAAATTTTCATAGGTAAATTTTTAAATTTTAATGATCAGGATTTGAAAACCTCATTCTCATCAATTATTATTTTTGAATTGTAGATTTAAAAACTGCGTAATATAACCAATCGTCGGCTGAAACCAGGGATCAAACAGCCAAAAAGGGTGCGGACTGTTTTCAATTTTTCGCACCTCAGAGTAAATGCCAAATTCATTCAGTTTCAGTATAAAATCATTCTGTCCCGCACTGAATCTTTTGAATTGACTGTTGATGAATAAAAACGGAGGTGTTTTTTCTGAAACATGAGTTAGAGCCGACGCATCGTTCCAAATCTGAGGAATTTCTTCATAAGATCCGCCCAACCATAATGCAGCCATTTTTGCCTCTTCGGAATCGGGATGATGAAACGCTAAAATACCGTCTACGTCGATAACGGCATTTACTTTCGCTGAATATTTTGCACCAATTAAGGCGGCCATTTGTCCACCGGAAGAGCAACCCAAGATGGCAATCTTCGCTGCGTTAATTTTAAATTTTTCTGAATTTTCTTTGATGAAATTAATAGCGTCGCGTACATCATCAATTGCTGCGGGATATTTCGCTTCGTCGGAAAGTCGATATTCTAAAGTAAATGTTTGATAGCCGGCGACAGCGATTTTCTGTGCCAATGGATTCTGCATTTCTTTCGAACCTGATTTCCAGCCACCGCCGTGAATTATGATTACCGCGGGTAACATTTCCTGTGTTTCATTAATAAAAGCGCCGAAATGGAGCGGTCTCCCGGCAGCCGTGCTGTAAACGACATCCCGTAAATGTTGTAGGTGCGGACTAAGCTGAAGTCTTACTTTCTTTATTGACGGATAATTTTTGATGTTTTTTTCGTACGCTGAATTAACAGAGAAGGCAGTATCTTTTATCATTTGAGAAAAGACCGTCTTCACTGGAACAAAGCAGAAGAGGAAAAAGAAATATCTGAACATCAAAATTTTTATGATTTTTAGCAATCGATTACACAAATCTAAAAAATTTTGGCGACGAGGGCAAAAAAAGCACTTTTATTTAAGCCTTCTAAGGCAAAAATTAACATAATCCGAAAAATCGATGGTGAAAGGAGCGGAATATTACTGACTTTGCAACGTTTTTAATATTTTTTTACAAAAATAATTTAATGTTTCAATTTTTTTTCTAGATTTGTGTAATCCATTACATTAATGTAACGAACTCTAATTTAACCAATTCAAAAATGAAAAAATTACTATTTTTTTTGGCATTCCTAATAATGTCATTTACCTTACAGGCGCAGTCTGTAACCATCACACAAGAAACGGGCTGGCTTGAATCGGCCTATATCAAATGGGAGCCGGTGGAAAATGCCGACAGTTATAACGTTTATTATTCCGGCGGTGGTTTCACCGACAAAAAGATTGATACGCAGTTGATCCGAAGCTATGGTTCTTATTTTCGTGCAGATGTTCTGGGCTTGGCTGCGGGTGTTTATACCCTTAAAGTTGCAGCAGTAACCGACGGCGTAGAGGGAGCAAGAACAGCATCTTCGCCTATCAACGTGGTTGCACATGACCGAACCGGTTTTGCCTACCGTGGCGGAAGATTGCCGGGTGGGTATAATTTCGACGGAACTCTAAAAAATAACGCTCTGGTTATTTACATTACCCAAAACACAAAAAACACGGTTTCTTTAAACGTCACGGGTGCCACTTCAAATCCATGCATCGGTTTACAGAATATTCTGGACGGCTTTAAAAAAGGAGGCGATTCCAGACCTTTGGTCGTGCGAATGATCGGAAATATTACGGACCTCAGCAATATGTTGGCAGGAGACATCGTAGTTGAAAATAAAAACAATGCAAATGGCTCCATCACCATCGAAGGAGTTGGATCCGATGCTGTGGCAAACGGTTGGGGAATTCGCGTGAAGAATGCTTCTAATATTGAGATTAGAAATATCGGTTTCATGTTAACTGATGCCAACGAAGGTGACAATGTAGGATTACAGCAGGGAAATGATCACATTTGGGTTCATAACTGCGATATGTTTTACGGCGCTGCCGGCGGCGACGCTGATCAGGTGAAAGGCGATGGCGCGCTGGACTGTAAAAAATCTACAGACGTTACTTTTTCTTATAACCATTTTTGGGACAGTGGTAAAAGCAATCTTTTAGGTTTAAGTGAAGGTACCATGGCAGACCTTTATATCACCTATCACCATAATTGGTATGATCATTCCGATTCCCGCCATCCACGGGTAAGATATTATTCTGCTCACGTTTACAACAATTATTACGATGGAAATTCAAAATACGGTGCGGGGTCAACCTTAGGTTCTTCTGTATTTATGGAAGGAAATTATTTTAGAAATGCGAAATATCCTATGTTGACCTCGCAGCAGGGAACGGATACTTTTAACGGCGCCGAAGGAACCTTTTCCGGTGAAGCAGGCGGAACCATCAAAGCTTTCAATAATATGATGAGCGGGCAGCAACGTTTTGCGGCATACGATGCGGTGAACAATCCTATCGAATTTGATGCGGTAGTTACGAGCACCAGAGGCGAAGTAATCCCAGCCAGCATCAAATCTAAAAAAGGCGGAAATACTTATAATAATTTTGATACGAATCCGGCGCTTTACATCAACACTCTTGTTGTTCAGGAGCCGGAGGCAGCCAGAGATCAGGTAATGCAGTATGCGGGCCGTGTTTCCGGAGGCGATATTTCCTTTGCCTTTAACAACGCGGTAGATGATACTTCTTACGCCATTAATTCGGCGTTAAAAGCGTTACTTGTTAACTACCAGTCGGGATTGGTTTATGTGCAGGGCGAAACTCCAGTTGTGGTAAGTACTCAAACGCTACTGGTACCCGATAATAACGATCAAACGGTAGCCAGCGGAAGTGCAATCGCCAATATGGTTTATACCTGGGGCGGAACTGCAGATGATGCCACGGTGAGCGGTTTGCCTGCGAATGGAATTACTTTTGTAAAGGATATCACTGCGAAAACGATCACGGTTTCCGGAACACCAACAGCAAATGTCAGCTTTACAGTTACCACGTCCGGTTCGGCAGGAACACCGGTGGAAGGAACAGGAAATATTTCGGTTGATGACAATCCACCTTCATCGGGAGATTTAATTCATAATTTCACTGCCACTGGTTTAAACAGCACCTTCTATACCTTCACGGCAGCCAACATTAATTCGACGCCGGGATCTACTACGTATGATGGCCTAATTTTAACGGCAAGATTAAAAATAGAAACGCCCACCCAAATTTCATACAATACGACCGCAGTTTCGACTTTGACTTTGGTTTTCGATCCGGGTTTTGCGAAAAAAATAAAGCTGGACGGCGTAAGTTATACCGCAGTTGACGGTGTGGTAAAAATTCCTGCGGTTGCAGCAGGAGCGCACGTTATTTCAAAAGGTGACACGGCGAACCTTTACTACATTAAAACGGAATATTCCGGAACGTTGGCGACCGAAAACGCCACTCAAAACAATGAAAAATTGCAGTTATATCCGAATCCCGTGCGCGAGGTTTTGAATTTTGTTCTTCCATCCAGTGTGAATATTGAAAACATTTCGGTTTACAATGCAGCGGGACAACTCGTAAAAACGGTGGCGGGAAAAGCCCAAAACATCAATTTGAGCGCCTTGAAAACAGGCTTGTACTTTGTTCATGTAAAAACGAATCAGGGAATTCAATATCATAAGGTTCTTAAAAAATAGAAACCGGACTTTAATTTAACAGGAAAGGATAGCGTAATGGCTATCCTTTTTTTTGTGATCGATCCGTATAATCTACGGTGAAAAAACTTCAATTAATAGACAGCGATTGATTTAGCGAAGTCTGGAAATCAGTGCCGACAAACTGCGAACGTTTCTAAGAAGCGAAGGTGCACGGTAAGACCATCCTTATACGTCGAAGTGTTTTAATAATCACGTTCTAAACCTATAAATTGTTGCATCGAATGAATTTAGGGTAAGCAAATTTTTAATGTTTCTCGTACGCTTTACCCTTTCAAATACATTTTATCTAAGCCAAATTCGTCTTCTTTGAGCATGAAGGATTAGGAGAACATTTTACCTTTTTCATACTGTTCACCCCTCTATTAAAAATTCTTTAGGAAAGTCATCTTTTCTGAACGCGGATGACGTAATCTTATAGATAAGTGCCTGAACGGCGGTTCGAATAGGAAAATAATCAAACGAATGAACTGCGTGAAACTCAATTTAATTAAATTTGCCGCTTTCCTGCAAATTGACAAAAGCTGATAACATCACTTAGCTGCCAACGGAAATATGGTCTTATGAGAAATCGTAATCTTCTCCTGAGTACAATTTTCAGTTGAGACAGTCGCCCACAAAAAAAACGGCAATAATAAATTGCCGCTCCCTGAAAAATTGGATATGAAAATTATTATTTGATCATCACTTTCGTAGAAACTGAACCGTTGTCAGATTTCACATTTACAATGTAAACTCCTTTGTTAGATAATTGAAAGCTTGTGTCAGATTTTGCATTCAGCGTTTTTACCAAAGCACCATTCATGGTGTAAACCTCAACTTGAGTATTACCTGCTGTTTTAGCAATATTTACCTGATTTCCAACCGCGTATACCTGCGTGGTATTTTTAGTAACGTTGGAAGCGCCTAATGTTGCGGTAGTTCCAACATTTGTAGCAGTAATCTGATAAACATTCATCGCCTGATCTGCAGCAATGTAAATTCTCCCTGCACCGCCGGTGTAGTTTACAGAAGCAACCTGACCTACAGTGGAATCTGTGTAAAGGAATGAGCTGATGACGGACGTACCGTTCGTGACGTAGAGTGTACGGTTACCACCACCACCGTTTTTGTACCAAATTTTGATGCTTGAATTTCCGGTCACATCAAAATACATGGCTCGCTGTGTAGGCATGGCAAAATTAGTGGTACCTGAGGCATAACTTCCACCGTTAAATTTTAAGCGCTGCGTAAAAGAAATTCCGTCTATCGTGGCAGAGTTTGCTTCGATCGCGCCCATAGTTGTAGTTGTTCCTGTGATGAACCCTAAGTTATTGACAACTGTTGGTGCGGCATAACCGGAGCTTACCGGCCAGATAGCATCGCTAAAATTCCAGGTTGTAGTTTGTGCTGTAGAGAAGGCTGAAATAAGAAGCGCTCCTACCAAAGAAAGTAATTTTTTTTTCATGACAATGAATTTTAAGTTGTTGATTTTTATTTAATTATATCGATCGTAATCGATTACACAAATGTAAAATATTTTTAGAAAGTGTGCAAGAATTCTTTTTTATTTTTTTTGTTTCGAAGCTTATCAGTTCCGGTAAAACTTACACTGCAGCGAATCCTGCTCATTCCGGCCAGAAAGCACATAAATTCCTGACTGTAATTGGTTTACATCGAGTGTCGACAAAGTGGACTTAAGAATTTTGTTTTTGGTAAGAAGCAGTTGTCCGGTGGGAGAAAAAACCTGAAATGTGGTATTTCCGAAGTTCGCGGCCGGAATCTTAATTTGTAATTCGTGGTTTGCGGTCGGTGTACAATCTAATTTCCGACCCGCAGTACCGAAAGCATTCTTAACTCCCAAACCGGTACAAATACTCGGTGTAATAAGTCCCGAAGCCGAAACCTGTAAAGTAGCGCCGGCGCCACACGTAGCATCTGTCAGAATCCCCTCCACGTCTTCCACCGGAATGGGTGTTGTAACATAAGTTGGAGCCAAAACGGTCCCAAGATTAGATGGACTTCTAAGGGAATTTACATAATTGATGGCAACTGTACCACCGTCCCCGGGAGCCGGGCTGAAAACCGTAGCCACTTTTTTAAAGTTCGTATTTTGAACGTAGCACGTCGAATTATTGGCGCCGCCACCCAAACCAATTCCTGTGGCTCCGGCAACGGATGTATTATAAAAACAACTTATTATATGAAGTTCTGCATTTCTGGCTCTGGGCATTCTGCCTTTCACGCCTTCGCCCCAATAATTATTTTGAAACGTGATGCTGTACTTTCCATCTTCCGGAAAATCGGTGGCGCTGCTGCCGACCAGATTAGAAAACCGATGGTCATTGGACCCTCCCGACCCGCCTGCGACAGGTGGCTTTAGATACGTGAATTTGCACCAGGAGACGGACACGTTATCCGATTTTCCTTTAATATCGAAATTTCCATCCTGCCCATCCTGAAATTCGCAGTGGTCAACCCAAAGATTAAGCGCGCCATCGGCCGTTAAATTATCTTTTCCATCAATATCATAAGCGCCGGGACCTTTGAATATCAAATTACGGATGATCACATTATTAGATCCCGGTTTCAAATAGAGAATCCCGGCACCGGAAGTTTGATTGTCGTTAATAAGCGTCGCACCGGGCAAACCAATAAGAGATTTGTTCGTCACCACCGCGCTGATCGCCTGTCCCGATGGAATTGTGATCGTACCGGAAACCAGGATTACTTTTGCACCGGCCGCAGTTAAATTTGATTTTAATTCCGCAAACGTGGTAACAGTAACAGCGCTTGCATTTCCGCCGCCCGTCGTATTTGCACCGTAGCCCTGTGGCGTTGGCAGGTAATAGTTCTGGGTGTAATTGTAAGTGAAAATAAGGTTCAATAGCAGACAGAAAATGTATTTTTTCATTGCATTAATTTTTTAAAGAGTGAATTTTATCAGAATGACAACACTTCAATTCATGAGATGTTCATGAGCGTTTACCGAGAAATTAAACAGAAAAAAAACCTGCCCGACTTTTAAAAATTATTTTAAAAAAGAAGGCAGGTTGTAAGGATTATTTTAGGAATTACTAGTAGCCATAATCATTGACCAACAGACCATTACTGGAGTCTAAAAAGACCTGCCAGATGGGCCAAAACTGTTTCGCATCCGGATTATTTCTGTAAAGGGAATTAATTTTAGAATCTGACAAAGCGGTCCAGTTAAACGAAGTGTAGCCTGCTCCCGGATTTGTAAATTCGCCTCTGTTTAAACCATAGATAACAAGAGATTCGTTATCAGCGGCATACTTGTAATAAAGCGTTGACGGAACGTCGGCGTAAGCTCCCGTGCGGTTTTTCAAGTCGGTCATATCTAATTTTGCCTGTGCCATTTTAGATCCGAGGAGATTCCAGCGGATGAGCGCCTGTTTTCTTTCCATTTCACCGGTAAATTCAAACTTCTGTTCTTCAACAATAGCATTAAACATAGCCGTTTTACTGCCTAAAGCATTCACGTATGCCTCTACTTTTTGCGCCTGATCTGCAGCAGAAAAGGCTCTTTTACGAAGCATTTTCAAATAAACTGCAGCTGCAGCAGGACCTTCCAGCTCGTTTGCCGTTTCAGCCGCCATTAATAAGATTTCTCCGTAGCGCATATACATTTTATTTACGCCATCGTCATTGGTAGAAGTAACTCTTCTGCTCATCCATTCATATCTGTATTTTCCGAAAAACCAGCGGTTCAGTACGCTTAATTCCTGTTTTGCGGTCGGAAAATTATTCGTCAATACTGTGGAGTTGGGCGTACCCCATTTGTAAGGCACACACGTAACATCTCTTCGCAAATCCTTCGTGTCATAATCATAAAAAACGGTGGGCAAAGGGCCGCCCTGGCCACCTCTGTTTGCACCATTCCCCTGATACTGGTCCACACCAGTATGTGTAACCGCAAAAGTAAAGAGCATTCTGCCTCTACCCGCGCCAAACGGTATTTCCCAAAGCGATTCGCCGCCCGCGGAAGTATTTTCCTGATTGTATTTTTTCCATAGGCCTTCGAACGATGTTTCAAGTTTTGCTGTCCCGCTTGCGATAATTTCGCGGGTTTCGGCGAGTGCAAGCGGATACATTTTCGAAACGGCTAATTCCGGATCGTTACTTCGTCTCACACCGTCCGGATATTGCTGGTAGCCAGATGCTGCCAGGGCCAACCTTGCGCGGAGACCTTTTACAAATGCTTTATTCACTCTTTCGACGGAGGTGGTGGCAGCATTTCCGTTGGGCCACGGAACCAAAGTTGCCGCTTCCCCAAGATTTGCAATTATCTGTTTGTAAATAAGGTCTCTCGATTTTGCGAGATATACAGTTTCCGGTGTAATCGGCTCAAACCTGGCGGGCACATCGCCCCAGGCTTTCAGCAAATCTGCGTAATAAACCGCACGCAAGGTTAAAGCTTCGCCCAATAAATAGCCAAGATCGGATCCTGGCGTGGGATTTCCATATGCCCTTAAACCACGAATACAAATGTTTGCTCTCTCAATACCTGCGTACATTCCTGTTGCCCAGACATTGGTTACCTTATTCATTTCGCTGTTATTGGGTTTGGCGTCGTATGTGGCCAAATCTGCTTTATCACTGGAGGTGGATTCCGAGGCGTTGTACCAATCGGTATCGGTATTCATCCCGTACCAGGGCAAAAACCGACCGCGATAAGACTCGGTATCGCCGAAGGGAATTTTAATTCCATTTACTGCACCTTCAGCTAAACTTGCCGTAGAGAAGATTTTGGCTTCGTCTAAAGAAGAGGCAGAATCCGTTGTCAGGAAATCATCAGCAAAATCTGAACAAGATGCAAAAATAGAAACAAGTGCGAGTCCTGATATTATTAAATAATTTTTCATTTTAAATTAAATTTAGTAGTTAGAAATTAACATTTAATCCCAAAACATACATTCTGCTTTTAGGATAAGGCGAATAATCGACGCCCGGTGTTAAAGCGGTTTTTCTTCTTGTAGAAACCTCCGGATCCAAGCCCGAATATTTGGTTAAAACAAAAACATTATTCGCTGTGGCATACACTCTAATTTTAGAAAGTCCAATTTGGGACGTGAAAGATCTTGGCAAACTGTATCCTAAAGTTACATTATTAAGTCTTAAAAAAGAGCCGTCTTCGATGGCATAATCACTTAAAACAAAACGCGACATAAATGGAGACCACATGGTGGTGTTCGCATTTAAAGCAGCCAGGGCTGTAGGATCTGTAACGGTTGCACCGGTATTTGGATCGATATTCGTCCATCGTACACCATCCATTTGTTCCGTTGTTAAATTACGGTACTGTCCGTTTGGAGCGGAAGGCGTTCCGGTGGTATTTTCAATTTTATTTGCATTATAAATGTCGTTTCCAACAGTAAAGTTGAAAGCAGCGGAGAAATCGAAGTTTTTAAACGTCGTGTTCAAATTAAAACCTCCTGTATATTTCGGGCTGGTGTCGCCGATAATCGTTCGGTCATTGGCATCAACTTTTCCGTCTCCTGTTATATCTTTCAGTTTCATGGTACCCGGTTTAACTGTGCCTACAATGGTAGAAGCGTTGGTTACTCCTTCTTTCAGCGTGTAAACGCCGGAGGTTTCATTGTAATCAAAATCAGATACTTCATAGCGGCCATCGTTTAAATAACCAAAGATTTGCCCGATGGGTTCGCCAACTTTTAACTGAAACTCTGCAGCAATAGCAGGATTCCAGGTACTTGAGAAATACTGCGACACCAAGGGCCCAAGATCATTAATACGGTTTTTATTAAACCCAATATTGAAAGAGAAATTAACACTCGCTTCTTCTTTTCGTAAGACATCCACACTTACAGAAGCTTCGAGTCCTTTGTTTTGGTTTTCTCCAATATTTTGGTACTGGCCATCATAACCTGAACCTGGGAGGGGGAAGAGAATTAGTAAATCTTTCGTCAGGTTTTTGTAAAGTTCTACCGAACCGCTTACTCTGCCTTTAAAAAAGTCGAAGTCCAAACCAACATTTTGGGTAACTGTAGTTTCCCACTTCAAGTTTGAATTAAATAAAATCTTTTCCGTAGCCCAGTAGTTGCTCACATTATTAATCCAGCTACTGGGTAAATTGGTAAAGGTTTGAATCTGTTGTCCGGCAGGAATATTATTGTTTCCCGCTTGACCATAGCTCAACCTAACTTTTAAGAGATCTATCCAAGACACGTCTTTTAAGAAGTTTTCTTCATTGGCCTTCCATGCAACGGCCGCAGAAGGAAAATATCCCCACTTGTTGCCGCTGGAAAATTTACTGGATCCATCTGCTCTCATGGTCGCAGTAAATAAATACCGGTTTTTAAAATCATAGTTTACACGCCCAAAAAATGACAATAATTTATCATCCGGATCGGTAACATTCCCTACAGATTGTGGCTTGCCCACCGTAGAAATATTTAGGGCATCTTCGAAAGTAAAATCCGACGGAAATCCGTGAACAACATTTGTTACGGTATTTCGCTGGCTGATAATCATTTCCTGGCCCAACAATAATTTCAGGCTGTGATCCTCGCCCATTAATGCCTTGAAATCGTAATTTAAAGTGTTTGAATTTCTAAACCGGCGGTCTTCCCTGTTAAAAGTCACTACAGCAGGCTTTCCCTGAAAATCTGCCAACGGCACATTCTTCACATAATAGGTTCCTTTGCCATAGAAACGCGCATCTTTGTACCGGTAAAAATCGACGCCGATATCAGATTTGAACTGCAAGTTTTTAATGATCTTGTATCCTACGCTTCCCTGAATATTATAATTTCTTCTCTCCTGAGTACGGTCATTATCTGTAACAGAAGTATACGGATTGATTAAAGTATCGTCTTCAGTAGCATCCGCATCTTCTACCGTTAATCCAGGAACATAGAAAGGCGTGTAAAGGACGGCATTTTTCAGTCGGGAATCGGCGGACGAAACTTCGTTCTGCTCATTGGTTCCGCCGCCGTTAATAACAGTGTTGGAATGTCTGAAAGTGACCGAAAGGTTCAACTTATCCGTGGGTTTGCTTTTCAAATTAACAGACAGATTTTCCCGCTTCAAATCAGAACCCAACATAATTGCTTTTTCGTCGTAACGCGCCAAATTAATATTGTAGGTTGTTTTTTCGCTCCCGCCCCGGATGGAGATATCGTTGCTTAAAACCGTTCCCGTTCGTCCGAAAATTTCTTTTTGCCAATCGATTGGGGTTGCATTTGCAAAATTTCCCATCTGGTTATAATCTCCGAAATACTTGGTATATTTTTCCAAAGAACCGTCGAGGGTGGCATATTCGTACTGCCATTTTAAGTAATCCAGCGGCGAAAGTACATCCAGTGAATTTGCTTTCTGTTTAAATCCGCTGTATGTATTAAAACTCACCTGCAATTTGCCGGATCTGCCGCTTTTTGTGGTGATTAATATTACGCCATACGCACCTCTGGAACCATATATTGCCGTGGAAGAAGCATCTTTCAAAATGGTTAAGTTTTCAATATCCGAAGGTGAAACGTCGGACATGCTGTTGACCGGAAATCCATCAACGATAATCAAAGGAGAACTGTCTTGGGTGATGGAACCGCCACCCCGAATTCTGATACTGACTTCCGAATCGGGTGATCCTTCGGTGGTATTAATTTTTACACCGGCAATTTTTCCGGTTAATGCTTCTGCCACGTTAGAAACGGGTACCTGTACAAGATCCGAGCCTTTCAAACTCGACACCGAACCGGTAAGATCTCCTTTTTTGGCCGTTCCGTAGCCGATCATCACTACTTCTTCGATATTTTTCTGACGTGTTACTGTATCGTTAGCTTTTTGTTGGGCATAGAAACCAGGTGCAGACAGTAAAGCACATACTGCAACAGTAAGCTTTAATGTGGGCGTTAGTAAACTTTTGTTTTTCATAATTTACAATAATTTGGTTATGGCTTTTCGATTTTTTGGTTATTAATGGTGGTATTGATGAGTTTTAGATTCTCCACATTTTTAAGTTTGAAGTTTTCTGCAACCTTATCGATCGTCACATTTTTAAAAGTAATATTCTGTATTTTAGACTGGTCCAGTCCTTCCGCGAAAATGGCGTATTTGCCACCATTTTTAACTTTAACGTCTTCCAGAAAGATATTTTTGATGGTTGGGATGTTGTTTCCTTTTTGATCGCCATAAATTGCATAGTTCATGGTAATATGCAGAACAGCTTCTTTCACCTGGCCCACCGTAAGGTTTTTCACGTAAAATCCGTCAACCGTTCCGCCTCTTCTCGTATTCGTTTTTAAACGGATGGCGCGATCCAGTAAAGGACTGTCCATAAAACAGTTGTACACAAAAACATTTTTCACTCCTGCAGACATTTCGCTCCCAATGACCACGCCACCGTGCCCGTCGATCATCTTGCAGTCTCTTACGATCACATTTTCCGTCATAATCCCCACTCTTCTTCCTTCCGCATCCCGACCCGCTTTTATGGCGATACAATCATCTCCAGTATTGAAGGTGGTATTTTTGATGAGCACATTCTGAGAATATTCCGGGTCGCACCCATCATTATTCGGGCCGTGACTTTTAATATTTACACCGTCAACAATTACGTTTTTCGATTTTAAAGGATGAATAATCCAGAAAGGCGCATTGATGATATTGACGTCTTTAATTAATACATTTTCACACTCAAAAGGCTCGATGAAATTAGGCCGTAAATAATGCCCGTTTCCAAAAATGCGTTGCTCCAGCGGCACATTGTTTTCTGCCATATCCATCAAAACAGGCAAATTTCCTTTGTCCAACTGACTCGGGTCGCCGGGATTCCAGCCGTAAATAGAACCTTCCGAAGTTTTACCTTTCCAGGGCCACCAGTTTGCGCTGCTCGCCTGTCCGTTTAAAGTTCCTTTTCCGGTGATTGCAATATTCTTTTTATTTTTTCCGTAGATTAAAGGTGAGTAGTTCATTAATTCCATTCCTTCAAAGGAAGTATGCACCAAAGGATAAAAATCCTGCGGGTTTGTGCTGAACAAAATTTCCGCACCTTCGGAAACATGAAGATTCACATTGCTTTCCAGATGAATTGGGCCGCTTAAAAATTTGCCCGCCGGAACCAAAACCATTCCGCCTCCATTTTTTGAGCAGGTTTCAATTGCTTTTTTAATACTCGCCGTAGCCATTGTTTTGCCATCAGCCACAGCACCAAAATCTAAAATATTATATACTTTATTTTTGAAAACAGGCTCTTTAATACTTTTTTCAATTTTCAGCATTTGCTCGAGAGGAAAATTTTCCCCGAAATCAGTTGCTGTGACTTTTTTTGGGCTGCAGGCGGTAAGTAAAAGGACACCCAGAACTAAAGTCAAAAAGCGCGATAAACGCTCTGCCAGACAGGTGTTGTTTAAAAATAAGTTTCTCATAGTGCAATAATGTAATCGATTACAAATATAAACAAATTGGTTAAACACACAAATATTTTTAATTAATTTATGATTAATTCCACCTGTTTCGAATAATTCGATTTTTTACCGCCATAATCCTTGCGAAAATATTAGATTTGCATTATATTCTGTGATTTATTTACAATTCACTAAAAAATACTGATTAAATTATGGTCAAAAAAATAACGATATACGATATCGCTAAAGTATTGAATGTGACTGCGGCAACGGTTTCCAGAGCATTAAACGGAAACAAGAACATCAGCGAAGCCACCAAAAAGCTCGTCCTGGAAACCGCAAAAAAAATGAATTACGAACCTAATAAACTGGCACTTGCTTTAAAAAGCGGTAAAAGCAACAATATCGGCGTCATTGTTCCCAGAATTAACACCAATTTTTTCAGTTCCGTTATTCGGGGAATAGAAGATGAACTCAATCCCAGTGGCTATCACATCATTATTTGCCAAAGTCATAATGATGAAACGAAAGAAATTAATAACATTGAGTCACTGATTAATTCTCAGGTGGATGCCATATTTTTATCAACTTCCAGCAAACAGAGCGAGCAGTTCGAAAAAATACTAAAAAAGAACATTCCTCTAATTTTCTTTGACCGAAAAAAAACCATGGATGGCGTGAGTTCCGTGACCATTGACGATTTTTCTGGCGGGTACATGGCGACAAAGCACCTCATAGAGCAAGGTTGCCGGAAGATTGCGCATTTAGCCTCGGGCGATTTTGCGATTGAAATATTTCGCGACAGGCACGCGGGCTACCAACAAGCCTTGGCAGACCATGGAATCGATTACAGAGAAGATTTGGTGATGAGAACTAACAGCAAAATTGAAGAAGGAAAACTTGCCATCGAGCAGCTTTTTTCTTTGGCAGACAAGCCCGACGCTATTTTTTCTTCAAGTGATTTTGTAGCGCTCGGTGCCATTCAGGAATTGAAAGCACGCAAAATCAAGATTCCGCAGGAGGTTGCTGTGATTGGTTTTGCCAACGAACCCTTCACGGATTACGAAGAACTTTCCATCAGCAGCATCGATCAGTTCCCGGAAGATATGGGCAAAATGACGGCGAAGGTATTTCTGGAGCAGGTGAACAGTCCTGATATGGTGAAAATAGAAAAGAAAGTGGTTATGGAACCAAAATTAGTCATTCGGAAATCATCCAAAAAATAAGATAAAAAAAAGAGGAATTATTTAATTCCTCTTTTCATTTTATAACGAAACCCCTCTTTTCCAGGGAATAAACACGTCCTGTTTCAGTTGGTCTGCTTTTGTTTCTACGTTTCCACTTGCCAGTTCGATGATGTAATCTACAATTTCTTCGCCCACTTCCTGAATGGTTTTTTCGCCTGTAATGACGGTTCCTGCATTCACATCGATGATATCATGCATTCTTTCGATCAAAGCAGAATTGGAAGAAATTTTCACAACCGGCGCAATTGGATTTCCCATCGGATTTCCTAAACCGGTAGTAAATAAAACCACGGTCGCTCCTGCTCCAACCAATCCGGTAGTACATTCTGCATCATTTCCAGGCGTATTCAATAGGTTTAAACCCGGTTTTGAAATATATTCACCGTAATCCAAAACATCTACAATAGGCGCAGTTCCACCTTTTTTAGAAGCTCCGGCAGATTTCATGGCATCAGTAATTAATCCGTCTTTAATATTTCCGGGAGATGGATTCATGTCGAAACCTGAACCCGCATCAACAACGGATTTTTCAAAAGCTTTCATTAAAGTTAAAAACTTATCTGCTTTTTCTTCATCCACACAACGGTTCATTAATTCCTGTTCTACGCCGCATAATTCGGGAAATTCTGCTAAAATCGTTTTTCCACCCAGAGCAGCGAAAATATCAGAAACAACTCCTAAAGCGGGGTTTGCAGAAATTCCGGAAAATCCATCGGAACCGCCACATTCCAAACCAATACTTAATTTTGATAAAGGCGCCGGTTTTCTTTGAATTTGATTGGCTCTTTTAATGGCTTCAAAAGAATCTTTGATCACCATTTGAAACATTTTATCCGTCGTTCCAATTTGCTGTTGTTCGTAGATCAAAATTTCTTTATCGCTGTTTGGACTCATTTCCTTCAATGCATCCTGAAAGATATTCACCTGCAAATTCTGGCAACCCAAACTCAAAACTGTTGCTCCTGCAACATTAGGATTATTCACATAACCTGCTAATAATTTTGCCAGGAGTTCAGAATCCTGACGAATTCCGCCACATCCACCTTGATGATTGATGAATTTCACTTCGATATTATCTAAAAGATTTTCATTTCGAGATTGATCTTCAACTTCAGCAATATTTTTTTCTTCAATTAAAGAACGGAGGAAATTTTTGTAAGAAACTTCTTTTTTAGGCAACAATTCATTCTCGAAAATCTCTTTCAGTTTCTCGATATTTTTATTTTCACAGAAAACTAAAGGAAAAAACAACCATACATTTTTAGTTCCAACCTGTCCATCTGCACGATGAAATCCGTTGAATGTTTTATCTTTCCACCGATCAACATTGGGAACATTCCACCCTAAATTTCCGTTTTTCCCGAAAACTTTTTCACTTTGATGTTTTACATTTTCGGTGGTAATTACTTCGCCTCTTTTTATTGGTTGACTCGCCTTACCCACCAAAACGCCATACATAATAATATGATCACCAACTTCGAAATCTTTTTCGGCAATTTTATGTTTAGCTTTTACGGCAGTTTCGGTAACAATTTCTTGATTTTCAAAAGTTACGTTTTCGCCCTGTTCCAGGTTTTGCAAAGCAACAATAACGTTGTCTAAAGCATTCACCTTCATTAATTTTTTCATTTTCTATCAATTTTAAGAAAACTGTTCTATGTAATTTTGGTACCCTTTTTCAATACCGTTTTTATCGATTTCTGAAATTGCAACCGTAATTGCGTTTTGTAAACCTTCTATTTTATTCAGATCCTGATCCCAGAATTCCAAATTTCCCAATGTCTCTGAAACTGTTTTCTCCAGATCATTTCCGCTCCAATATTGATTCATTGTTTCCACAATTTCCGGAGAATCTTTTACGGGAAGTGCTTCATTTTGCCAACTTCCCTGATAAAATCTGATGGTTGCAGCCAATCCGAAAACCAGATTTAAAGGAAGTTTTCCCTGTTCTTTTTCATATTCCAAAATCGTAGGTAAAACGCGAACTTTAAATTTTGGAATTGAGTTTAAAGCAATATCTGAAAGTTGATGCTTGATGAACGGATTTCTGAAACGATCCATCACCTCATCTGCGAAATTTTTCAGATCTTCTTTGTCCATATCCAAAGTCGGAACAATTTCTTCGTAAGTCAATTTCTCGATAAAATTTCCTGTAAAATCATTATCCATCGATTGTTGCACGGTTTTATTTCCATACATAATGGAAAAAGGAACCATTGCGGTATGAATTCCGTTCAGAATTCGCACTTTTCTCGTGCGGTACGGTTGCATATCTTCTACAATTTTCACGTCCAGATTGGTTTTGTGAAAAGGTAATTTAGCTTTTAAATCTTCGCCACCTTCAATTACCCAAAGAAAAAATGGTTCTGCGGTAACCAAAATATCATCGTGATATTCCAGTTTGTCGTTATACTGATCGATTTCATTTCTTGGATAACCTGGAACAATGCGATCTACCAAAGTATTGTGGAAAGAACAGGCGTCGGAAATCCAGTTTTTAAATTCAATTTCCAGGTTCCATAAATCACAATATTGCATCAAAACTTTTTTCAAAGTATCAGCATTAAAGTTGATCAGTTCACATGGAATTATGGTTAAACCTTTCGTCTGATCACCTTTAAAATGCATAAATCTTTGATAAAGGAAAACGGCTAATTTTGCGGGAAATGATTGTGGACTTTGGTTAGAAATAACGTCAGTATCCACGAATTCTATTCCGGCTTCGGTGGTATTTGATATGACAAATTCGAGAGAATCAATTTTGGCAAGATCAAGATAATCCTGAAAATCCTTGTACGGATCAACACACTTCACCACGTTATCGATGAGATAAATTTCCTGAATTTCTTTTTTGCTTTTAATTCCGTTTAAAAATAAAGTATATAACCCATCCTGCTTTTCGATAAGATCGACCATGCCGCCTGGTAGCGGCTGAACCAAGGCAATTCCGGCATCAAATCCGAGTTCTTTATTGAGTTTGTAAAAAGCATAATCTACAAAAGCACGAAGGAAATTTCCCTCTCCAAACTGGAGGACTTTTATTGGAAGAATATTTTTTGAACCGTAATTTTCGCGGCTTAATTTAGTTTTTGTCTGACTTTCCATAGTGATCAATCTATTATAACTTTATATTTCGGGACTAATGATTTCATAATAAACCAGGCGATTAAATAGGCGACCGCACAAACGGAGAAAATAATCATGTATCCTGTATCAATTCCGTCGGAAAGTACAGCTCCGGAAGCTTTTATTGTTTTAAATAAATCTTCAGGAATCCGTTCTGTAGCGTATTGCGGATATTTTTCTAGAAAGGGTACGCCATCGATAGTAGTCCATGTTTTATGCGAATAATCGAATAATACGCCCGAGCCTTTATTGATTAAAAAAGATCCTAATCCTCCTGCCATTCCGCCAATACCGGTAATTGTTGCGATGGCTCTTCTCGGGAACATGTCTCCAACAACGGAGAAAATATTTGCGGACCAGGCCTGATGTGCGGCCCCTGCAATCCCAATGATGATGACCGGGAACCAAAAGGAAATACTTCCGGCAGGCTGCGCAATCAGGGCTAGAAGCGGAAAAAAGGCAAAAATCAACATCGCTTTCATTCGGCCGGAGTAAGGATTCATACCCTTTTTATCGACAAAATATCTTGGCAACCATCCGCCGATGATCGAAAGTAAAGTAATGGCATAAAGGATAAATAAGGGGATTGCACTCTGCTTGCTGTCCATT
Organism: Kaistella sp. 97-N-M2; assembly: GCF_021513235.1. Classification (NCBI taxonomy): domain Bacteria; kingdom Pseudomonadati; phylum Bacteroidota; class Flavobacteriia; order Flavobacteriales; family Weeksellaceae; genus Kaistella; species Kaistella sp. 97-N-M2. The sequence continues at coordinate 1,894,070 of NZ_CP090976.1, read as the reverse complement.
CCGTACACGGAACTCAGATAAGCCGGCGTCCAGAAAAGATAGAACCACCAAACTCCATCGGTTAAAAATTTCCCGAAAATAAATGACCACGTTTGTCTGTGTTTAAAAGCCTGTGCAAAGGTGAAACCTTTCGTTTTTTCGCCGGAATTTGTTTTTGCACATTCTTCTTCCGTATCATCCTGCTGAATATAGGTGAGTTCCTCTTTATTGAGTTTTTTACACCTGTGCGGTTTTTGATAATAAAATTGCCAAAGTCCCATCCATAAAAATCCTAAAGCTCCAATTACAATGAACGCCATTTCCCAACCATAAGCGGCTGCAATAAATGGAATCGTTAAAGGTGCGGCTAAGGCTCCAACAGTTGCTCCGGCATTAAAAATACTCGTCGCAAAAGCGCGGTCTTTTTTCGGGAAAAATTCTGCTGTTGTTTTGATGGCCGCCGGGAAATTTCCAGCTTCACCAACTGCTAAAATTAATCTCGCGAAAATAAATAAGGTAACACTTGTACTGATGATCAAAGCGGTGTTATCAACTTTTGCTAAAGCTTCTTTGGACCCTTCAAAACTCATGATCCAGTCGCCTGTTATAAAACCGGAGGTTGCAATTCCGCAAAATGCGTGTAAACAAGCGCCGACAGACCAAATTCCGATTGCCCACAAGAACCCTTTTTTCGTATCTAACCAATCCACAAATTTGCCGGCGAAGAACATACTTACTGCATAAAAAATTGAAAACAGAGCCGTAATATTCCCGTAATCATTATTATTCCAGTGAAACTCGGGTTCTATAAAATCCTTCCAGGTAAGGGACAAAACCTGTCTGTCCATATAATTAATAGTGGTTGCCAAAAAAAGCAAGGTGCAAATGGTCCACCTGAAGCTGGTTTGTTTTGTAGAAATTTTCTGTTCCATAGGAGTAATCTTTAAATAAATGAAGAACTATTTGATGGTTTGGAGCAAGTCCAGAACTTTTTTGGTTTCGGCTTGAATCGTTGCGTAATCTTTTGCTTCCATTAAAGGTTTGCTGATGAGTTTACTTCCCATTCCTACGGCCGAAACGCCGGCTTTGAACCAACCCGAAATGTTATTTTCCGTAGTATCAACTCCGCCAGTTGGCATAAATAAAAGATTCGGGAAAATATCTTTAATTCCACTCAAAAAATCCGGACCGAGCATATTTCCGGGGAATAATTTGATGAATTTTACACCGGCATTTTCTGCGGCAATAATTTCAGTTGGCGTCATACAACCCGGGCTGTAAAACAAATCTTTGGCAATTAAAAATTCTGCAACTTCCGGCACATATCCCGGACTGATGAAAAAATCAGCTTTTGCGTCTAAAAATTGTTTCGCCTGATCTAAGTTTTTGATGGTTCCAATTCCGAGCAACAAATCAGGCATTTCTGCATCGCGGATTTCTACCATTTTCTTGAAATTTTCTAAAGCTGCAGCTCCACGATTGGTATATTCTACGGCACGAACTCCGGCTCTGTAGATGCTTTTTAAAATCTCAAGGGTTACTTCTTCGCTTGGATTAAAATATAATGGAAGCATTCCCTGTTTTACAATGGCATCGGAAACTGTCTGTGTATTATTTGTCATTGGATTTGAACTTAAATTTTAACTTTAAAAACTATTTTTTTGATCAGATCGTCGTCTTTACCGATCATTGGTGCATGCACATCTTCCGGATAAAAAATGGCAAACTGACCGCTGTGCAACTGAAAAAATGTTTCCGGCTCATCCAGAAAAAACTGTACGTCTTTATTAGCATCATAATTGGTTTTTTTGGATTTACAATTTTCTAAAGGTTTCCAGCCGATGATTTCTTTTCCTTTTACACAAACCTGAATATCTATATTCTGCTGATGGCATTCAAATTTTTCTAAACTAAATTCTTTTGTTTTACCGGGTTTATTGCTGATGATGGCTTTTAAACCTTCTGCAATTTCTACGGTTCCGTCCGGTAATTTTGCTAAGTTATTTTGCTTTAAATAATCAAAAGCTTTTGCAAATAAAGGATGCAAACTGGTGTATTTATCGGCGTTTTTTAAAGTATCGATGATCATATTTAGTTATCAGTTGTTAGTTGTCAGTTGAGGGTTTTTGGAATTATATTTTTGGATTAAGCTGATAATTGCTTATTAATAACTGACAACTATCAACTGTAAACCATCAACTACATTCTATCTCGCAACTCTACCGGAAGCGTCGCCGCCCATTAATTTATTTACCTCATCGACGGTTACCAAGTTCGCGTCACCTTTGATGGTGTGTTTCAAACAAGAAGCTGCAACTGCGAAATCTAAAGCGTTTTGATCGTTATCCGGATAAGTTAACAAGCCATAAATTAATCCGCCCATGAAAGAATCGCCACCACCAACGCGATCCACGATATCTGTAATTTGATATTGACGGGTTTGCAACATTTGTTTTCCATCATATAAAACTCCGGCCCAAGTATTATGGGAAGCTGAAATTGAACCTCTTAAAGTGGTGATCACTTTTTTCGCTTTCGGGAATTTTGCCATCATTTGCTCGCAAACATTTAAAAATGCTTCCGCTTTTACGTCGTGACCATGAGTTTGAACAGCGTGTCCATCCGGTTTGATACCGAAATGCATTTCAGCATCTTCTTCATTTCCTAAAATTACGTCGCAGTGAGAAGTCAGTTCTGTCATAATTGCTTCTCTATCGCCGCCGTATTTCCATAATTTTGCGCGGTAATTAAGGTCGGTAGAAATGGTAATTCCCATTCTACTGGCAACTTTCACGGCTTCTAAACAAACATCTGCAGAACTTTGAGAAATCGCAGGTGTAATTCCGGTCCAGTGGAACCATTCCACGCCTTCGAAAACTTTTTCCCAGTCGATCATTCCCGGCTGAATTTCGGACATTGAGGAATGAGCACGGTCATAAACCACTTTGCTTCCGCGGGAAACAGCGCCGGTTTCCAGGAAATAAATTCCCAGACGATCACCGCCCCAAACAATTTTATCAACGCCAACTCCTCTTTTACGCATTTCCATCATGGCACATTCTCCGATATCATTTTTCGGCAAACGAGTTACAAAATCTACAGGAATACCGTAATTTGCTAAGGATACAGCCACATTTGATTCTCCACCACCATAAACCACATCGAAGTTATCGGCCTGTGAAAATCTTAAAAATCCTTGAGGAGCCAATCTCAACATGATCTCTCCAAATGTTACTACTTTTTTTGACATTGTATGATTTGTTTTTTTGTTAATTTTTTAATGAGAAATTTTACTTTTCTGTGCTAAATTTCTACCTGAACTTCTTATTTTTTATTTCACGAAATCTTCGCGCATCGGGCTGAAAGATTCAATTAAAACGCCATCTTCCAGACAAACCACTCCGTGCATCAAATTGGTTTTCAGAAAAAATGAATCGCCCTTTTTTAATATTTTTTTCTCGTCTTCGATCTGAACTTCAAAAGATCCTGAAGCGATGTAAGCAACCTGTGAATGGATATGTTGATGCAATTTTCCAATTCCGCCTTTTTTGAAACGCACAATTGTAAGCATCAAAGAATCATCGTAACCTGCCACTGCTCTGTCCAGATTTTCATCTATTTTTTCCCAATTGTAATCGCTTTGTTCTAAAAACATTTTGGTTTATTTTAAAAATTAAAATATTCTTTCGCATTGTTGTAACTGATGTCGGAAACCATTTTCCCGATCCATTCCATCTCATTTGGAAGTTCACCACTTTCGATTTCTTTTCCTAAAAGATTACATAAAACTCTACGGAAATATTCGTGTCTTGGGAATGATAAGAAGCTTCTGGAATCGGTTAACATTCCGATAAAACAGGAAATTAATCCCATGTTGGAAAGCGCGTTCATTTGTTTCGTCATGCCGTCTTTTTGGTCGAGAAACCACCATCCGGAACCGAACTGTACTTTTCCTTTCACGCTTCCGTCATTAAAATTCCCGATCATTGTTGCCAAAACTTCATTGTCAGCAGGATTTAAGTTATAAAGGATCGTTTTTGCCAATTTATCTTTGGAATCAAGCGCATTTAAAAATTTTGATAATTTTTCCGCCTGAGAAAAATCGCCGATCGAATCCCAACCGGTGTCCGGACCTAAAACCTTCAACATTCTTGCATTATTATTTCGCAAAGCACCTAAATGAAATTGCTGAACCCAACCAAATTCGTGGTAAGTTTCTGCGAGAAAAATTAAAATGGCACTTTGAAATTTCAATGCGTCCTGATGAGAAATGGATTTATTTTCTCTTTTATTTTTAAAGATTTCGGTGATTTCACTTTCTGTAAAGTTTTCGAAATATATTTGATCTAAACCGTGATCGCAAAGCTTGCAACCATTATCATTAAAGAAAACAATTCTTTTACGGAGTGCATCTTTTAGATCCTGATAATTGTGAATCATTACGTCTGCAACTTTTCCTAGAGTATCTATATAATCGTTGTAACCGTCGTTTTCAATCAAAATTGCTTTGTCCGGACGAAAAGCAGTGCTCATTTTTACACCAGCATTTTGCGTTTTATATTGTTGATGATATTCTAAATTATCAATTGGATCTTCAGTCGTACAAACGAGTTCTGCTTTGACTTTTTTCAATAAATTCTGAGTAGAAAATTCCGGCGTTTGTAATTTCGCGGAAGTTTCTTCATAGATTTTTTCGGCAGATCTTTCATTCAACAATACATTAATGTCGAAATAACGCGCTAATTCTAAGTGAGTCCAATGGTACAAAGGATTTCTCATGGTATAAGGAACGGTTTTTCCCCATTGTAGAAATTTATCTTTGTCGGAAGCATTTCCGGTGATAAAATTTTCATTAATTCCTAAAGTCCGCATCGCTCTCCATTTGTAATGATCTCCTTTGATCCAGACATCGGTAATATTATCGAAGATATTGTTTTCCGCAATTAATTTCGGGGAAAGATGATTATGATAATCGATAATAGGTTGATTTTTAGAATAATTGTGGTACAATTCTTCGGCAAATTTGTTTTCTAAAAGGAAATTATCGTGGATGAAATTCTTGCTCATTTTATTTTGTTTCTATAACTTATTTTGTTCTTGCGATACTTGCGCAGCCCGACCTGAGTGTATCCCGATATAAAATCGAGCGGGAACGAAGGGCATAAACGAGATAAAAGCGAAGGCTTTTATCAAAGTTTACGAACGAAGTTCTTAGCTGCCCAAAAAAATATTCCGCTTTACTAATTAACCTTCATTCGAAGGTTTGCCGATGGTTGCAAGGATTCCGCCATCTACATAAATAATCTGTCCATTTACAAAATCGCTCGCTTTGGAGGCTAAAAAAATTGCAGCGCCGCCTAAATCTTCCGGATTTCCCCATCTTGCGGCGGGAGTACGGCTGATAATAAATTCGTTGAAGGGATGTCCATCTACACGAATCGGCTCCGTTTGCGTGGTCGCGAAATATCCGGGACCAATTCCATTAACCTGGATATTGTGTTTTGCCCATTCTGTGGCGAGATTTTTTGTGAGCATTTTTAGACCACCTTTTGCTGCAGCATACGCAGAAACTGTGCTTCTGCCGAGTTCGCTCATCATGGAACAGATATTAATAATTTTGCCTTCCTTACGCGCTATCATTTGCTTTGCAACCAATTGAGACATGATAAAAGGACCAACCAAATCCACATCAATCACTTTTCTGAATTCTGAAACTTCCATGGAAATTGCAGGTTCTCTTTTGATAATTCCGGCGTTATTGACTAAAATATGAATATCGCCAACTTCATGGGAAATTAATTCTACATTTTTTTTGCCTGGATTTCATCCGTCACATCGAACAAATATCCTTTCGCAGAATATCCTTTGGAGTGATAATGTTCGAGCGCATTTTTCATTTTTTCCGGCGTATTTCCGGTGATGATAATCTGCGCGCCGGCTTCTGCCAAAGCTTCTGCCATTGCCATTCCCAAACCGTGACTTCCGCCTGTGATGAGTGCGTTTTTGCCTTTTAAGTCAAATAAATTCATCTGCTTATTTTAGTTCGTTTGCTGCAACAATATCCATATCTCCGTAATCTAAATTTTCTCCGGCCATTCCCCAGATAAAGGAATAATTTGATGTTCCGGCTCCTGAATGAATTGACCATTCCGGGGAAAAAACCGCCTCATTGTTTTGCATAAAAATATGTCTGGTTTCCTGGGGCTGTCCCATAAAATGAGAAACCGTTTGACCTTCTTCAAGATCGAAATAAAAATAAGCTTCCATCCTCCTTTCGTGCGTATGAGAAGGCATTGTATTCCAGATGTTACCCGGTAAAAGTTCTGTAAGACCCATTTGCAACTGGCAGGTTTCGACAATGCTGTTAACAATGAGTTTATTTAATATCCTTTTATTAGCCGTATTATCATCCCCCAGATGCACAATCTCTGCATTTTCTTTCGTAATTTTTTTATTTGGGAAATTTTTGTGCGCGGGGGCAGAATTCAGATAGAATAATGCCGGTTCGCCCGTCGTACTTTTGAAAGTAACTTCCTTGATCCCCATGCCAACATATAAAGCTTCTTTTTTATTAAGCCTAAATTTTTCGCCGTCAACAGAAACTTCACCTTCACCACCAACATTGATAATCCCCAGTTCTCTCCGGTCCAGAAAATTTTCGGATTTCAGGTAGGGAATTGTTTCAAGTTTCAGTTCACTTTCCACAGGCCTCGCTCCACCCACAATGAGGCGATCGTACATGGAATACACCAAATTGATCTCATCTGCGGAAAATAAATTGTCGATTAGAAACTCCTTTCTTATTCTGGCCGTGTCGTAATTTTTAGCATCATCCGGATGAGAGGCGTATCTAAAGCTATACTTTGTCATAATTAAATCTTTAAATGTAATCGATTACACAAATGTAATATTTTTTTTCAATTGGCGAAAATTATTTTGAAGTATTTTGAGAAACCTGTGTTTTTGTAAAACCAAAAACTTATTTTGGGAAAGGAGAAAGATAAATTGTCAGGAGACAACCCAACATCAACACCCTAAAGGATAGCTGCGAGCTCGGTTCTTTCATTTAGTGCCCAACGTTTGAGGATTTCTAAGTAATATGGAGTCGCAAAATGCGGGCGCAAAAAACCATAAATTTTTTATTGCAATTGAGATATATTAATACTTCGAAAATATTTAGTAATCGATTGCATTTTAGATTAAATATGCGGATTATTTCTTATTGTATTACGGAGGTAAAAATATATTATAAGGTTGTTTAGTTAAGACGGTCACTACAAAAACTGACATCCATTTTGATTTATTGAAAAAAATTTATTTGGTATTTGTAGAAGGTGATGATCAAATAAATCTGTTCGAATTTTAATCGTGTAGAAAAAAAAATTTTATATCCTGGAAACTGTCTTAACAGGAGACTATTTTTAGTGTCCACCGACGCAGAAATTAATTTAACAATAACGCCAGTCAGCAAGAAGTTGATACCTCCATTTTTTGCGATGGTAAAATATAAGTATTATGTTCGCAGAATGGAAACTAAAACTTTGGCAATAGTAGGTTGTGGAAAACTTGCGAATATTGTGTTAGACGCTTTTATAAAAGGATTATTACCGGATTACCGGTTAATCGGCACTTATTCCAGAACGTTCGAAAAGGCGGAAAATATCGCAAAAAAAATCCAAAGTTTAAATTTTGGTTACGATTGTACGCCCTGTCATTCATTAAATGAACTTCTTCATCTTCAACCCGATTACATTGTGGAAACCGCCTCACCATCTTCTTTAAAGGAGTTGGCAGTTCCCGCCCTGAAAAACGGTTCTTCAATTGTAACACTGTCTATCGGTGCATTTGCGGACGAAGAATTTTATAAACTCGTGGCGAAAACCGCAGCAGAAAACGAAACGCGCGTGCATTTAGCTTCCGGTGCGATTGGTGGTTTTGATGTCTTGAGAACGGTATCTTTAATGGAAAAAAGTGAAGTTAGCTTTGAAACGAAAAAAGGCCCGAATTCTTTGAAAAACACAGAAATTTATGAGGAAGGGTTGCAAACAGAAGCGCGCCAGGTTTTTGAAGGCAACGCGGCAGAAGCCATTGCTCTTTTTCCGACCCGCGTTAATGTGGCGGTTGCGGCAGCTTTAGCGTCGACAGGTCCGGAAAACATTAAGGTTTCAATTAACTCGGTGCCAAACTTTGTAGGTGATAATCACCGTATTGAGCTCAAAAGTGAGCAGATTAACGCCGTTATCGAAGTTTACAGCCAAACCGCCCAAATTGCGGGGTGGAGCGTAGTGAACACGCTGCGCAATATTACGTCGCCAATTGTTTTTTAAGATGATGGGTAATATTGGCCAAAACTTTTTCACTCAACCGGATAAATGCCTGCTGCGTCCTGCCTGAAGAGACTTCCATGCAAACCACATTTGGATGATCCACTAATTTTTCAGAACCTAGCGCACCTACAGTATCACAGTAAACAAGGTTATCTTTCAACAGCCATTTTACAAACGGTTCCTCCTCCCACGCGGGCGATAAACCCGTGTTGAAAAGTATTTTGCGAATACCCAAATGTTTAAACTCTGCTTCATGCAGGAGAACCGTATTTTTATTTAAACAGGTAACAAGGACTTCATTCTGTTCAAGCAGTACATTCAAAGGCAAAAACTTAAATCCCTTTTTTTCCTGTTCTGCCTTTCTGGTGCGGGAAAAATAAGAGATTTCTGCGCCGAAAAACTGAAGCGCATCGGCGATCATGCCGCCCGATTTGCCGAGACCTATAATCCCAACTTTTAATCCTGTGATTTCGCGTGGAATTTCACGCCAGGGTTTTCTGGACGTCCCGTCCTTATTGTTTCCGAAACCGTGCAGACATCTGATCAGTTCGCTGACGACATATTCTACCACGCCTTCATCGCCATAATCCCGAATACCGGTAACCGTGATGCCACGCGAATTTGCAAAAGGGATATCAACGTTGGCACTTTCCGGGCTGTAGAGCGAGCAGCACATTCCGATGTATTTGAGGAGCGAACACTGTTCCAGAGATTCACGCCCCAGGGTCGTCGTATAACTCACCAGAACTGCATCAGCATCACCAATCCGCGCAACGATCTCTTCTACATTCGCAGGTCGATCATTGTAGATTATCACATTTTCAGCAAAAGAGTGCAGACTTTTTTCCGCGGAAGGAATTAAATTTAGCGGCTCAAGCGCAACGAGTTTTTTAAATTTCATAGTTTATAGTGTGCGTTTTTAAGGAATTAAAATTAATAATCAACTATTGAAAGTCCAACAGAGAGAATATCTAACTTATTTCGAAGACTAGGACTTCACTGGAACATTTTGGATGATCTATTTAATGAAACGTTTGATATCTACCTCGGACATTAGATCTTTTCCGTTTTCGATGTGCTGAAAAAGTTCCTGCGAAAAATAGCATCCGTTTAAAATCCCACGCGCGCCCAAACCGTTAAAAATATAAAAATTCGAATGGTCCGGATGATTTCCTAAAATCGGCCGGCGGTCCTTTACCGTAGGACGAAAACCATAGTTAATTTCGACGGTTTCAAAATCGTGTGGGTAAAAGGCTTGCAATCCTTCGATCAGTTCCACCACTTTAAAATCATCGATCTCGTTTTCTCGTTCATTGGGATCGTATGTTCCGCCGTAATAATAAAGGTCGTCTTTCAAGGGAAAAAGAAAATGTTTTTTCTTTAAAGTGTGTTGGTGGCTCAAAGGTCTTGATAGTTTAACTTTCAAATGATGTCCTTTGTTTGGAATAACGGGAATTTCCTTAAAAAACGGATTTTTTCTCACCCCCATTCCTTCACAGAAAACAATATTTTTAAAATTAAGGTTTTTGTACGTATTGGCCTGCACCACGGAATAATCGAACTGCTCCCGAATCAGCTGGCCTTTATTTTCAAAATAATTTAAAAAATCCGTGAAAAATTCTTCTACATTTAAGCGCGCAGATTTCTTTACAGCACCGGTTCCAAAAGGGTTTTTAATACTATCTAAAGTTTGAAATTCGGGATCCAGAAAAGGTTCCAATTCCTCGGTTTGGGTTTTACTGAGCCACAGATCTTTTTCATTTTCATCGTGAAAAATTCGGTGAATCTGCGCGGGAATCAAATAATTTTTACCCATATATTCTTCCATTTCGGCAAGGGTTGCGTTTAAGAAAACGATTTGTTCTTCTGCGAGCCAAAAAGTGGTAAATTTCTTTAAAACGACGGGATTGATAACGCCGGCGGAAACCTTGGAAGCGCCTTTTCCCGCTCCCGAAAAGACGACAAAAGATTTGTTATTTGTTATGAGCTGGTGTGCAAGAAAAACTGCCGCGTAACCATCGCCGACAATTATATAATCAACATTTTTCATTTTCATCGTTATAAAAATTCAATAAAAAAAACCTGAGTAAAAATACTCAGGTTTTGGGATATTTTCAAGTGAAATTAATAATTCCACATATCATTTTCCATTTGAAGGATCTGTCCTTTGATTCTTTCGCTTTCTTCCAGCTGTGCATCGGCGTCGCGTGGAATATAATCTTTAATAACGCCGTTTCCTAAACCGTTATCGGATTTGTAGATAATAGTAGAAAATCTTCTCGCGTTCAGCAAATCATCAAAAGAAATATCGGACGAAAGATTTTTGTTGTTGAAAACGATTGAGTTTGCAAGAACTTCGCGCGCATCCGGATAATATACCCAGAAAAGATCGATCAATTCATCTTTCGACGCTAAAGGTTGACCATCCGGCCCATACTGGCCCATTGTTGACGGATCCTGACCCATTGCCGCAATGCCTAACAATCTGTATTTCATCTGGCTGTCGCGACGGTCGATATACCACATTCCTTTGATTTTCAAAACTTTTACATTTTCGGTCTTAGTTTCGTACACGTTGGTATATTCTTTCTTTTCTTCTTCCGTCAGCGCGCCGTTTTCGTTCATTTTATCGATACCCGCGTCGCTCATCACCGCATTTTTAATCCGCGCCTGAATGGCATCCGGGTCTAACCGAACAGAGAACAATTCGTCGTCATAAACTTCTTTGATTCTGCCGTCGTTAATAGCATCGAACAAAATTTGATACAGCGATTTGTTTTGCGAAACCAAACCATCTTCATTATGATAAAAAGGCTGATTTAATTTGTCGTTCATATCGATGATCTCCCAAACAACCATGCTTTTCAAAATATCTTTATCCTCGATAAAACCATATTTCAAAGGCGTAATCCTGGTAGAAACCATAGAATCTCCCTGCTTAATCATCCCGGTCTCCCGAAATTTACGGAAAGATTCGGGCGATTTGGCATTTAAAATAGACATCGAATTGATCGGCTCTTCCGGAACCGCCGGCGTAGCATAAGCATTTACCAGGGAATCGATATTGCCCATATCGGCACCTTGGTCCTCTTTCGCAGCGACCACCGCTGCAGCTTTAGGCTTGGCTTTTCTTTTCGTTTTTTTCTTGGTTTGAGCTCCAGCACCGCTGAAAGTTAAAGCAAGAAGTAGTAATATGACCTTTTTCATTCTAAATTTTTTGTACGGATGACCCTCTTAAATATTAAATCACTAACGATTTTACTGTACGTTTATTATGACGTTGCCTACGTTTTTTAACTGTTGATTACCCAAACCTGTTGCTGTTGCCTGAATATTAAAGACGTAAGCGATATCGCCATTTCTTAATCCTTTTGTAAGATTTCCGACAGCACTTAAAGAACTTCCGTTGATGAGCATTGCTGCTTTACCGGGCACTTTAAACATAAAACTGTTTACGGTAAAACTTACCGGGAAATCGAAATCCGGCATGTCTGCAGATACTCTTTGGTTCGGGATAGAACTGGCTGGCATGGATACTATGTTTTTACCCTGAATTAAACCAATTGGTGGCGGCACATTTTTAATGCGGAAAGGAAAGGCTTTTGAAATCGTTTCGCCTTTTGGTCCCTTACCAGAAATCGTTAATGTTGTGGAACTTCCTCCTCCTGGCGTTACTACCCAAGTTCCGCCGCCTGTTTTCGAAACAGATGCGCCGGAGGCAGATAACGTAGTCTGCGCGTTATTTGCGCCAAGTATTGAACCTGAAATGGGATTTGGCAATCCTCTGTATAAAACCTGCATTTTGTCTGCAGATAATAAAGCACCACTTTCGAAGGCCACTTCCTTTGCTCCAGGAACAACGGTGTAGGTATGACTGTAATTCAAAGGAATTTCTTTACCATTAACATCTTTGAAAGAGATAGTTCCCGCAAAACTTTTATCGCCTAAAGATCCTGTATCGAGGTTTCTTACGCCCTGACCGTTGGTCACGGTTAAACCTGGCATTGATAATCCCGGAACGTTGCTGGAATAATTACCAATAGCAACTTTACCTTGTGCAGTTTCACCCTGAAGCACGATAGTTGGTGCAGAGACGATCGCCTGGTAAGCATCAAATTTAATATCTGCGTCTACTTTTTCCTGAAGCATTACTGATAAAGCATCACCTTGAATACCTCTGGCGGAAGACTGTATAACTTCCAGATTAGAAAGAGCAGCGATCAAGGGCTGGTTGTAAAATTTGTACTGAACCCAATTTTTACCGTTTCTTAATTCTTTATATTCGGTTACCATCTGCTTGTTCGTTCTGTCAACAACCGCTTTCATCAAATTATTGGAGCCGAAAGTCTGGTTGATATACGATTTAAAAGCTTCAATTTTAAGTTTAAGATCGTTAGCTTTTTTTGATGGTTTATTTTCGTCACCCGCTGCGAAAAAAATATTAGTTGAAGGTTCTGTATTGTTCAGTGAGGCAAAACTCTCCTGAATATCCAGCTCATTTTTATTATATTCTGCTTCCTTGCTAAGTTCAATTTTAAGTCCTTCGATGCTTTGAACCAGATCATCCGCTTTGGCTTCCAAACCTTTATACCGCTCCAACGGGGCGGAAAAAGTATCTGGCGTATTGGCAGCTTTCGCTTCCAAGGTTTTCTTAAAGATGGTATTGTTGTTCTCGGTAAGTGTTCTGGTTTCCTCCAAAGAACCCGTAGTATCTTTGTATGATCTGATGATTTCCTGATCGATCTGCATTGCTAACATTGCAATGAAAACAAGATACATCAAGTTGATCATCTTCTGACGAGGCGTCTGTTTTCCCTGTGCCATTTTTAGTAAATTTTGTTAATAGTTTAAATTTTAAATATAAATGGAGAGGAAATTATGATTTCATTGCGCTTAGCATTCCGCCGTAAACTCTGTTTAGACTGTTTAAGTTTGAGGTTAATCCGGATAATTCTTCATTGAATTTCTCGGAATGAGCTGCAGATCGCTGCATGTCTTCAACATATTTTTTGCTGTATTCGGTCTGCGTTCTACCGTGTTCCAACTGAAGGGCGTACAGTGCGTTCATGCTTTCAAGATGGCTTGCTGCAAGCATTAACTGATCATTGTATTTTTGAGTAGAACCGCTAACATCCACCGTTTGGTTAATTTGATCCACGGAGGAGGAGAATTTATCGATTCCAGTTCTTAAACGGTCAAAAAGGCTAACGTCCAGTTTGGCATCAGCCAGCATTTTATCTAATTTATCAGACAGGGAGGTTTCCAATTCTTTTACTTCTGCGGATTGTAGCGCCAGCGAGGAGTGTTTTGGGTTTGGTTCTGCATGCGAGTCTAATAATTCAGGGTAAACATTTTCCCACGCGTAGGATTCTTCAGATTTAGGAATATCGAAGGCAAAGATGGTAAAGATGATCGCTTCGGTTATCAAACCAATAGCAAGGGTTACATTTCCGGTAAGAGGTCCGATACTCCAGTGAGTCATTTTGAAAAGGGCCCCTAAAATTACGATTGCAGCGCCAATGGAATAGATAAAGTTGTATGTGGCTTCCTTAGTTTTAAACATGAGTTGGTAATTTGTTGGTTAGTAATTTATTATTTGTTTTGTTTTTTCAAAGTCTATTTTGTTCTTTTTTTGAATTTAGCCGTTCCTTCCGGAATATCCTGTACCGTTCGGAAACCGATATAACTTCTGGCAGAATCTTTCCGTTCATAATCGCGGGCCCCATTCATCAAAAGGTAACCTACATCTTTCCAAGAACCACCCCTAACCGATTTTTTCTCTTCTCTGTAAGCCTGATTGGATAAATATGGATTTAAAGTAGATGCAAATTCATAGGTTGAGTTGCTGTAAGGAGACTCGGTCCATTCCGCTACATTTCCCGCCATATCAAACAATCCAAAACCATTTTTTTCAAATTGTTTCACAGGTGCGGTATAGGTGTACGTTCCTTTCTTCTCATCCTCGATGTAATTACCACGTTTCGGTTTAAAATTCGCTAAATAACATCCTCTGTCATCCTGCAAGTAAGGACCGCCCCAAGGATAGGTTGCATTCTCTCTACCGCCTCTGGCCGCATATTCCCACTCTGCTTCCGTTGGAAGACGGAAAGACATCGGTTTTTGTTTTTTCTTTTTCAAGGCTTCATTGTAATCGGACTTTAACTTCGATTTAAAATTACAGTAAGCTCTTGCCTGATCCCAGGTTACCCCCACTACTGGATAGTTTTTGTAGGCACTGTGCCAAAAATACCCATCATAAAGAGGTTCGTTGTAGGCATAATTAAAATCTTTGATCCAAACTGTTGTATCGGGATAAACCGCAATACTTTCTTTTTTCAAATATTTTGAACCGCGCGATTTCTCTTTAACTGCCGATTCGATATCTTCCCAATTGTAAGCGTAAAGCAATTTACGGGTATCGATAATTCTTTCGTTGTTGATTCTTTCTGCGGGTGGAATATAAACAGACTCTAAAATTTCCGCGTACTGCGCATCCGGATATTCCGAAGTTTTCCAGCGCAGTGGAACATTCCAGTCTAATTTCTTAGATTCATTATAGCCATCTCTACCACCTTGAGACTCCATAAATTCCTGATAAGCCGTTTTATCTTCGCCGGCTTTTTTAGACAGGTAAGCAAAATCTCCAATGGCACTTCCGTCTCCGTCTGTACCACCATCTCCAGCTGCTTCAGCCAACAAAGAACGAACAACGGAATCCCGCACATAATTAATAAAAACACGATATTCCGCATTGGTAATTTCGGTTTCATCCATAAAAAAGGAAGAAACGGTAACGGTTTTAAGATTGGCTTTTTCTGGCGTGTTGGTAAAATCCTGATCAGCAAGACCCATAACATAAGAGCCCGCTGGAATTGCAACCATTCCGTAAGGTCTTTCTGCTACAAAAGATTTGGATTTTCCTTTTGGCACCAATTCCCCTTTAACTCCAGGCTTTCCGGCGCTGGAACTGCCGCGTTTGGAACAGGAAATAATAAGAGTGGCGGATAGTAATACAAGAAATATTTTGTTCATGCTATTTTTGGAAATTAAGCGGTAAATATATAATTTTTTGGAAAAACAATTATGATTTTTTTTCCAAAACGAAAAATTGTTTGGATTATTTCATAAAAATTAACATTTATTTTACTCCACAGTTACGGATTTAGCCAGGTTTCTAGGCTGATCTACATTTGCGCCTCTGTAAACCGCAATATAATAGGCTAATAGCTGTAAGGGATATCGAAGCGATAATCGGAGAGAAACATTCAGAAGTTTCGGGGAACTCAATTACATAATCTGCAACAGAGGCAACCTGTGTATCGCCTTTGTTGACCAATGCGATTACTTTGCCTTTTCGTGCTTTAATTTCCTGAACATTGCTCACAATTTTGTCGTAGTGACCTTGTTTCGGTGCAATAATTACAATGGGCATATTTTCGTCAATCAGCGCAATCGGGCCATGCTTCATTTCTGCTGCCGGGTACCCTTCTGCGTGAATGTAGGAAATTTCTTTCAACTTTAAGGCTCCTTCCAAGGCGGCAGGGAAGTTATAACCACGACCTAAATACAAAAAGTTTTGAGCGTCGACAAAGTTCTTCGCGATTTCTTTCGTGATTTCGTGCGTAGTCTCTAAAACTTCTTCCACTTTTTTAGGCAACGCATCCAGTTCCGTAATCAATTTCATAAACTCCTGGTTGCTTAGCTGACCATTGTGTTTTCCTAATTTCAATGCAATTAGAGAAAGAACGGTTAACTGAGCGGTAAAAGCTTTTGTAGACGCTACGCCTATTTCCGGACCCGCATGCGTATAAGAACCTGCATCAGTAACGCGGGAAATTGAAGAATCGACGACATTACAAATTCCATAAACGAATGCGCCTTTTTCTTTTGCCATTTTAATGGCGGCCATTGTATCTGCGGTTTCTCCGGACTGGCTAATCGCAATTACGATATCTTTTTCTGTAATGATCGGGTTTCGATATCTAAATTCGGAAGCATATTCTACTTCTACCGGAATTCTTGCAAATTCTTCGATGAGATATTCGCCAATCAATCCCGCATGCCAGGAAGTTCCGCACGCAATGATGGTTATTTTCTGTGCCTTATTTAATCTCTCCAGATTATCCCAGATTCCCGCCATTTTAATAATGCCCTCTTCTACCAGTAATCTTCCACGTAAAGTATCGTGAATGGACTTTGGCTGCTCGAAAATTTCTTTTAACATAAAATGCTCGTAGCCTCCCTTCTCAATCTGCTCCAAACTTAATTTCAGCTGCTGAACTTCGGGAATGATCTTCACATTGTCGTTGATATTACGAATATCAACGCCATTTTCTAAGGAAATAGTGGCCATGTGACCTTCTTCCAAGTAAACGGCTTCTTTCGTAAATTCAACAAAAGGCGAAGCATCGGACGCGATAAAATATTCATCCGTTCCCAAACCAATCGCCAAAGGCGAACCTAGACGAGCTACCACCAGCACACCCGGAAAATCGTCGTGCATTACGGTAATGGCGTATGCGCCGTACACTTCATTTAAAGCATACCTCACGGCCGTTGGAAAATCAATGTCTGAATTGATATCCATAAAATACTGAATAAGGTTGACCAAAATCTCGGTATCGGTTTCGGAATGGAACGTAAAGCCTTTTTCGGTAAGCATTATTTTAATCGTATCATAATTTTCGATGATACCATTGTGTACTAAAGCTATTTTATTATTGTTGGAAAGATGTGGGTGCGAGTTACGGTCGCTGGGAACACCATGGGTGGCCCATCTTGTATGGCCCATTCCGACATGCGATTTACCGACCAAATTTTTCGAAATGTTTACCAAATCTTCAACTTTCCCTTTGGTCTTGGCAACATCGAAAGTTGTATCGCTGTCCAAAACAATCCCCGCACTGTCGTATCCTCTGTATTCTAATCTTCGTAGACCGTTTATTACTACGTCATATGCATCCTGAAAACCAGTATAACCTACAATACCACACATATATTTATTCTTTAATTTATTATTGTTATTTTTTACCGTACGTCAGAATTAGCTGGGCAGCATTTTCATTTCCAGCATCAGTTCCTACAAATACAGCACGATACGGCGTGAAGGACCTTGAATTAAAATTCTGCTGACCGAGTGCCGAATATTGAAACCCTAATAAATTGCCCGCCGGATCCGTGGTGTAATTACCCACGTTCAAAACAAGATCATTGTTTTTGGCTTCTTTCTCAATAATATCTTTAAAAGTCTGCGTGATTCCAATGTCGTAGTGCGCCGGATTTTTATCCAGGTCGTAGGCTTTTACCAAATTGTAAAGTCCGGTATACGCCAAGGTGCTCATATCGGTAAGAAAATCATTCAAATATACCGGCTCGCCTGTTTCCGGAGTCAGATCTCTTTGTCTCACAACGAAGTTATCCGGTTTTTTATAAGAATTGTCCCAGTTGTCTTTAGCGGTGTAAATTCGAATTTTCGCAGAAATAATACCCGCTTTATCATTTTTGTATAAATCTTTGATCGTGTTGACCGTTTGCAAAGGAACGCGAATTCCAATTCCCGGTCCTCCCATACCCTGGGCAAATATTCTTGCATCACCGGTTTGCAGATTAGCGGAAGCCAACGCAGCAGCAGAAGGAGTAGACGCTCGGTCGAACGTAATTTGACTGAAATGGGCATTTGCGGAACCCAGATCCAGCGCATATATTGCAGATTCTCTCGTGGTTGTTGTACCATCCACTTTATCTTTTTTATAATACAAATTCACCTGTATTGAGTTCGGATCGATATTGAAAATATAGCCGTCGTTTTCATCAACTGAAATTTTAAGGCCTTTAAAATATCTGATAAAAGTTGCAGCATCACTCAAATTATTTGCGGCAGCATTAACAATCTTATTTTGAAAAAACGTTGAATCCAATGGAATTCTTAGAGATGCCGCTCTTTCGAAAAGAGTACTGTTATCGGAATCTTTGGTAATAGTTATGGAAGTGATATCGCCGTTAAAAACTTTCGACCCAATTACCTCTCCTGTTGTTACGATTTTATTCGATCTAACCTGGTCTGCACTGGAACCTAAAAACTCGTTTACCTCGTTGACCTTAATATTAAAAATCGTTCTATTATTCAATTTGGTATTTCCGTATTTCGTCACGGGATAACTCACGACCACTTTTTTTGCAGGTACCGCACCATCCGGATAAATATAATCTTCTACGGTTGTTGTGGTTAAAGAGTCTGCTGCGTAAACGGGTTTAATTACCATCACTGCAGAGTCGATAACCGGATTGGTTCCAAAATTCGGAGCGTAAGAACTTAATCTTACCTGTGTAACATACGCGGCTTTCTGCAAACCGAACTGAGGCTCGCTAAAAGCACCAAGTGCCGCACTGTTCAGGCGCACCGCATCTGTTCGGATGGAGTCGCCATTATTTACATTATACGCAATAACGGGAAAAAGCGCTTCCGTACCCTGCGCACCGTTCTGAAAAAATTGCGATCCAAGTTGATCTGCATCCGGCTCACAACTCCATAACATTACACTCCCAATTACCAAAGCAGCGGTAATTTTGAATAATCTTTGAATATTATTTATCATTAAAATTTAAAATTGATTAGTATAACTTGTCGATTGAATCCGCGTTCACGTATTCGGATTTTGTAGTTTTTGTTTTATCAAAAGCTTCGCTGAGTTCATCCTGTAAGAACTCGTCGCCTTTAATCACTACATCTACCAAATCCATACTTTCCATGACGAATTGCTGAAAACTTGGTTTTTTAAACGCTTTTAAAGCGGTAATATTGTCGAATTTCATTTTTTCTTCTACCTTTTCAGAGAGCGCAAAGTCTTCTTCATTATAAACAGAAAGAACAAGTTTCGAATCATTAAAATAAGAGTCGTTTTTGTAAAAAGTTTTTAGGTATACAGGGATAAATGAAGCCATCCAGCCGTTCAGGTGAATAACATCCGGAACCCAGTTCAATTTTTTGATGGTTTCAATTACTCCTCTGGCGAAGAAAATTGCCCGCTCATCGTTGTCGTCGAAGGGTTTTCCTTCATCATCAACATAAAACTGCTTTCTTTTGAAGTACTCGTCATTATCAATAAAATACACCTGAAGCCTTTCTCCCGGCAGGGAAGCTACTTTAATAATAAGGGGTTGATCCAGATCATTGATGATGATATTCATCCCGGAAAGACGAATTACTTCGTGAAGCTGAAACTTGCGTTCGCTAATCTGTCCAAATCTTGGCATAAACACTCTAACATCGTTTGAGTCCTGGTGCATTTTGAGTGCCATCTTACTCACCATGGTTGCGATATTGCTATCTTCCTGGTATGGAAACATCTCCGTGGTGACGTATAATATTTTTTGGTTCGGCATAAATTCTATCGTTCTTCGTATTTTTAGGCAGAAAATTCTACTGTGCAAAATTACAAAATTTTAAACGAATAATTTTTAATTAACATATTTTAATAATTATAATTTGAAACCCTTCATTTTTCGGCAAAATATTTTTTTTTGAAGTACTGAATTTTTTGCGGGAAATCCCTATTTTTACATTGATATAAATAAACTATGAAAATCTTTCGATCAAAAAAGACCTTGCACGATTATGTGGAGAGGCAAAAGGAAATGGGCAAAAAAATCGGTTTCGCGCCAACAATGGGTGCGCTTCATCGGGGTCATATTTCCCTTTATGAGGCCGCCGCAAAAGAAAACGACCTGGTGTTCTCCTCTATTTTTGTAAATCCTACCCAATTTAATAATGCCGGCGATCTGGAAAAATATCCGCGCAATATCGAAAATGACCTTAAAATGCTGGAAGAATCTGCCTTTGTGGACGCGGTTTATATTCCGGAAGTTTCAGATTTATATCCCGACGGGCTAAAAAGTAAAACTTACGATTTTGAGGGCCTGGAAAATGAAATGGAAGGAAAATTCCGCCCGGGACATTTCGACGGCGTGGGTACCGTGGTTGAAGAATTATTACGTCAGGTAAAGCCCGACAATGCCTATTTCGGTGAAAAGGATTTTCAGCAGCTTGCCATCATCAAAAAATTAGTACAAAAATTACAGCTGCCCGTGAAAATTCACGGTGTTAAGATTTATCGCGAAGAAAACGGTTTGGCAATGAGTTCGCGCAATGAGCGGCTTAGCCCCGACCAAAGAAAAGCGGCAAAAGTCATCCATGAAACGCTGTTGAAAGTAAACGACTGGTTTCGAGTCCTTACGCTGCCGGAAATTAATCTTCGGGTAAAAGATATTTTCGAAGACCAGCGCGGGATGGTTCTGGAATATTTTCAAATTGCGGACGAAAACACCTTAAAAGAAACCGACTTTTTCTACAGAGGACACGACTACCGGGCCTTTATCGTGGTTTTTGTGAATGACGTGCGACTGATTGATAATATTCATTTGGATTAAAAACAACTTCTCCTAAAGCCAAAAGTCTTCCCGCTGGGAAGACTTTTAACACCAAATCACAAAATATTAATATGAAAAAAAAATTACCCTGTTAAGAGTAATTCTTTGTGACCCGGCTGGGATTCGAACCCAGGACCCATACATTAAAAGTGTATTGCTCTACCAGCTGAGCTACCGAGTCGGATATTTTTTTTTATCAATGATGATTGATGGGAGATAAATAATTAAAAATATAATCATTTACCGATGATCATTCACCGCTGATTTTTGTAGTGCCTGCGACTGGACTCGAACCAGCACATCCATAGGAAACCACCCCCTCAAGATGGCGTGTCTACCAATTTCACCACGCAGGCAAAAAAAATCCGTAAAAATTACGGAATTTTTTCGCTTGTGACCCGGCTGGGATTCGAACCCAGGACCCATACATTAAAAGTGTATTGCTCTACCAGCTGAGCTACCGAGTCGGTCACATTTAAATTAGAATTGCTTCCCTTTTTAAAGTGGTGCAAAGATAGGTCTTTTTTTAAAATCTCAAAATTTTTCTGGTACTTTGTGCAAAATAAAAACATGAAAATTTCGCTGATAGGATACATGGGAAGTGGCAAATCACACGTTTCCAAAGTTTTGAGCCAGGATTTGGACCTAAAATTAATTGACCTGGATCACTACATTTCTTTGAAAAATAATTTAACGATCCCGCAAATATTCGAAAAAAGGGGTGAAATCTACTTTCGGAAGGAGGAACGCCGACTTTTAGAGGAAATTTTGGTCCACGAAACCGACCTCATTTTGAGTGTGGGCGGCGGAACACCGGCTTATTACAACAACATCGAGATGATTAACCATCATTCGGAAAGTATTTTTCTACGAACCTCCGTCACTACTCTTTCTCAGAGACTTTTAAAACAGAAAAGCAAACGACCTTTAATCGCTGATATTCCTGATGGAGATTTACCCGAATTTATCGCAAAACATCTTTTTGAAAGAAATCATTATTACGCTCAGGCAAAATTCACGGTGGATACAGACGGCAAAGAAGTCGACCAAATCGTGGCAGAGATCAAAGCACTGCTTTAATCGGCCGATCCATCTTCAACGTCACTAAAAAACAAATCCCACTCGCCACCTTCCATTTCAGCGGTGCCGTCGTTTTCCACAAATTCGTCCATCGCGCGGCGGTCTCTTTTGGTGGGTCTGCCTTCGCCTTTGATGCGGTAATAATCCTGGGTTAGTTTTCGCTGTTTCAGAACTTCATACTGTTCTTTCTCGGTTTTATCAACAATATACAATGGCACCAGTTTCGCGCTCATTCTGCTCTTCGGTATCTGTAAAATTTTAATCTGATAGTCGATCTGGTTTTTTCTGATTTTGATGAGATCTCCCTCTTTCACTTCCTTTGAACTTTTTACGGGCTGATTTCCGAGGGACACCCGGTTCTTTTTTATTTCGTCGGCCGCAATGCTTCGGGTTTTGTAAAAACGCACGCACCATAAAAATTTATCTATTCTCATAATTTATTTATACTTTTGCTGGATTAAAAATTTTAGCAATTTAACGATAATTATAAAAATGAAAAAAAGATTCTTATATCTGGCTTTAGCTTCAATCGCCATTATTTCCTGTCGAAAAGATGACAATGTAGACGCCATTGAAGAAGTAAGCATCGAGACGCAAAACACTTACGACGACCAGGCCGCACAAAGCTTTTTGCAAACCCACTATCTCGACGCCAAAGGAATTATAAAAAATTACGTTGAAACTGATACCGTGAACGTTAAGTTGGCTGATCTGGAACCTGTAACTTTACCTTCAGGCGTTATTTACATCATGAGAGAGGGCGCACAGCCGGAACCTGGCACCGTAATTGGCTCCAGCGATATTATTAAAATTATGCAGATTGCCAATTCTTATGTCGCCACGAATACTGATGGAAAAGTTGGTTATTCCTCAGGTTTTTCCTTTAGAAACAATGTAGCCGGAAGTGGCGTACCGGAAGTGGATCCGGCTTATTTTTACGTAAAACAAAGTGTTTTGCAGAATGGAACCACAGCAGAGGCAAAACAGCGCAGTTACTACGAGATTGAAGGTTTTAAGGAAGCGCTTCTCAAGTTCAAAGCTTTCGACATTTCCGACGAAAGTAATTATAATATGCAGGGCGTGATCATTGTTCCGTCCAGAGCGGCGTTTGCCAGAGATCCCTACTTTAATTATTCCGATATTTCGCTTAGAAACAGAAGTTTTGTTTTTAACTTTCAGGTGTATAAAAGTACAACCGCACCCGACCCGAGATAACCTATGAAACATGCCAATAACTTCGATTTTTTGCGATTTGTTTTCGCATTTTTAGTTGTTATTGGCCATACGATCATTTTAAGTGCGCGACCAGAATTTAACAACGAATTCTTCGCCGCGATGCCCAACTACAGCGTATTTTGCTTTTTTATCATCAGTGGCTTTTTAATCTATTCGAGCTACGATAAGTTTCGGGATCTAAAAAAATATG
The DNA here is from genome assembly GCF_021513235.1 of Kaistella sp. 97-N-M2. Lineage (NCBI taxonomy): Bacteria > Pseudomonadati > Bacteroidota > Flavobacteriia > Flavobacteriales > Weeksellaceae > Kaistella > Kaistella sp. 97-N-M2. Next base: position 1,870,832 of record NZ_CP090976.1, on the reverse strand, counting down.
CCATCAATAGGGCGAGGAGAATTTTTCCCGCCTATTTTTTTGTGGTGCTCTTTTTTTCAGTGTTTCTGTTTCTTTTTTCCGATAAAAATTTTCTGGATTACTTTTCAACGGACTGGCTCAAATATCTGGGCGTGAATTTATTCTTTATGAATTTCCTGCAGCCGTGTATCGACGGGGTTTTTGGTAACAATTACATTTGCGCCGTCAATGGCTCGCTTTGGACGATTAAGGTAGAGTTAATGTTTTATATTTTCATTCCGTTTCTGTTTTACGCGCTGCAAAACAAAAGTAAAGGTCGAAAAAATATTATTTTAACAGCGATCTACATTTTTTCCATTCTTTATTCCTCTCTTTTAGCGCATAATGGCAAAGATGAACTTTCGCGGCAACTTCCGGGAGTTCTTTCCTATTTCGCTACCGGAATTCTCCTGTTTTTAAACCTTGCATTTTTCAAAAAACAAATCAATTTGCTCTTGCCTTTTGCGGTGGGAATTGTAATACTGGAGAAAGGAATATTTTCGGTGAATCTGGTCACACCTTTCGCTTTAGGAATCGGTATTTTTTGGGCGGCCTACCTGAAGCTCCCTTTGAAGAAATTTGCTAAATACGGGGACTTTTCTTACGGGGTATATCTTGTACATTTTCCCATTATACAAATTTTCGTTCAGGAGAAATTATTCGAAAGGTATTCCTTTTACGCCTTCTTTTCGTGTTTAGCGTTAGTCGTCATCTTCTCAGTGTTTGTCTGGAACTTTATTGAAAAACCTGTTCTGAAAAGAAAATTTAATCATAAATCTGTTGTATAACGCTCAGGGAAACGGGTTCACGAAAACCATCGATGTGAAGGCTGTAGTAATACATTAAAGACTGTATCATTTTTTTACGGAGATTTCTGGGCAATTTAATTCCGTAAATGTTTTCGGAGGTAATGAAGTTCTTCCAAACGCCGGTTATTTCTTCATCAAATAACTGTACGGACTGCTGATCGGTAAAATTTCCGCTTTCGGGATTTACGTAGCGCAAATCTGCAAATAAGGGGAAATCCCCTGGCGAAGGAGAATGCGAAAGATCAATCCAATGTGGGCGTCGTAATTTTTTAAATTGAGTTCTCCCAAAAACATCTTAATTTCGTCATACATCTTTTCGGAATGCTGTTCTTCCTTTAAAATCTGATTCAATAAATCTGCAATAAAAAAAAGAATAGAGTTTACATTCACATTATTAACCTCTTCGGTATTTTCTGCCTTTTCAATTTTCAAAACATTTTGCAGGCTGTCTCCTCTCTTTTTCGCGGCGAATGTAATTTGAATTTCCTGAAGCGGAAACAAGTAAGACTTCTGCCTGTTTCTGGGAGCATAAATATTGGGCGCAAAAAAGCTTTCGTAGCCGTTATTTCTGGAGAAGCAGTTTAAAACCGCACCCTTGTCGCCATATTTAACATAAGAGAGCAGAAAACATGTTTGGCTCAGCATTAATTTACAACTGCAATTTTCGCCGTGGCAGTGTCGGTTCCGTCTGCGTTGGTCATCAGAACAAAATAAATTCCGGATGCCACGCGCACTCCACGATGATTGTTAAGATTCCACTCGTAATAGCCACCTCTGGAGACTGCCTGATGAACAAGGTTTCCGGCCGCATCGGTAATTCTGATATTTGTTTTTTCCGCAAGGCCGCGAATGGTTACATTTCCTTTGTATCTGGAATAAACAACCGGATTCGGGTAAACCAAAACATTCCCAAAGTTCTCTGTTACCTCCAGAATATCGCCCTGATAAACCATAATCCCTTCCAACGTGGCAAAATATACTTTTCCTGTAAGATTATCAACCTTAATATCGGTTATGTTATCGCTGGGCAGCGGCGAATTGGACCGCGTAAAATGTTTCAGGGTTTGCTCTCCGTTCGAACTGAGATAGAAAACGCCGCCGCCATCAATAGAAATCCATTTTTGATTTCCGGCGTCCACTTCAATCTGCAAAACATTACTGTCGCGGAAAAGCTCTTCGCCAAGACCATTTTCTTCGATGATAATCGGTTCGGCCTGTGGATTATTTTCCGTAATAATGTTGGCGGGATTTCCTATTATTCTTAAACCAATCCGGGTTCCGATCCAAATATCGTCGTTTTTATCGATCGCTGCAGACACCACCCCATCCGCCGGCAGATTATTTACTTTTTTTAACATTTTAAAACGGTCATCACTAAGGGAAGAGGGCGTGTTATTGTAATCATAAATCAAAAGGCCACCGCCAGTAAAAACAGGATCCGGAATAAATAGAATTCCATCTTTCGTAAAAGGTTTCTGGGCGCGCCCTGCCGTAACTACATTAACTAAAGTAAAATTATCTGAAGTTGCATTGTAGTAATAAAATCCTATCTTGTCGTTGTTGAGTACTTCTGATACGAAAAGCTGATTGTTTTCATCGAAGGTCATCCCAACCGTCAGATTATTGAAGCCACCCGTGCTTGCGTAAATTTTAGCAAACTGGTCATTATCCATTTTGTAAATGCCTTTCGTACCATCAAACGGCGTGTAATTTGTAAAGAAAATCTCTCCCGGTTTCGACGGGTTGATGACGGCATCCAGAATATTAAATTGGGTTGACGTATTTTTAAATAGATCCGGATAAATCCACTTGGTCCCGTCATAATGATAATAGCCCAAACCTCTGTAAATAGGCTCATTAAACGCATCTCTTCCGCCGGAAGAAACTACGATTTGGTTTCCTACAATATCTAATTTATAAGATGCATTGTTATACGGTCCATCAGGTTTCAGCGATTCTCCCGACTCCGCAAGCATTCCCGCTAGTTTCGAGCCTGCATAGATTTTCGAAGAAGAAAAATATCCCGTATTTAAGGACTCACTCGCGGTATAAGATCTTATAAAAGTTCCGGTATTATCAAAAACAGAAACTGCATTAAGATCTGCCACGATAATATTTTGATCGGTAACCATTACATCCTGTATATTCGAAAAAGTTTGCGCCAAGGTCGAGAATGTACCTCCATTTCCAAACTGTACCGTACTGGAATTAGAAAAGGCCAGGACACTGCCACCCGCCATTTGGCTGAAACTTCCGGCCGCGATGGTATTCCAACTGGAATAAATTGGAAAGGTAACATCCATTTCATGTGATTTCAGGCCTGTTGCGGTAACTACAAACACTACGTTGTCTTGAATGGTTGCTTCTTTCGCTGCTTCGTAAGTGCCGCCGCTGGTAAAAAAGGAAGAGTCGCCGAATTCTTTTTTATCCAATTTAAAAATTGAAACGCCGTAACCGACGGAAATAACGGCCTTGTCTCCCGTAATTGAAATATGATTGATTTTTTTATTGCCATTATACCCTTGAGCAATCGGAATATCAACCACATAAGTTATTCCTTCCGGTGTAATTACATCCATCGACCCGTTCTGGTAGCCCACCAAACCGATCTTTGTAACAGGATTGTAATCAAATGCAGAGATCTTCACCTCGTGCAAACCGTTTGCTTTGGAAAGTTTTGTAATTTCGCCCGTTGCAGGCGTGTAAAAAAATATACCGTTTTCCGTCGCTGCAATCAGTTTTCCGTTGTCTTCGCGGATGGCCAAAACGTTGTTGTAAGAAAATAAATCCGTCCATTTGTTCGACGAAATAATCTGCGCGGAAATGCTTACTGAAAGAAGAAATAAAAAGGGTAGTAATTTTTTCATCGTTTTAAACTAGAATGGTATCATCTATAACTTGATTATTCCATGAAATATTTTTCACACTTTTACTTTTATCGAAATAAAAATCCAGTTTTCCTAAAAGCAGTCCGGCCCAGCCTACCTGATTTACCAATACCGTCTTTCCTTTTCTGTTGCTGAACTTTTGCGGTTCCGGCAAGAAAGTATGCGTGTGACCGCCTAAGATCAAATCGATTCCATCGGTTTTTGCCGCCAAAATTTTATCTGAAATTTTGTCCGTATTGTCTTTGTAGTCATATCCAATGTGCGAAAGACAAATAACGAGATCGCATTTTTTATCGTTTCTTAAAAACTCCGAGTAATGTTGGGCGATTTCTACAGGATCTTTGTAAACCGTTTCACCATAATCTTTCTTTCCAACCAGACCCGCCAGTTCAATTCCTACACCAAAAATTCCGACTTTAATTCCGTTTTTATTAAAAACTTTATAGGGAAGGGTTTGTCCGTCGAGTATGGTATTTGTGAAATCGTAATTGGAACAGATAAACGGAAATTTCGCACTGGGCTGCACTTTTTTGAAGCCGGCCAAACCGTTATCAAAATCATGGTTTCCCATTGTAGAAGCATCGTAACCCATCATCGACATGAGTTTGAATTCGAGTTCGCCGCCAAAAAAATTGAAGTATGGCGTTCCCTGAAAAGTATCGCCCGAATCCAGCAGCAACACATTTTTGTTTTCGCTCCGGATCTTTTCGATTAAAGCGGCGCGTCTTGCAAAACCGCCCTGGTTTGGATTTCTCGTATAACTCGCCTCAAACGGTTCAATTCTGCTGTGCTGATCGTTGGTATGAAGAATCGTCAGTTTATATTCGGATTTAAGATTTAGGAGTTTAAAGTTTTCTGCCATCAACAAATTTGGCGCTAAAGTCATGGCTAAAGTCCCGCCACCAATTGTTTTTAAAAACTGCTTTCTATTCATTGGTCGTGTTTTTTCTGTTTTTAAAATTTAAACGGATATCGATTGGTGCCACAACTTGTGGATTGTTTTGAAATTTCTCAAGAAAAAGATCGCGCAGCTTAATGCCCGTCGAAATTAACTCGCCTTTCCCGAAGAAAGCCATATTATCACCACCCATTGCCAGATAGTCGGATGTCGCGATGTAATACTCTTTCGTAGCTTCCACTTCTTTTCCGTTTACGAGCTCTTTTACCGTCATTCCGTTTTCAGTTTCAATGTATAAATGGGATACGGGATTGTTTTTCTGCGTAGTCAAGTAGTAATCGAAAAGGCCTTTTAGATCAGCTCCTTTCATCTTCACAATAAGAACTTCGTTTTCGAACGGCATCACTTCGTAAATACTTTTCGTCAAAATATCACCAGCGCCTATCGTCGACCGAATTCCGCCCACATTAATTACGGCAGCATCTACTCCACCCGGAATGCCGTTTTTTTTCGCCCATTCGTCCGCACCTTCAAACGTATAATCGGCGAGGAGATTTCCCAGATTACTGTTGTCGCCCTGTTTATTTAGATCAACTGCGGTGTAAGAAATTTTTTTGTTCATCTTGCCTTCCAGTTCTTCTTTGTAAGGTTCGATAACTGTATTAAAATTTTGATCTTCCGGCAAATCTTTCGCGATGGAAATGTTTTTTTCGGTTTGAACCTGTGCAATATTGAGCGGTGCTTTACACGCAGAAAGAGACAGCGCGGCCAGACCGAATACGAGAAATTTTATTTTCATTGAGGTAAAATGTAGTGTTGCAAATATAAAGATATGAATATAAACTTCGCTTTTTTTTTCACAAATTCTCGCATTAAATTTTGTATTTTTGAAACATTAATTTTATAAGAATGAGCAATTTAAAAGGAGTTGGTGTGGCTTTGGTGACGCCGTTTAACGAACATTTATCCCTAGATTTTGAGGCCTTAACGAAACTGGTTGACTACAATATTGAGAACGGCACTAATTATCTGGTGGTTCTGGGAACCACCGCAGAAGCGGCAACCCTTTCAACAGAAGAAAAATTACAGGTAATTAATCACATTGTAAAGGCGAACAAGGGTCGCGTTCCGTTGGTTCTCGGGATTGGCGGCAATAACACGATGGAGGTGAAAAAGCAAATCGAAGAAGCTGATCTTTCCGCGTTCGAAGCCGTACTTTCCGTTTCCCCGTATTACAACAAACCGAGTCAGGAAGGGCTTTATCAGCATTACAAAATGTTGGCCGGCACCGGAAAAAAGATTATCATTTACAATGTTCCCTCAAGAACCGGACAAAATATCGAAGCCGCGACGACCTTAAGATTGGCGAAAGAGTTTCCGAATTTAATGATGATTAAAGAAGCCGCGCCGAACATTCTTCAATATTTCGATATTTTGAGACAAAAACCGGAAAACTTCACCTTGGTTTCGGGCGACGATGAATTTACGCTTCCTGTCACTTTAGCGGGCGGAAATGGGGTGATCTCTGTGATCGGACAGGGCTATCCGAAAGAATTTTCAACGATGGTTCAGCTGGCTTTCGACGGAAAAGTGAAAGAAGCCTACGAAATTCACAACAAACTCGTGGAGATTACACGCCTGATTTTCGCCGAAGGAAATCCTGCGGGAATTAAAATGGTGTTAGCCGAGAAAGGAATTATAAAAAATTATTTGCGTCTGCCTTTGGTAAGGGCGAGCGATGGTTTACAGGATAAAATTAAAGCGGAGATGAAAAATATCTAATTTTAAACCCCAAAAAATTATAGAGAAGACTTTCGAAAGGGAGTCTTTTTTTATATAAAATTTTCTGTTTGAAAAGTCCGGTAATAGTCTGCGCATTTCGCCAAATGCGTTCCGTACCAGGAAAAAGCTTCGCCATCGACCAAAATAATTTTCTGGGTTGGTAATTCTTTTTGGAGTTCCTCAATATGTTTTTGTTGAAACGGAAAAGGCTCCGTGGATAAAAAGATAAAGTCCGCATTTTTCATTTCCTCAATCGAAATTTCCGGATATCTCTTGTGGTTTTCAAATAGATTTTTGAAACCTAATTCTTGAATGATTTCGTGAATAAATGTATCCGAACCCACCGTCATATAAGGATTTTTCCAGATTAAATACGCCACCTTTTTAGGTTCAGCGGTTTTATTCAAACTAAACACCGCATTGATTTGCGCGTTAAATTTCCTGGCTGATTCTTCCTTTTTTAAGATCGTTCCGAGTTCGGTGAGGAATTGTTTGTTGTCTTCCAGCGTTTCGATATCGGTGACCCAAACGTTAAAATCTTTCATCAGTTCTTCCACCTGAATTTTGTCGTTCTCTTCTTTGTTGGCGATAATCAAGTCAGGTTTCAGCGCCCTAATTTTATCGATATTAAGATTTTTTGTCCCACCAATAACGGCGACATTTTTCACCAGGTCTTTCGGATGAATGCAGAATTTTGTTCTCCCGATTACTTCCTTATCGGTCAGACCAAAGTCGAAAAGTGTTTCTGTAAGGCTGGGAACAAGGGAAATTATCTTCATGATTTTGTGAAAATTTGAATGGGAAAGCCCAGAAAATTTCGAAAGAATTTTAAAGCATCCTACCGCTGAGAAAAAATCCGGCGATCGTAAAATAGATGATCAAGCCCGTAACATCCACCAACGTAGCAACAAACGGTGCGGAAGACGTGGCCGGATCGAGTTTCAGCCTTTTCAAAACAAACGGAATCATGGAACCGGATAGCGTACCCCAAAGCACGATTAAAACCAACGAGCAGGAAATGCTGAGGGCTACAAACATCCAGTATTCGCCGTAATCAAACAAACCCATTTTTTGCCACGCCATAATCCTAAAAAAGCCGATAAAGCCCAGAATTCCGCCCAAACAAACGCCCGAAACAATCTCTTTGCGCATGACATACCACCAGTCTTTCAGCGTGATTTCCTGCAAAGCCATCGCCCGGATGATCAAAGTTGCGGCTTGAGACCCGGAATTACCGCCACTGGAAATAATTAAAGGAACAAAAAGGGCAAGAACCACGGCTTTTTGAATTTCATGCTCAAAATAACCCATGGCCGAAGCGGTTAGCATTTCGGAAAAAAATAAAATAACGAGCCACGTTGCGCGTTTCTTGATCATTTCCGTCCAGGATGTCTGAATATACGGCAAATCGAGCGCATCTAAACCCCCGAATTTCTGAATGTCTTCCGTATTCTGGGATTCGATTTGATCTAAAATATCATCAATCGTCACAATTCCCACCAAAACTCCGGCTTCGGTGACAATCGGCAGCGCAGTGCGGTCATATTTCTCGAAGTATTGTACAGCGTCTTCTTTGGAAGTCGTTGTTGTAATGGCAACAAAATGGTTATCGGTAAGGTCGGAAATTAAAGTATCTTCTTCTGCCAAGAGCAAAGATCCGATGGCTATATCGTCGATAAGCTGGTTTCGTTCATCCACCACATAAAGATGGTTCATGGTTTCCATCTTTTTACCCACCTTTTTTATCTGCTGCAGACATTTCTGAACGGTCCATTCTTTTCGAATCTGAATGTAGTACGGCGTCATCAAACGCGCGATGGAATCCGAATCATATCCCAAAAGCTTCAGTGCAATGCGGCGTTCTTTCGGATTTAAAAGGTTGATGGAGGACTTAATGAGTTCATCCGGAAAATCCTCGAACAGGGCCGTTCTGTCATCGGGCGTCATGGCATTCAGGATCTCCGAAACCTCTTCGCTGCCGATGCTTCGAATGGTTTCTTCCTGAAAATCGGGATCTAGATGTGAAAAAACGTCGGCTTTGTACTGCTTCGGAACTTTCAGGAAAGCCAAAAGACGCTCATCAGCGTGAAGTTCGCTGAGCGTTTCTGCGATATCTGCGGGGTTAAAAACCAGTTCTTTACTTTGCACAATTTCTTTTTATAGAATTGCAAAATTAACCCAAAAACTTCCAAACAGACGAATAAAGAGGAGAAATTTAGATATAGGATTGGATTGGTGAGCGCTTTAGAAAAATCTTTTGCTTTTTGAAAAGTCTTTTGCCATGTTATTCATGGCGCCTTCGGTACCGATTTTAATAGAATTTTCGGCAGAACCCAGTATGCGCGCATTTTTTTTGAAAGTATCATAATCAGTCTGTGCCACCATCTTTCCAGCCGAATCGAACATTTTCAAACTGACGATTACCTGATTGGAAAAAATATATTTACCGAAACCTACTTTAAAATATTTCACCTTGGGTACAATGGCAAACTGCGCGTTATTATTCCGGCAAAATTCCATGATGGATTCGGCATCCACAGAATCAAAGGGAATATAAGAATCTACACGAAGCATTTTGTAATTGCGAAAATGATGGTTTTTCTCCGAAACGGCAGCATAAAAAGCCGAATACGTGGGATCTTTAATTTCTTCGATGTCCGGAAAAACTTCGGGGTTAAAATATAAAATATTGATACCCTTTAAATCTTTAAGTGTTTTGGCATTTTGCGCATAAGCTGACTGACAGGCAGTTAAAGAAATAATGGTCAGAAGAGAAAAGGTCAGGAGATAGAAATTTTTCATTATTGGGTGTTGTTGCAAAAATACTGCCATTCAGCGGATTAACAATAAAAATTTTAAGAAATTATTAACGTTTGAAAACCAAAATTTTATAAACCAATTATAGATTCGGTTTCAAATAATAATTGTACTTTTGCACCCATTACATAATAATCATTAAATAATATTGGAATGTACCTAACAACTGACACGAAGAAAGAGATCTTCGCAAAACATGGAAAGTCTGACGCAGACACAGGAAGCGCAGAAGGACAAGTTGCCCTTTTTACTTTCAGAATTAACCACCTTTCAGGTCACCTTAAAAAAAACCATAAAGATTACGCAACCGAGCGCTCTTTGGTCCTTTTGGTAGGTAAAAGAAAAGCGCTATTAGATTATCTTAAAAAGAAAGATATTAATCGATACAGAGCTATTATTGCAGAATTGGGATTAAGAAAATAATCGTTCTTCGCAACAAAAAAGAAAAGCAACTTCAATTTGAAGTTGCTTTTTTTACTTTTAAAATCCGCTTTAACATAAAAAGTTAGCAACCTATTTCTAAGTTGCTAATTGATTTTTTCGAAGTAAATTTATTCTTACACCCTTCCTCTGGTAAAGAGATTTACAATCGCCAGCAATACAATGGCACCAATTGTACCTGTTAAAATTTCGCCTACTACGCCCTCGCCCAGTCTGCCGCCTAATAACCAGTACCCAATAAAACCACCGATAATACCTACAATAATATTCCCGATTAATCCAAGGCTTCCACCTTTAAAAATTTGTGATCCTAACCAGCCTGCAATGGCTCCGATAATTAATGTCCAAAGAATTCCCATAATGTTTATTTTTAATGTTATAAATATGTTATGCGTAATTCGGTAACCAAATTTGTGCCGAAAAGCCTGCAATAATTGTTTTTTCTTAAATTTAAATCACGAAGTTATTTTGAGGTTTTAAAATCCTTTTGTTTAATCAGTTCGTGTTCAGCGGAATGACGTTCTTTTCTCTACTCTCTTTGGTAGCAGGCATACAGCGCAGAAAAACTTCCGTTTTACCCTCACAATCGGCGCTCCTGCAAAATCGCCAAATTTCCGTATATTTGCCCTCGAAAATTTAAATACATTAAATAATAACGCACTCAATACGGAGTGCCAAAGACGAACAAATTTTATGAATGCTCCACAAGCAATTATTGAAAAAATTCAATTAAGCGATGGCAGAGAAATCACCATCGAAACAGGAAAATTAGCAAAACAGGCTAATGGCGCTGTAGTAGTAACAATGGGAGGCACCATGCTTCTTGCAACGGTGGTCGCCAGCAAAGATGCGAAACCGGGTGTTGATTTCTTACCATTAACAGTAGATTACAGAGAGAAATTTTATTCCGCAGGAAAAATTCCGGGAAACTTTTTCAGAAGAGAAGCAAGACCCTCCGACGAAGAAATTTTAACAATGAGATTGGTTGACCGCGTTTTGCGTCCACTTTTTCCCTCCGATTTTCATGCAGAAGTTCAGGTGATGATTTCCCTGATTTCTTATGATAAAGAATGTATGCCGGAATCTTTGGCTGGATTAGCCGCTTCTGCTGCCATCGCAATTACCGATATTCCTTTCAACGGACCAATGTCTGAAGTAACTGTCGCCAGAATCGACGGTAAATTAGTAGTGAACCCAAGTATGGAAAATTTAGCGAAAGCTGATTTAAATATTATGGTGGGCGCCACGAAAGATTCTATCGTCATGGTAGAAGGCGAAATGGACGAAATCTCTGAACAGGAAATGATCGAAGCCATCAAATTCGCACACGAAGAAATTAAAGTTCAGGTTGCCGCGCAAGAAAGATTAGCTGAAAGAGTTGGCAAATCTCTTCCAAAAAGAGAATACACGCACGAAGACCACAACGAAGAAATTCGCGAAAAAGTTTGGGCAGCCACTTACGATAAGGTATATGAAGTTGCAAAAACTCCTTCTGCTAAAGAAGAAAGACATGAAAATTTCCAAGCGGTTTTAGAAGAATTCTTAACTCAGTATTCAGAGGAAGAATTAGAAACCGTAACTCCATACGCAAAAATCTATTTCCACGATGTAGAAAAAGAAGCAATGCGTCAAATGATCCTTAACGAAAAAATCCGTTTGGATGGAAGAACGCCGGAAACGATCCGTCCGATCTGGTCAGAAGTTGATTATTTACCCGGAGCACACGGTTCCGCCATTTTTACCAGAGGAGAAACTCAGTCCCTGACTGCAGTAACTTTAGGCTCTGTAAAAGATGCAAACATGGTCGACACGGTGGCCATCAACTACGATCAAAAATTCTTCTTACATTATAACTTCCCGCCGTTTTCAACGGGTGAAGCAAGACCTTTAAGAGGAACATCCAGAAGAGAAGTCGGTCACGGAAACCTGGCTCAAAGAGCTTTGGCGAAAATGATCCCGACAGAAAATCCTTACACCATCCGTATCGTTTCTGATATTTTAGAATCCAACGGTTCATCATCTATGGCAACGGTTTGTGCCGGAACTTTAGCGTTGATGGATGCCGGTGTTCAAATTTCAAAACCGGTTTCCGGGATTGCAATGGGTCTTGTAACTGATCCAAAATCAGGGAAATTCACGGTGCTTTCCGATATCTTAGGCGACGAAGATCACTTAGGAGACATGGACTTTAAAGTAACCGGAACGGCAGACGGAATCACCGCTTGTCAAATGGACATCAAAGTAGAAGGCTTAACCATGGACATTATGGAAAAAGCCCTGATCCAAGCGAAAGACGGAAGACTCCACATCCTGAACGAATTACTAAAAACCCTCGACGCACCAAGAGAAGATGTGAAACCACACGCTCCGAAAATGGAAGTACTGGAAATCTCCAAAGATTTCATCGGTGCCATCATCGGACCTGGAGGAAAAATCATTCAGCAGATGCAGAAAGATTTCGACACGGTTATCGCGATTGAAGAAATCGGCGAAATCGGAAGAATTGAAATCTCCGGGGTGAACAGACAAAACATCGACGCGACCATTGCAGCCATCAACGAAATCTGTTTCGTACCGGTTGTCGGCAGCGTATACAACGGTAAAGTTGTGAAAGTAATGGATTTTGGCGCCTTTGTAGCGATTGCAAAAGGAACCGAAGGTTTACTGCACATCTCCGAGATCGAATGGAGACGTCTGGACAAAGTTCCGTACAACGAAGGCGACGAAGTAGAAGTGAAATTCATGGGTTATGATGACCGTAAGAAAATGAAACTTTCGCGTAAGGTTTTGTTGGAAAGACCTCCGCGTGAAGAACGTCCACAAGGTGACAGACCGCAGAACAACGACCGCCCGAGAGAAGACCGTCCGCAAGGCGACAGACCTCAGCGCAGAGACGACCGCAGAGAAGGAAACTACAACGGCGGAAATAACCGACCGCAGCAAGGTTCTCAAAACAACAATCAATCAAACGAAGGAGAGAGTTTCAAACCTTTGAACGAAGGTGAGAATCCGACTGATGCGAAGCCGGAAGGTTTCTAATTAGAAAACCTCAGCGATATTAACTGAAGCCATCCTGACATCAAGTCGGGATGGCTTTTTTAGGTAAAAAATATAAGGCTGATCCCTTCAAAACTTTTTCCGTATCTTTTTTTTTAAATTATAAAAGATGCCTAACCTTTTTTCCAAAGTCAGAAACGCCATTGAAATCTTCAAATCAATTGATCTGGATGAACTTTCCAAAATATCCGGCAAAGTAGATCTCCCCAAAATGATGGAAGGTTTTTCGAAAATGAATGATAAGCAGATCAAGATGCTCATGCGCGCCATCGATCCCGACAAAAAGAAAAAGGAATTGCCGCCCGTAGATGGCGATTTCTACGACGTTTTCGAAACTTTGACACCCGAACAAAAAGAAATTCAGCTCAAAGTTCGCAATTTTATGGAAAACGAAGTCAAACCTTTGGTCAATGATCACTGGCTGCACGATTCTTTTCCTTTTGAAATCATCGAAAAGTTTAAAAAACTCAATGTCTGCGGCGTCACTTACGAAGGCTACGGCTGTCCCGGTTTGCCTTTTTTAATGGAGGGCGTTCTCGCTATGGAAATGGCGCGGGTTGATGCCTCAGTCGCGACTTTCTTTGGCGTGCAGTCCGGACTTTCCATGGGTTCCATTTACCTCTGCGGCTCCGAAGCTCAGAAAGAAAAATGGTTGCCGCAAATGCAGCAGTTCGAAAAGATCGGCGCCTTTGGTTTGACGGAGCCCGACGTCGGTTCCGGCGCCGCGGGCGGTTTAACCACGACCTGTAAAAAAACGCCCGAAGGTTATATCTTAAACGGCCAGAAAAAATGGATCGGCAACGCCACTTTTGCAGATGTCATTATCATTTGGGCCAGAAGTCTGGATGACGGCGAAGTGAAAGGTTTCATCCTGGAAAAAGACAATCCCGGCTTCAAAGTCGAAAAGATTAAAGGCAAGATGGCGCTCCGAATTGTGCAAAACGGCTTGATCACTTTGACCAACTGTTTGATCACCGAGGAAAATAAACTGGAACACGCCAATTCTTTCAAAGATACCGGAAATGTCCTGCGCATGACGCGCGCCGGCGTGGCGTGGATGGCGACCGGTTGCGCTCGCGGCGCGTACGAAAGTGCTCTCGCCTACACCAAAACGCGCGAACAGTTTGGCAAACCCATCGCCTCTTTCCAGATGATCCAGGGACATTTGGTAGAAATGCTTTCCAATCTGACGGCCATGCAAACCATGGTTTTCCGCCTGTCTGAAATGCAGGACGAAGGCATTTTAAAAGATGAGCACGCCTCTTTGGCGAAAGTGTTCTGTACTTTAAGAACCCGCGATATCGTTTCCCGCGCGCGCGAAGTGCTCGGTGGAAACGGCATTTTACTGGAATACGACGTTGCCAGATTTGTCGCCGATGCCGAAGCCATTTATTCCTACGAAGGCACGAAGGAAATTAATTCTTTGATCGTGGGGCGGAGTATTACGGGGTTTAGTGCGTTTGTTTAAGATTGATGCTGTTTTATTTTTGATTATTATTTAGAAAGAATCTACACGTCATTAATTCTATCTAATACATTTTTTAGATCAAAATTAGGAGGTAGAGGTTTAAATTCTTTACTATCATTTATTGATGTTTTTATTCTTTGAAAATCGCGCAATTTTTTGGTGTTTATTTCTCCAGTTATTATCAAATCATTTGTTCCGCCTTTTAACTTTAAAATATCTTTAACGGCAGACTCTGTTGGTTGTGAAAGTCTGGTATCTCCGAAATTACTTGTATTTACTTGAGCGACATAACAATGTAAATCTCTTGTAGAGGCCTCAACAATATTTGAAAAATATGGAGTGTCTTTATTCCATTCAATCCCAATTAATAAATCTATTTTTCCTTTCAATTTTTCTCGTTGAGTAATATTTGCCATTTCAAAACAATAACAAACGGAAAAGTATAAATTACGCCAGTTTATGATTTGAGCAAGTTCCGTTTTTGGTTTTGGAACAATTAAGTGATTTTTATTTATTAAATTTTCTTCACCTGGAGAGTAATTATTTTTTAATCTTAAAATTATAGTTGCATCCTTAATTCCATTTACTTCCACTGGTAAAATTGTTGCAACAAAATTGAAAGATGTTTTATTTAAAGTTATATGTTCTAATCCCGTAACTATTAAAGTTCCATTGTCAACCGAATATCTAGAAAGCGTTGACAGTAAGTTTATTGGAATAAAGCATTCAGGAAATAAGAGTAAATCTGTATGTTCTTCTCTCGCTTTTTTCAGAATATTCGCTAACTTATTATATCTTTCTGAAGTTAAATTTGGAGATTTTAAAATGCTATTGAGAATATTATCCTCTTCTATTTTTGTATTTGCAAAGGCAATTTTAGGTTTTGTGATTTTATTCTCGTTATTAACTACAAAATTATTCACATTTTTAATATAAAACTTCTTTTTTATATCTTCATTTGTTTCATAGTTATTGTCATGATTAGTGTTTCCTAATAAATATATATTAAATGCATCATCTAGATAACTTTGTTCTAAACGTTTTTCAGATTTTTTAAAATCTTGAGCTACCTCATCATATATATCTTCTTCTATAATAATAGGTTCAAAATCATATAAAATATCTGTTTTTAAATATCCATCATTATCTATTTGTAAATCTTTTATTTTGGAAAATTTGTTTAATTGCTTAAAGGACGATGCTATGCAACATTCCCAGAACTTAATTGGTCTTGGAGAATCTTTCAGCAAATCTTCATCCAGATTAAATGATTCGATATGCGTTTTTCTATCTACTAAATTTAAAGATTTTTTAGTACTTGCTTTTGTATAATTTAATAATGGAATAACAACATAATGATGTCTGATCATATTCGAATTTCTATATCTAACAGCTTGATAACTCTTAGGATCAAGAAAATCTAGTGAAGAAGTGAAAAGTATATAATTTTTATTTTTTTGTCTATTTGCACCAAATTCATAATATCTTTTAATATCCGAACTTTTAAAAAAATTCAGGTTTAATGAAATTGATATTTCGTGCGAACAGAACAGATGAGTAACAAGTGAATTTTGCAAATTAATTATTACTTCTTTGTCATATTTTTTATTAGTTGAGATTTTATCAATTTGTTCAAGACAATGGAAAAGAAAATCGACATAATTATGTGGAAGGTTATTTACTAAAAATAAGGTCAGTATTTTTTCCCACAATCTATAAAATGTTAAAACGTTTTCTCCTTTAAAAAAATTAATAATCTTTTTTTGCTCTTTATCTGATAAAATATTTTGATTTCTCAATGCCAAATTTATTTTATGAGATAAATATACTGATAGACCAAATTTATTCTCTTTGTAATCTTTTAAGGTTTTTATTTTTCCTTCTGAGCCATCATAGTTCAAGTAATATGCGCTGTCTTCAAAAATAGTATCATCTTCATTATCATTTGGCATATCTCTGAACTCACTTGATTTTTCTTCTAATTCTTTTTTTAATTTATCTATAACGATACTTGATTCGTCCTTATCAAAAAAATGTAAAATAGTTTTTTCACTTTGGAAAAAAAGTGAGGGATATGCATTCAGTTTAAAAATTCTTGATTCCATTGAAGTAGAATCTGAATTACTGTAGAATGGGTTGTTAACTAAACTGACTATATTATGAAAATTATAAAGAATATAATTTTCAACTTCTGATAAATCGCTTTCAGTGAAATCAGCTTGGTGAAAATTATCATTTTTTGTTGCTAATTTTTCTTTATATTTTTCAAAAGAAAAAAAATAATCTAAATGCTTATCATTTTCATTTACTAGGTTTGGTTCTGATAGTACAATAAGAATATCATCGACATATCTCCCATAATATGCAGGCTTGTATTTTTCTAAAATAATTTTATCAAAATCTTTCAAATAATCATTTGCTAAAATGTAGGAAGAAAGGAGACCTATAGGTAATATAAACCTATTTAAGTTTCCATCTTTGTCTAAAATTTCATTTTTAAAATCATAAGGAATTTTATAAGATTCAAGAATTAATAGAGTATAATTTTTATGAATTTTGTGTAATATATTACCCAAATTAAAGTAAGTTTGTGAAGGTCTTAGGACTTTCTTTTCTGGAAAAATTTCTTTGTCTATTCTTACAGAATAAAAATAGTCTTTTATGTCAAGATTTAAAAATAACACATTTTTGTCTTTATCAAGTAATTCTTTTGCGGAATTAACAGCTCCATCTCTCCATTTTTGATATTGTTTAAAGTAAGGTTTAAACAAAGAGCTACCTTGAAGCACATTTTCATTATTTTTATTCAGAAATAACCTATTCCCAATACATTCATCTAATAATTTTGCGTCTATTTTTACCCCTTCTATCATCAACCACAAAACAGATAAAATGTGAATTTCAATTGGAGCTTCAATAAATGCGGTAACTTTATCAAGAAAATATTTATCTTTTATTCTTCTGTTAGATACAATTGAACCTATTTTTTCTTCATTTTTTATTTTTTTCGGTAAAATTGTAATGTCAATTTCCTTAATTAAAGTTTCGTAAAATTCTGGATTTTCGTGAAATTTATTAAGTTGTTCTGTAATTATTTCTAATTTTTGATCTACTGTTATATCAGTAGAACCAAAAGAAAATTTTTTGTTATCCTTATTTACATATTTATTATAACGATTATTAAAAATAGATAAGTAAAATAGATCGTCAGGACCTTTAATATTTGTTTCAAATTCTACAATCTTTTCTCTAAGCAATAATTCTCCAGAATCATAGTATACATAGGATTTCAATTTAAAATATGCTGTTTTTAATTGTTCTTTAGTAAAAAAGTAGTTTGTCATAAAGTTTTAATTTCATTAAATTTAAGAATAATAATCAAAGAATATTACGGTTTCCCATAATCACTAGTGTCCCAAAAAATTTTCTCGTAATTTTCCCACAATTTCAAAACATACCCGTGTACAACTATCCCCCAAAGGTCAGCGAGAAAAATATCTGGAAAACCCTGCTGAAGTTGAACAGCAATCCGATCGCTATTATTTCGAAGAATTTTCAGGACTTGGGAGAAACGTATACCTTGAATTCTTTTTTGGTGAAAAAGCGTTTTGTCTTTAGCCGCGATCCCGACCTGTTTGATTATGTGTTGCGGAAGAACCAAAAGAATTATGAGAAATCTGCCATTCAAACCCATGTTTTAGGGAAATATCTGGGCAAAGGTTTACTGACGAATACGGGCAAAAGCTGGCTGAAACAACGCCGCCTCGTGCAGCCCAATTTCAGCACCAAAAATATTGAACTGCTGCGTCAAACCATGATCGATGAGATCAACGCCATCCTGGAAAGTCAGCTAAAAGACGAAACCATCGATCTTTATAGGATGACCAACAGTCTCACTTTTAATATCATCGCCAAAACTTTATTTGGTAATTCCATCGACTATACGCAGATCCTGAGGATTTCAGATTCTATCACGGAAATTCAGAAAATGTTCATCAAAGAAGTGCGAAAACCATTCTTGATGTCCTGGTATAAAATTTCGGGACAGCTGAAAAAACACCTCCAACTGTCCGAGGAAATGCGCGCGGTTTTCCGCGAAATTATTCTGAAAAGACAAAATGAAACGGGTGAATTTAATGACATCCTGCAAAATCTTTTGAACAGCAGATACGAAGACAGCAGCGAACCCATGGCGATGGAACAGTTGATCGACGAGATCATTATCCTTTTCGTGGCCGGACATGAAACTTCGGCGAATGCGTTGGCTTTCACCCTCTTTTTAATCGAAAATGATGAGCACGAAAAGCACTTGCTCATAAAGGAAATCGATAATCTCGGCGAAGATTTTTTAGCCTTAAAAACTTTGTTTGGAAATTCAAAAACAATGACCATCATCAAAGAATCTTTGCGTTTGTATCCGCCCGCGTGGATCATTGACCGCGTGGCTTTGGAAGATGATTCTTTCAAAGACTTCTCCTGGGAAAAAGGCACGATCGTAGAATTTTTGATGTATGATATGCACAGAAACTCTGCTTATTGGGAGCAACCCGACTCTTTTCTGCCCGAAAGATTTTTGGAGGAAGATATTAAGAATAAACCTTACTTTCCCTTTGGTAATGGCGCAAGATACTGCATCGGCGAACATTTTGCCTACATGGAGATGATTCTTTTCCTGAGGTTATTTTATAAAAAATACGATCTGGAACTGGAGACGAAAGAAATGAAAACCATCGCGCTGATTACTTTACGACCAGTTGAACTCCGCGGGAAAATCATCACCAACCTGCACCATTAAACATAAACAATATGCTGCTCACCAAAATAAAAACCTCCCCCAAAACCATCGATTTCAAAGAAGTCATTTCCTATATCGATGAACATTACGATTTCACGCCCACTAAATTCACCAATGGAAATACGGTAAATGAAGCCAATGAAAATAATGGTTCCTGCAAAATTTTCAGTTTCGCACAGTTGAATAAGCTCTCAGCAGAGGAGACTTTATCTCTGTTTGGCGATTTCTACAGAACTGATGTTTTGCAAAACCCGGCCGGAAAGGACCACCAAAATATCCGAAATTTCATGCAGTCCGGCTGGGAGGGGATTTTATTTGAAGGCGAGGCGCTGCGGAAAAAATAAGGATTTATTCTGGGTTCAGACTTGATAACCACGACTTTGGCAGGATTTTAAGTGCGCTACTCTCCCTACAATAACACCTTCAAAACAATCACATGGTTTTAAAAAATTATTTCATCCTTGCGGCATTTGCTTTAACATTCCAAAATTGCCAAAGCACATTCAGTTCAAAAAATGCCGGCGACACCCTAACAAAGGTCGAATGGTCCAATTACGGCGGTATGCGGGGTTACGTTGAAAAAGTAATCGTTACGAAAGGCAATGTTTATCAGACGACTTATACCACGATGAACGATAATGAAACCACGAAAAACACCTACGAAATTTCAGCAGAAAGATGGAATAATCTGGTGGAGGCCTTTAATCTTGCAGATTTTAAAAAGGTAAAAGATGGGCCAAGTCAACTGCCATTTGACGGTGCCGATCAAAAAATTATTGTTCATACGGCAGTCGGCTCAGACTCCATCATCAATGGGTTTGAGGATCAGGCGAACTACTCCAGGATTTCTAAATTCAAGAATCTTCTGGAGCAGTTCAGGTTGGAAAAGAAATAATTGCTAATCAGATAAAAGATTTATTGTCAGATTCGTTGAAATTAAACGCACGTCAGTAGAATTTAGATTTACAATTTAAAAGCATTTGGCCAACTTATTGCAATTTCAGTTTCAAATAAATTATTATGAAAAAGACAATATTTAGAAGGCTGCTGATGTTGGTAGCGCCGCTGGCGATTGGGTACGTAATGAAAAAGCTGCAAAGTAAAAAACGAACCAGCGTCCCAACACGATAAGCTGAAAAACCAAACCTCATTTGAAAATGAGGTTTTTTTATTTAGATGAAATCGTAAAGTCCGTTCTTCCAGCCCAGAATTTTGGTCGAATCTGCGCCCAGCCAGTTTTTCAGCACCGTCGCATAGACTTTCCGGAAATCTTCGGTATAAATAAGATCGCCGTCGCTGAGTATACTTAAATCAGGCAAGGCGTTCAGAATTCCTTTCTTTTTTAAACCTCCCGAAGCAAAAAACATTTGGTTCGCCGTGCCGTGATCGGTTCCTCTGCTGGCATTTTGGGAAACCCTGCGCCCAAATTCAGAGAAGGTCATCAACAAAACATCGTCAAACCGACCGTTGGCTTTCAAATCTTTTACAAAGGCTTTCACCGCGTCATTGATTTCCGTGAAAAGCTGCGTCTGACGCTGATTTTGACTCACGTGCGTATCAAAACTTCCGACGGAAAGATAATAGACCTTCGTGTTGATATCGGAATTGATGAGCGAGGCAATATTCCTGAAGTCCTTTCCCAAAGCCGTATCCGGGTAATTGCCGCTAGTCTGTTTACTTTTGCTTTTTTCCAGAATATAGCCGGCGTTATTGAGGGTCGACCCCATCGTTTGGTAGAGATATTCTACGGTTTCGTCGGCATGATCGTGCGACTCATACAACGATTTGAAATATTTTTCCTGAGAGGTCTGGTACATTCGCTGCGGATCTTTGAAGGCAAATGCTTTTTTCTCTTTCCCTTTTAAAGCCAAACTCAACATATCGTCAATTTCTAATGCTTGTGTTGGATGATCACACTTATAACACGCTTCGTCCAAATATCTTCCGACCCAGCCCGTCTCTAAAAACTCGTCACTTCTGCTCGCAGATTGCCAAATATCCATACTTCGAAAATGTGATTTATCCGGATTTGGATAGCCGACATTGTTCAGAACCGCCAGTTCGCCACCGTCGAAAAGTTCTTTAAAATAACTTAATCCGGGATTTATTCCAGCTTCATCGGTTAGTTTAAGCGCATCTTTAATGGCGATATTCTCGCGCTCCCGAAAATAAATGTCGTTGCGCGTCGGAACGATCGTATTCAGGCCATCGTTGCCGCCGCTGAACTGCAGCACGACAAGAATGCGATTTTCCTTCGCCAAAGCCTCCGGCAAAGTCATTGACTTCAGAAAATTCGGCATCATCAGTGAAGCGGTTGCGAGGGAAGAAACTTTTAAAAAGTCGCGTCTTATAAGCAGCATTGTAAGCGTATTTGAGTGATTGAAAAACTGAGTTATGGAGGGGGTTTCTTAAGACTACATCATTTGATATTCCGGCGTCGACATGGTATTAATGACTTTCGATTTGACTGATGATCCCGAATACTGCGCCAGACTTTTATCTAAACATACCGGCTTTTTCTGGAGGAGATAGTCGGAAATATTTTTCGATTTAAAGGTGCCCTCCACCAAATTCCAGTCGATAACGATCCCGGGATTTTTGAGACCTTTCGCATAATTCTGCGGTTTTTTCAAACCCATATCCACGTCGTCATCGGCTTTGGGCTGCACTTCGAGCGGTTTTAATCCGGACCAGATCTGCGGAAGCTGCAATCTTAACATTAGGGTTGAACTGTCGATCCAGGATTTTCCGGAGGGCCAGCCCGCAACATTCGGCGGGTAAAGAAGCATTTGTCCGAGGAGTTTTTGATAGATAATCAGATTTTCCGGCTTGGCGATTTCCATGGGAAGGGTGCGCATGATGCCCGCCATGAGTTCGATGGGCGATTTAATTTTACTGCCGATATTCTCTTCGCTGTAAAACCATTTCGCCGTGAAAATTTCCGTCATTAAATCTTTGATATCATATTTCGAGGCGTGAAACTGCTCACTTAAATGCTGAACGATTTTCGGATTTACCTTTTCATTCACGAAGAATTTATAGATTTTAGTAACGATGAAGGTAGACGTGGCTTTTTGACCCAGAATAATCTGCAGAACATCATTACCGTCGAAGTTCCCCGATTTTCCCAGAAATGTTTTCGTATCGAAGTCGTGTTGCTTGGGTCTTTCGAAAAAATTTCCGTTGGGCAGATAACTCCAGCCCGTAAAGGCTCGTGCTCCTTCCTGAACATCTTTTTCGGTATAATTTCCACGGCCCAGCGTAAAAAGCTCCATGACTTCGCGTGCAAAATTTTCGTTGGGATGGCCTTTTTTGTTTTGTTGATTATTAAGGAACTGCAACATGGCCGGACTTTGAGAAACGGCTTTTAATAAATCGCCGAAATTGCCGAGCGATTTTTCGCGGATCGTATTTAAAAGCTGCAGGTTAAACCTGGAATTCACCACGCGCGTGGCAAAATGACCATTCCAGAAAAACGCCATTTTTTCCCGCAACTGATCCTCCGAATGCACCATTTGATCAAGAAACTTCCAATTGATTTCGAGATTGTTTTTGCGGTTTTTTCGTTGAATTTCTTTCTTTTCTTCGGCGTTCAGCTTTGCAACTTTTTGGTAATCGAATTCTTCAACGGCGCCGTCCAAAACAATGGGTTGGAAGGGATGAATTTTGATTAAATTTTTCCAGATGCTGTCGAGGGAAGTTTGGGTCAGTGTTTCGAGCTGAGTGAGATCCGGCCCGAAACCGGCGCGTAAAAGCAGATGTTTATTTTTTTGGAACTGGGGAATGGTCATCGGAACGATTTGCACGTTGGATGGGGAGAAATAAGATAGGTTAAAGTGGGGAGCGGAAAAAAGGTTATTCCAGAAAATTTTTAAGCTTTTGTGACTTTTGTGGTTGAAAAAAACTTTAACCATTAAGTTTTTGGAAGGAATTAAGGGAATTGAGATTTCCTTCGGAAATTGAATGCATTAACTTAAAGTGACCGAAGCTAATGTGATCTTTTAAAACTTTAGAAAGCAAAAACTTCTGTGACTAATGTGGTTAAACAGTTTGTAATTGAACCATTAAGATATTAAGGTGATTAAGATTTTTGTTGAAACATTTCTAACGCGAAGTTTCATGGTCTTTCAGAAAAATTTTGTGACTTTTGTGGTTGAAAAAAACTTTAACCATTAAGTTTTTGATAAAGGAGTTAAGGGAATTAAGATTTCCTTCGGAAATTATATGCTTTACACAAAAAGCTGAGAATTATTTGTAATCTTTTAAAATTTTAGAAAGCGAAAACTTCTGTGATTAATGTGGTTAAACAGTTTGTAATTGAACCATTAAGATATTAAGGTGATAAGATTTTTGCTGAAACATTTCTGACGCGAAGTTTCATCGTCTTTCAGAAAACTTTTGTGACTTTTGTGGTTGAAAAAAACTTTAACCATTAAGTTTTTGGTGAAGGAGTTAAGGTAATTAAGATTTCGTTCGGAAATTGAATGCATTAACTTAAAGTGACCATAGCTAATGTGATCTTTTAAAACTTAGAAAGCGAAAACTTCTGTGACTAATGTGGTTAAACTATTTGTGATTAAACCATTAAGATATTAAGGTGATTAAGATTTTTGCTGAACATCTTGACCGGAAATGTTCGAGATTTGCCGCAACTTTAATGATTAAGACTTTTGTGACTTTGTGGTTGAAAAAAACTTAAACCATTAAGTTTTTGATGAAGAAATTAAGGGAATTAAGATTTCCTTCGGAAATTGAATGCATTACACTAAAAATTCAGAAAGCTTTTGTGACTTTGTGGTTAAATTTCCAGCACGGAAGCCGCACGATATTCTCTCAGTAAATTTTCGAAGACCTTTTCTACAGGTAAAATTTCGTCGATTAAAGCCGAAACCTGGCCGATCTCCAGTTCACCTTCTTCCAAATCACCTTCGAACATGCCTTTTTTCGACCGCGCTCTGCCGAGGGTTTCTTTCAAAGCTTCTACATTTCTGCCGGTTTCGTAAAGATTTTCTAAATCGTGGTAAAATTTATTTTTCACCATGCGCACGGGCGCAAGTTCTTTCAAGGTTAAATGCGTGTCGCCTTCCCCAAGGGAAATGATTTTGTTTTTCCAGTTCTCGTGAGAACTTGCTTCCAGGGTTGCCGCAAAGCGGGACCCGATCTGAACGCCGTCTGCACCGAGAATCATGGCGGCTTTCATCTGCGAACCCAAGGCGATTCCACCCGCAGCGATTAAGGGTTTTGAAATATGTTTCTTAACGTTTGGAATCAGGCAAAAAGTTGTGGTTTCATCACGACCGTTATGCCCGCCGGCTTCGAAACCTTCCGCAACGATGGCATCAACGCCGGCATCTTCACATTTCACCGCAAATTTGGTGGAGGAAACCACGTGAGCTACTTTCAGGCCTTCTTTCTGTAAAATTTCGGTGTAGGTTTTTGGACTTCCGGCGGAGGTGAAAACAATCTTTACTTTTTCCTCCAGGATGATCTGAATAATTTCTTCCAAATTCGGGTACAGTAAAGCAATATTGACACCAAAAGGTTTATCTGTAGCCTGTTTGCATTTCTGAATATTTTCGCGCAGAATATCGGGATACATGCTTGCAGAACCAATTAATCCCAACCCGCCGTTATTGGAAACCGCAGAAGCCAGGCGCCACCCGGAATGCCAAATCATTCCGCCCTGAATAATGGGATATTTAATGCCAAACAAACCGGTGATACTGGTTTTTTGATCTTCTACTTCTTTCATTTTTTTGGCGACCCCAAAATCTAAAAAATTGCTCATTGCGTAAATTTAATTATTTCGGGGAAAAGGAAAAAATAACGGTGCGCATTTTCCGAAAGAAAGGCACTTTTCGCACTCTGTCTTCAGAAAGTTTACGTTTTGACAATTTTATAAGAACCGGCTTTTCCGTTCCAGGTTTCGCCGTACGTTACGAATTCCAGGTAAGAAATTTTACCGTCGGTGATATCGATCACATAGCCTAAACCTTGCTTCAAACCTTTCATTTCAATGTTTTCGCCAGCGCTAAAAAGGGCATTAATATCTTCGAAAGTGATTGCTTCATCAAAATTTAGGTATTCGAAATCTACAGTCAGTCCGGTTTTCGTAACCGTACGATCTTTAACCTGCAGATATGGAAGATGCGATTTTAAGGAGGGATATTTTAGAAGCAAACCCTGCAAAAGTTCAAATTCGAGATCGTTCAGTTGTTCCATATCTATTTCGGCGTCATTAATTGTTAAGCGGGATAAATTTAAACAATTTTGAAATGAATGATGCCAAAAAACCCCGGAAAATATTTTGTAGCAATTTCCGCAACTGGTTATTAGGGGAAGAAAAACTACCTGAAATTCCAGCCCCGATTGAAGGGAAAATCCTTTTTCTTTTTCTCAAAAAAAGAAAAAGATTGGAATGAAAGCGGGTACGGTTTTTCGGAGAATTGAGAATTTCGTTGCTCCTAAAAAACAGCACTTGCATTTTGGTATTTTTTCTTGCAAAAGCTTTTTTACTCGTTGGAGACAAAAAAAATCTCTGCGCGGGGCAGAGATTTTAATTTATTTGGTTTCGGTGCTTTTTCGCCAGTCGGTTTTGAAAACACAGTCTTTATAGCGGTCGTTGATGGAGATAAAAGTGTTTGGCAACTTTTCTTTCACAAATTTTTCGACCATTTCGTTTTTCTTTTTGTTGAGCGCCATTTGCTTGATGCGGTCGTAATCCGTCGCGATATCCAATTGGTGCGCCGCAATAACGCCATCGACTTTGATGATGGAAACAATTTTTCGGTCCTGTGGCACGGTGTCCGTAAAAACATCGGTGGTGTCGCCCACATTTAAACCAGCAATCTGATAAGCAATGGTTGGCGGAAGGTTCAGTTTTTCAAGTCTGTCGCTGCCGTCTTCTGCGGTTAGAACACCGGCGTTGAATTTGGTTTTTTTATCATCGGAGAAACGGAAGGCCGCTTCTTTAAAGGTCATTTTACCGTCGATAATTAAAGTTCTGATGCTGTCGAGTTCTTTTTTCGCCGTGGCGATTTCCGCTTCGTTGGGTTCTGCTTTCAACAGAATGTGGCGCGCATCGTAATTTTTACCGCTCTTTTTCACGAGCTGAATAAGGTGATAGCCGAAATCGGATTCTACAGGATCGGACATTTCGCCTTCCTGCAGATTGAGTGCGGCTGCCTCGAAAGGTTTTACCATTTTTCCTTTGGAAATATTGGTATATAACCCGCCGTTGGAGGCAGAACCCGGATCTTCGGAGTAAATTCTGGCCTGGCTCTCGAAGGTTTCGCCGGCTAAAATATCGGCTTTAATTTTATTGAGTCTTGCAATAATTTCGTTTTTATGCGCATCCGTTAATTTCGGATACATGGAGATTTGGGATAAACTTACCTCGTCTTTCACTTCCGGAAGCTGCTGTTTGAAGGTGTTGAAAAAATCGGTTACCTCATTGGGCGTAACATCGGCTTTATCGGTAATTCTGCCATATTTGCTTTGTCCGTAATAATTATCGCTGTCAATTTTTTCGATGGCGTTTTTCATTTCGAAAGAAGTACGGAATTTGTACGTGGACAACATGGTTCTTTCATCCGGAAACTGGCCCAAAATCTGGGTGTATTTTTGATTGGCGTTTTCTTTCAGCGCCGCCGAACGGTTTTCAATTAAAGTATCGCGTTTGGCTTCGTAAATAAGAAGTTTGTTGCTGATGATGCCTTCGATAAATTCGCATCTGTTCGATACATCTGCACCTTGTTGTTTTGAGAAATTCGCCTGATCCTCAATGTCGGATTCCAGGATAATTTCGTCGCCTACCACCACTGCAATACCATCAACCAAGTCGCCCGTTTTGAGCTGTGCATTCATTTTAACCCCAAAAAAGGAAAAAACAAAAGAAAAAAGTAGGACGAATTTTATATTCTTATTCATATTGGTTTTTTAACGATTTGCAAAATTATCATTCTCCACGATATAACCTGCATTTTTTATTATAATTATTTCTTAAAATTCTTTTCCAAATCCTGACGGAATTGCGGCTGAATGGTGATTTGTGTGCGGGCTTTCTGTTGATTAATTATTTCCTGAAGTTTTTCTTCGGTTACGGCATCTTTCAAAAGATCTGCCGCTTCAGTTTGCGTCATTTGCATCGGCGGAAGAATTTTGTCGATGGCGATCACCAAGGAGCGTGCTTCCATTTTTGTTTGATGAACGCCCGGTTTGAACGGCACTTTGTATTTCGTGAAAACCTCTGCATCTTCGGACATTTCGCCTTTTTCGAAGTTCACGAGCACTTGTTTTTTATCGTTGAGTTTGCCGTAATATTTGGCTTTCAGCACCTCCCAGTTTTTGGGATCTTTAATGCCTTTTTCAATTTCTTTATTGAGGCTTTCGTCCGCGATAATGGCTACCCGACCTTCCGCACGGTTGCCCCACATAAACTTATTTTTGTTTTTATTGTAGTATTCGGTTAACCATTCGGGATGTTTGGCTACTTCTTCATTTAAATATTTCGAAAAAACGTAGTCGGAATAAAGTCCTTTTTTAAATTCGTTCATCTGGGCCCGAATGTCCTTCTGCTGCGGAAAATCTTCACTGTAAAAACTTAGAAGATCCTGCCTGTTTACGCCCTCGATCGCATCGCTCCAAAAAGCCGGACTTAATTTTTCGGCTTCCGCTTTTTTATCGCCGATGATTTTTTTCAGATCAGCCACCGTTGTTTTGTGATTTCTATACTGATAAAGTACCGCGTTGTCCTTCGCCTGCGCAAAATTCGCATAGGATTTCTTCACATTTTGATAGTCCGGAAACTCTTTATAAGTAGGATCCGATTTAAGATAAGCAATCATTTTATCCTGCAGAACTTCTCCGTAGAGAGCGCTGTTTAAATCTCTCAGAAAAAACTCTCTGTTTTTATCCGTCAAAACATAAGGCTCTACATTATAAATGTTAAAAATAAAATAGCTCTCGCCGAAAAGAATCGGTTCGGGCGTATAATAACCTGCTTTTTTGCCCTGAAACAAAGCATAAACCTCATTCGGAAGCGTCGGAGAACCCATAACCACGCCGCCGTTTTGCTTTTCGTGATCATTCGCTCCGTATAATTTGGCAACATCCTGAAAACTTTTGCCGGCTTTGAGATCGGTATAAATCTTGGCTTTCGTGGCTTCGGAATTGGCGTCTTTCGGATAGGAAATGGTTCCGAAAATCATGTATCCTAAGCTTGGGCGGGAATTTAAAACCTTTGCGAAGGCAACAAAACCCGTGTTGTCGAAGAATTTGGTGTAAGAATTATTGGGCACTGCTTTTATTTCTGCGTAAAGATCATTGTCCACACTTCCGGGTTTAATAAAAAGGGCTTTCGGGTTTCCCTTCGTATATTTGGTAATCGCGTCGTCCATCGTTATTTTCCCTGCCTTAACGTCGTTGTAAATCTGCAGATAATTATTCGTGTCTCCCGCGGCTTTTGGAACGATGAACACCTGAACTTCCTTTTCGGTTTGATTATCCTTCATATAGCCGTTCAGGACGGGATTGATGACTTCTTTCGGATAAAAAAACTTCGACCGCAATTCGCCTTCTCTCTCATTCATTTTCTCCCGGAAGGCGGCAGTGGTATCTATTTTTTTCTGTGCTGCAAACTGCTGAAGCAAAAGGAAATCCTGTGTCGCGCTGAGTGTTTTTTCGATTCCGTTATTTTCCAGACCGTACTGATATTCTTTTTTGAAATCAGCCAGAGAAATGCTGTCTTTTCCGATGATCATGTACTGCGCAGACAGGGGATTGCCCAAAGCGGCCAGTAAGGCGATAGCAAATAATTTTTTCATAAGTCCGTCTTCTTTATAAGATGAAAATTAATTGGATTGATAAGAATATGAGATGAAGGGCCGGGCCAAAAGTTAAACTTTTACCTCGAAAGTGGTTAATTCTTTAAAATTTTGAATTCGCGCCACCAATTCCTTTTCTGTGATTTCCTGTAGTCTTTCGGTTCCGAATTTTTCAACCGTAAAAGATGCCATTGCCGAACCTACGATTAAAGCAGATTTCATATTCTCGAAACTGAAATCTTCCTTTTTCGCCAAATAGGCGGCAAAACCTCCGGCGAAAGTGTCTCCGGCGCCTGTTGGATCGAAAACATCTTCTAACGGAAGCGCGGGGATGGCAAATATTTTTCCTTCGTGAAAAAGCAATGCACCGTGTTCTCCTTTTTTAATAATCACGAATTCCGGACCCATTTCGTGGATCTTTTTCGCGGCTTTCACCAAAGAATATTCACCGGAAAGCTGTCTCGCTTCCTCATCGTTGATGCTGATCACATCTGTTTTTGCAATCATTTGAAGCAGAATATCCATTGCAGAATCCATCCAGAAATTCATGGTATCCAAAATAACCAGTTTCGGGCGCGTGTTCATTTTTTCTAGAACAGAAAGCTGAACGCCGGGGTGCAGGTTTCCGAGCAGTAAAATCTCAGCATCCTGCATGGATTCCGGAATTTTGGGATCAAAATGTTCCAAAACATTCACTTCTGTTACCAAGGTGTCTCTGGAATTTAAATCGTTGTGATATTTGCCGCTCCAGAAAAACGTTTTGCCGTCTTTTACGATCTCGATTCCTTCGATGTTCACGCCTCTGCTGGAAAGCATATCCATATCGGACTGCGGAAAATCGCCGCCAACAATCGATACAATGCCAGATTCTACATTCAGGACGGAAGATGCCAAAGTGATATAAGTTGCAGCACCACCTAAAATTTTATCTGTTTTTCCGAAAGGAGTTTCAATGGCGTCAAATGCAACCGATCCTACGACTAATAATTTCATATTTTTTATTGTATTAATGGGCAGTTACCCTGTAAATGTTCTTTTTTTATTTAAAAGTTTTAAACCATCTTATGATTCTCGTCTTTGCCTTAAATTGTGAATCTGATTACTTCCACTCAAAAGTGTCGATCAAATGGAGCAAATCTTTTTTAATATAATCCACAGCCGGCGCCAGCGAATCTGGTTTTGGTCTGGAGTTGAAATATAAATTGGCTGTGACGTAATGTCTTGTAGAATCTGTGACGAAGAACTGCAGATTGGAAGCCGTGGGTCCTTTAAGTTCATAAAAGTTTCCATACACTTTACGTTCGGGATAACTGAACGATTTCGTGTCGATAGAACTTGCCTTGATGGTATGTTCGTAAACCATCTTCTCCGATTCTTTTACGTGAAGCGCCAGATCGTTTTTAACGGGAAAATAGGTGATGAAGACTTTGGCCTTCATTTTCGGGTAGTCAATATAGTACCAGCACGGCTTTTTCGCATTTTCGATTTTTGCAAAGTCGGAATATTCAAACGTAAAATCACAGGGCGAAGAAAATTCTGCATATTTCGCGGTCGGATACTCTAACCGCAGGTCGCCCGAAGGTTTCGGCTGCGTCTCTTCGGCACAGGAAACTAAAGCCAATCCTAAAAAAATGATCAGGAGTTTTTTAAACATTGCGCAAAAATACGAATTAGTTTTAGATTACTAAAAGAGAATAAAAAGCCTAATTAAGCCAATCTTAATCCTGATAAATGTCTTTATAAAGGAAAGAAAGGTAATTTTCCAGCGGTTTTGGAAAGGATTTGCCATGAGATTCCTCAAAATCCGTAATGGTGAAATTTTCTTTCGCGGCAAAATCGGCGAACAATTTTGCGGAGGGTAAGGTGGTCTTCTTAATATGGATCGTTAGATTTTTATGCGTGAGTTTATGTAAAACAACCTTCTCCGCGAAAACGTAACTTTCAAATTCTTCCGGGACCGCGATTGGAAATTCATACAGTTTTTTCCAGATGAAATCCTCCTTTCGCTGTTGGATTAAAAATTGGTCTTCGTATTCCACAAAATAGTACGTAAGCTCTAAACTGGTTGGTTTTGCTTTTTTGGTTTTCACCGGAAATAAAGGAATTTTACCCAAATTAAAAGCGAGGCAATCCTCGTTCAAAGGACAACTTCCGCACAAAGGATTTTTGGGCTTGCAAATTTCGGAACCGAGATCCATCATGGCTTCGTTGAAGTGGCCGGCTTCATTTTCGGGCATCATCTTTAAGGCAAGTACTGAAAAGTAATCGAAAGCTTTGGAGTTGGAAATATCGAAATCATCGGCAAAAACACGCGACAAAACACGGTAAAAATTACCATCGACGGCGGCGATGTGCTTCCCAAAACAGATGCTGGAAATGGCGGCAGCCGTGTACTTTCCCACGCCTTTCAAACTCAGAATATCATTGTATTCTGCCGGAAATATGCCCTCAAAATCGTTAACGATCTGCAAAGAGGCTTTATGAAGATTTAAAGCGCGGGAATAATAGCCTAAACCTTTCCAATATAAAAGAACTTCGTTGATTTCCGCTTCCGCTAAATGTTGAACGGTAGGAAAGCGTTCGATAAAATTGCGGTAATGATTTAAACCCTGTTCGATGCGTGTTTGCTGAAAAATAATTTCGCAGATCCAAATCTTGTATGGATCGTTGGTTTTTCGGAAGGGTAAATCGCGGCCGTGGATTTGGTACCAATCGAGCAGTTTCCTACCAACGTGAAGAAAATCAGCATTTTGTTTTTTTGTTTTCAAAAATAGTTATTATATTTGCACACCAAAAATATAAATAAATAAAGGAAATGACAAAGGCAGAATTGGTAAATACCATCTCAAATAAATTGGGAACTGAAAAGAATGAAACTCAGAAGGTTGTGGAAGCATTCATGCAGGAAATCAGAACATCAATGTATAGCGGAGAGAATGTTTACTTAAGAGGATTCGGTTCATTTATCATCAAAACCAGAGCTGCCAAGACGGGCAGAAACATTTCTAAGAACACCGCGATCGAAATCCCGGCACACAATATCCCTGCTTTTAAGCCCTCGAAAACCTTCGTTGAAAAAGTAAAAACTAAAGTTTCAGTAAAATAATTAACAAACAAAGAATATAAGTTACAAACAAAAAAATTTAAATTATGCCAAGCGGAAAGAAAAGAAAGAGACACAAGGTAGCGACCCACAAAAGAAAGAAAAGAAGAAGAGCGAACAGACACAAGAAAAAATAATCTATTCGCGATTTACAATATAACAATATAGTTGGTGTTTTTATATAGTATAAAATTTCACCGACTATATTTTTGTTTTACCTCAGATTTAGAAGTGGCATACGGACTAAGAGCCGTAAATTTCGCCCCTTTTCGCGGTAAAAACACTTAAAATCCAGAAATAATTAAAATTTTAAAATTGAGTTTTGGAATCGAATTCTAAATCCCTTAATCCCTAAATTTTTTAATTCCGTACTATTACAAATGAAGAAAGAACTGATAATATCACATGAAGATGCGCAATCTAAAATTGCCCTGCTCGAAGACGGCCGCCTTTTCGAACTCCACGAACAGGAGGATAAGAGCGACTTTGTGGTAGGTGATCTATTTATCGGTAAGGTTAAAAAACTGGCTCCCAATCTTAATGCTGCTTTTGTTAGCATTGGGTACGAAAAAGATGCATTTCTGCATTACCAGGATCTGGGACCGCAATTACTCACGTACAAAAAATTTCTGCAGGACACGATCTCTAAAAAACAGCAAAATTCTTCGTTGAAAAACTTTGAAGTTCAAAAAGAAATCGATAAAAACGGAAATATCGAAAGAGTGCTCTCCAAGGACGACAGCGTTATTCTTCAAATTACAAAAGAACCCATCTCCACAAAAGGCCCACGAATTTCTACCCAGATTTCCTTGACGGGTCGGTTTCTCGTTCTGATCCCTTTCGACAGAAGCGTTTCGATCTCCAAAAAGATCGCCAATGCGGAAGAAAGAGAGCGTTTACGAACGTTGATCGAAAGCATCAAACCGGAAGGTTTTGGCGTAATCATTCGAACCGTGGCCGAAGGGAAAAAAGTTGCTGAACTCCACAACGATATGAATCAACTCATTCAGAAGTGGGAGAACACCTTCAAAAACCTTCAGAAAAATAAAGTTCCGAGTAAAGTTCTCAGTGAACAGGATAAAGCCTCCTCTATTTTGCGCGACAATTTTAATGCAGATTTCGTTTCCATTATTTGCGATGATGAGCAGATGGTTGACGAAATGCGAAACTACATTGAAGTCATTGCGCCGGAAAGAAAAAACATTGTGCAGTTTTACGATAAACCCATTCCTTTAATGGAATATTATAACGTAGAAAAGCAGCTGAAACAAAGTTTCGGCAAGCACGTTAACATTCCAAGTTCCAAAGGTGCCTATCTTGTGATCGAGCATACAGAAGCGCTCCACGTCATCGACGTTAATTCCGGTAACAATATTTCCTCCGGAAACGCAGCGAAAAACGAACATGCCTTAAACGTCAATAAAATGGCCGCCACCGAAATTGCCCGCCAGTTGCGACTGCGGGATATGGGCGGAATTATCGTTGTAGATTTTATCGACATGACGAACGCTGAACATCGCAGAGATCTTTTCGAACACCTGAAATCCGAGATGGAACGTGACAAAGCGCGCCACAAAATTTTACCCCCGAGCAAATTTGGGCTCATCCAGCTAACGCGACAACGAACGCGACCAGAAAATCAAATAGAAACCAAAGAAGAAAACCCCAATATCGACGGCGAAATTCTCGCCCCAATTGTTGTGGTGGAACGAATGGAAGAAGTGATCCGAAATATTATTCAAACCGAAAAAGGCAAGATATTTCTGCATGTTCATCCTTTCGTTGAGGCTTACTTAACCAAAGGTTTCCTCAGCATTCAGGTAAAATGGTTTTTAAAATACAAAAAATGGGTTACCATTATTCCACGGGATTCTTTTAAATATCTGGAATACAAACTGATTAATGCCGACAAAACGGAATTGATGAGTTATTCCAACTAAGAAGAAACTCTGAACAAAATTAGAAACTGCGGTACATTATTTACCGCAGTTTTTTTTGCGGCGCGCTGCAAATTTTAACCTTTCTTTAAAACAGATTGGCAATTGCTTTCTTTAAATTTGAAGTATGGAAGTTTTCGGAAGAGATTTACTCAAAAAAATACAAAATGCCAGGCTGGAAGGCGAAAATGCCCACCAAATTTATTCGCCACCATACAGACCAATTTTCACGTACGACCAAATTTTAGCTAAAAACCCGAAGTTTGCCGCGGTAGATATTCTGCTTTACTTAAAAAATAACGAATGGTATTTTCCGCTGATGGTGCGAACGGCAAACGAGCGCGACCGACATAGCGGCCAGATTTCTCTTCCGGGCGGAAAAAAGAAGATTCCGACGAAAATTTCGAGCAAACAGCTAAAAGAGAAACTTGGGAAGAAATGGGCATCGAAATGCATTACAACCGGATTATCCGCGAAATGTCGCCTATTTATATTCCGCCAAGCAACTTTTACGTGCGGGCATTTGTTTCGTACACCAAAAAGAACCCTGAATTTTTTCTTCAAAAAACCGAAGCCGTAGAACTCATCGAATTTCCTGTGACTGCTCTTTTGAGTCTGTCGGAAAAGCCCGAAATGAGGGTTCTGCCAACGTCGCGCGGCGTGGAAGTTCCCGTGATCAACTTCAATAATTACATCATTTGGGGCGCAACGTCGATGATCTTAAGTGAATTTAGCCACTTGCTGAAAAATTTGTAAATTCGCGGATTATGTTAATTAGATAATGGCGAAGAAAAATATATTCACCGACGCTTTCGGTAATCTCTATTTCCTGAAAAGACTGATTATTTTTGCTTTGGGAATGGTTTCCTACAGACGATTTAACGGTTTTAATAAATTGAAAATCACGGGAACCGAAAACCTGGTCGATCTGCCCGATTCCAACGTCCTGTTCGTGTCGAATCACCAGACGTATTTCGCCGATGTTGCTGCCATGTATCACGCCTTTTGTGCCGTCAACAACGGTTACCTCAATTCCATCAAAAATCCGATTTACTTACTCAATCCAAAAGTCGATTTTTACTATGTGGCTGCGGAAGAAACCATGAATAAAGGTTTTATGCCCAAAATTTTCAAACTTGCGGGCGCCGTAACCGTAAAAAGAACCTGGCGCGCTGAAGGCGAAAATGTAAATCGAATGGTAGATCTTACCGAAGTTGAAAATATTATGAAAGCCCTGGACAATGGCTGGGTTATTACTTTTCCGCAAGGCACAACATCGGCATTTGCACAAGGCAGAAAAGGAACGGCGAAATTGGTTAAGAACCAGCGGCCGATCGTAATCCCCATCAAAATAAACGGCTTTAGAAGAGCGTTTGATAAAAAAGGCCTTCGGGTGAAAGTAACCGGTGTAAAACCGACGATGGAATTTAAAAAACCGATCGATATCGATTATGATAAAGATGATTCCCACACCATCATGCACAAAATAATGGTCGCCATCGAACAAACCGAAGAATTTAATATTCTGCACGACTACGATAAAGAATTAAAAGCACAAAAAACAGAAACAGAGCATTAACCAGATAAAACCGATTCATGAGAAATATCCTTTTTGTATTTTTATTAGTGATTTTAACGGGTTGTAAAACGCAAAACAAATATTCGGATTTCGATTACAGCTACTCGCGAAGTGGCGGATTTGCGCCTATCTACGAAAATCTTTTAATCAAAGGCAATACAGCGCATTACTCTTTTGAAGGACAGGGAAAAAATATTAAAAAAGATTTTAAGCTTTCAAATGACGAAGTGCAGAATTTAGAAACCGTAATTGCGCAAAATAATTTTCGCACGATTCAGGAAGACTACAAAAAAGTGTACGATAATGTTGCGACATCAGTCAATGTGAAAACAGGCGAAAATTCCGGCAGCAAAAGCGATGCTTCTTTTATTATGGAAAAGGATAAACCGCGTTGGGAAGCAGTTGTCGCAAGTTTTCGGCAGATTATTAACGCTAAAGTTAAAACGGAAACCACCAAAAAATAATTTTGTTGAATGACGACTTTCCCTGCTGATCTCCTGACCTACTCTCAAAATAAAACCCGCGTCCTGATTTATACATCGCAACCGGCGGTTTCGCAGTTAACGGTGCAGGTTTTAGAATTTTATCACAAAGACTTCGATTTTTTTTCAAACAACGGCTTTTCTAAAAGAGAAGACCATGATTTTGTTGTTTTTGAAACTTCCAGGCTTGAAGAAGCAGCAGCTTTTAAACCCAATATCGTTCTGGTTTCGGATGAAATCGACCTGCAAACCGCTGACGGGCTTCTTCAGAACATAACTCCGGGCGGCGTTCTGATCTACTCCGAAAAATTTGACAACGTGGTAGAAAGTTCTACGAACTTTTTCCGAAAACTACCGTTTGCGCTTTCCAATTTTCAAAAAGACAACACCCAAATCACGCTCTCTACAGAAATGGGCTCTATTCCGCTTACGTCCGGTAACGAAGATCTTATTCGCAATTTGGACGGCATTAAATTACTTTGCCAGCAATTTGGCATCATGGAAGAAGAATTCTACGAACCGGTAATGAGTTTTGCCTGATTTTTCTTAAAAATTTCCGCAGAACTTTCACCTTAAAAATCATTTTCCGAAAGTCTGAAAATTTCATTAATTTTACATAACATCAAAAAGTAGTAAAAAATGAGATATCATCACTCCGGAAAAATTCCGCCGAAACGACATACCGTTTTCAAATCCGAAGAAGATAATTTCTATTATGAGCAGCTTTTCGGGACCGAAGGATTTCACGGAATTTCCTCCTTGCTTTACCATATCCACCGCCCTACGCAAATCAAATCCATCAGCGAACCGAAAGATGTTACGCCGAAGATTGCCGTAGAGAAAAACGTAACGCCGCGCATGTTTAAAGGCATGAACGTGACCGCGGAAGACGATTTTCTGGACAGCCGAAAGATCCTCATGTTAAACAACGATTTGAAAATGGGTCTTGCAAAGCCCCGAAAATCCACAGATTACTTCTACAAAAACGCGGAGTGCGACGAACTTCTTTTCGTACATGAAGGAAGCGGAACCATGAAAACATTTGTCGGAAATATCGAATTTTCCGTGGGCGACTATCTAATCGTTCCGCGCGGAACCATTTATCAGATGGAATTTAACACGGAAAACAATGTCTTTCTAATTGTGGAAAGTCATTCGCCAATCTATACGCCAAAACGTTACCGCAATGAGTTCGGCCAGCTCTTGGAACATTCACCCTTTTGCGAACGCGATATTATTGCGCCAACTTACGTGGAACCCATCGATGAAAAGGGCGATTTCCTCATCAAAGTAAAAAAAGAAAACCAGATCTGGGATTTCATTTACGCCACGCACCCGTTTGATGTTGTCGGATGGGATGGTTATTTTTATCCTTTTAAATTTAACATTAAAAATTTCGAGCCCATTACGGGAAGAATTCATCAACCACCGCCTGTTCATCAGACTTTTGAAGCCCATAACTTTGTTGTTTGTTCCTTCGTGGCGAGAATGTACGATTATCACCCGCTTTCCATCCCGGCGCCGTACAATCATTCCAACATCGATTCTGACGAGGTTTTATTCTATACCGAAGGAGATTTTATGAGCAGAAACCATATCGATCTGATGGACTTTACGCTGCATCCGGGTGGAATTGTTCACGGACCACATCCGGGAGCAATGGAAAGAAGCATTGGCAAAAAATCTACGGAAGAATTTGCAGTGATGATCGATCCTTTCCGACCTTTTAAACTGACGGAAGAAGCCCTTAAAATTGAAGATCCCACCTACAAAACTTCCTGGCTGGAAGGTGAAGATCACAGTTTGAAAGACCGGCTGCAAGAATAAATTTTAAAAACACCAATAAAGAAGCTGACTTTCGGGTTGGCTTTTTCTTTTGATGTTTAAAAATAATTTACATCAAAAAAGTTAAAACTTAGAAAAGACACGACGACCGTTGAAAAATTTCCCATAAACTGATTTTGCTCAGGAAGAATCCGAAGCGGAATAGGTAAATTTGATACAGGAAAACGGATCAATTTAAACTTTAAAAAAAATAACGAATGAGCCAATACGTAAGTGCCGAAGAAGCAGTTTCTCTGATCAAAAGCGGCGACAGAATTTTTTCCCACGGCAGCGCCTGCACACCGAATTTTTTCATCGACGAACTAGCGCGACAGTCCTCCCGGCTTCGCAATGTGGAATTTGTTTCCATCACGCAGCAGGGAAATGTGGAAATTGCAAAACCGCAGTATAAAGACAGTTTTTACATCAATTCGCTCTTCGTTTCAACGCCCGTGCGCGCAGCGGTTAATTCGGAGCGCGGCGATTTCGTGCCGGTTTTCCTCAGTGAAATTCCGCTCCTCTTTAAAAACGGAATTTTACCCATCGATGTGGCGATGGTCACCGTAAGTCCGCCGGATCAGCAGGGTTACTGCACACTCGGAACTTCTGTCGACGTGGCCAGAAGTGCCGTGGATACGGCAAAAATTGTGATCGCACAGGTTAATCCACGGCTCCCGAGAACGCACGGCGACGGCATGATTCATCATACCAAAATCGATAAAATGGTGTGGCATGAAGAAGAATTGCTGACCATCGATTACGGCGCAAAAGTGGGCGAAGAAGAAATGAGAATCGGGCAAAACGTAGCCGAACTCATCGATGACCGCAGCACTTTGCAAATGGGTATCGGCACGATTCCGGATGCGGTTTTAAAATGCCTGCACAATCACAAAGATCTTGGTGTTCATACAGAAATGATCAGCGACGGAATTGTCGATCTCGTGGCGAAAGATATTGTCAATAATAAATTCAAAGGCACGCATCTGAACAAAACCATCACGAGTTTTGCCTTTGGCACCCGGAAATTATACGATTACATTCACGATAATCCTTCCTTTTCTTTTATGGATGTGGAACACGTGAATTATCCCATCAACATCATGAAAAACAAGAAAATGGTCGCCATCAATTCTGCCATCGAGATTGATTTGACGGGACAGGTTTGCGCAGATTCCATCGGCACTTTCCAGTTCAGCGGAATCGGCGGACAGATGGATTTTATGCGCGGCGCGGCACTTTCTGAAGGTGGAAAACCCATCATCGCCATTTCTTCCCGAACCAAAAAAGGCGTCCCGAGAATTGTCCCTTACCTCAAGCAAGGCGCCGGCGTGGTTACAACGAGAGGCCACATTCATTGGGTGGTAACGGAATTTGGTACGGCTTATCTTTACGGCAAAAGTTTAAAACAACGCGCCAAAGCTCTTATCGAAATCTCGCATCCCGACGATCGCGAAATGTTGGAAAAAGCGACTTTTGAAAGGTTTAAATGCCTTTAATCAACACCAATCCCGGAATTTTTCGGGATTTTTTTCTTTCTAAAAAATACGAACGTGCCTGCATTCAAAATAAATCCGTAAAGAAGATGGACGCGGTAGATTTTCCTTAAACCTAAAAATTTTCGTAAATTGGCATATCTAAAATAAAAGAAAATGTCAACACTTACTTTCGCCGAAAAAATAGCCCAGGCAGAGAACTTTCTCCCCATTAACGGAACAGATTATATCGAATTTTACGTAGGAAACGCCAAGCAGGCAGCGCATTTCTATAAAACCGCCTTCGGATTTCAGTCCGTTGCGTATGCGGGACCCGAAACCGGTGTGCGCGACAGAGCGTCTTACGTCGTTCAGCAGGGAAAAATCCGGTTGGTTTTAACTTCGGGGTTGAATTCCGATTCTCCAATTTGCGAACATCAGAAAAAACATGGCGACGGCGTGAAGGTTTTAGCGCTTTGGGTTGACGATGCTTATTCGGCTTTTGAAGAAACGACCAAACGTGGTGCAAGACCTTATTTGGAACCAAAAACATTAACGGACGAACACGGCGAAGTGCGCATGTCTGGAATTTATACCTACGGCGAAACCGTGCACATGTTTATTGAAAGAAAAAATTACAAAGGCGAATTCATGCCCGGCTTCCAGAAATGGGAAAGTGCCTACAATCCCTCCGACGTGGGACTTTTATATGTAGACCATTGTGTTGGAAATGTAGATTGGGACAGAATGGTTCCAGTGGTGAAATGGTATGAGGACGTAATGGGATTTGTGAATATCTTAAGTTTCGATGATAAGCAGATCAACACGGAATATTCCGCGCTAATGTCGAAAGTGATGAGCAACGGAAACGGTTTTGCTAAATTCCCCATCAACGAACCGGCGGAAGGAAAACGCAAATCTCAAGTAGAAGAATATCTGGATTTTTACGAAGGAGAAGGTGTTCAGCACATCGCGGTGGCAACAAAAGATATTGTGAAAACAGTTACGGAATTAAAAGCCAGAGGAATTGAATTTTTACCGGCACCGCCAAATTCTTACTATGAAATGGTTCCGGAAAGAGTGGGAACCATCAACGAAGATCTTAAAATACTTTCGGACCTCGGAATTTTAATTGATTGCGATGAGGAAGGTTATCTGCTTCAAATTTTCACCAAACCCGTAGAAGACCGCCCTACCCTTTTCTTCGAGATTATCGAAAGACATGGCGCGCAGAGTTTTGGTGCCGGAAATTTCAAAGCCTTATTTGAAGCTTTGGAAAAAGAACAGGAACGTCGGGGAAACCTTTAACAAAAAAGACCACAGAAAGAAATTCTGTACAAAGAATATAATTCAACACGAATGAAAAAAATACTTTGCGCTGCAGTAATGCTGATTTCTGCCGCTGCAGTTCAGGCGCAATACGCTTCCATAAACACCATTTTGGATCAGTTGGAAGCACGAAGAGGAATTAACCAAAATCTGAAGAACGTTAATATTGACGACACCAAATTTGTCTTGGTGAAAGACTTTGAAGATCATACGGAAAGAAGTTTTATCGTCCTTAAAGATAATCTGGCGACGTATGTAGAAATGTTTGATGACAAAAAAACCGGTGAAACTTCGTCGAATGTTTTTTCGGGTGACATCGTGAGAACGCAGCACAACATCATTTCGTTACGCGCAGACAAACTAGAAGGGCAAAAAATTGCTTTACCCATTACAAAAACGCTGTTGATGACGAAACTGAAGAAAACACTTTATCTCGTGGATGTAAATACGCGGGAGCGCTGGATTGAAGAAAGCGCGATCAATAAGAACTAAATAATACGCAATAATCAAAAGGTTCGAAGTTTAAATTTATTTACGCTTTGAACCTTTATTTTAAACCTAAAAATGATGCAATCTTTTATAAACTACGACCAGAAGTCCGATTTTTCCATCCATAATATTCCGTTTGGCGTGGCCGTTTTCGCACAGGAATATATTGCCTGCTGTACGCGCATCGGCGATATGGTGGTCGATTTAGCAACGCTTTACGATTATGGATTTTTTGATGACGTAGCTGGGATAACGGAAAATGTTTTCGAAGCTTATACTTTGAATGAATTTATAGAACTCGGAAAACCCGTAACAAACGCCGTACGTTTAAAAATTCAGGAATTATTGATTGTGAATTCCAAACTGGCAAACGATGAAAAATCCATCAAAGACTGTTTCTTTGCGTTTGATGACGTGAAAATGATGATGCCGCTTCATATCCCCAATTACACCGATTTTTACAGCAGCATCGAACATGCCACCAACGTAGGAAAAATGTTCCGCGATCCCGGAAACGCCTTGCTACCGAACTGGAAACACCTCCCGGTCGGCTATCATGGCCGCGCTTCCTCCATCGTGGTTTCCGGTACCGACATCATCCGTCCGAAAGGGCAAACAAAACCCGCAGATCTGGACGCGCCTATTTTTGGGCCCTGCAAGCAACTGGATTTTGAGCTGGAAATGGCCTTTGTGGTGAATAAACACACCGAAATGGGTGAAAGCATTTCCACTTCTGAAGCAGAAGATGCGATTTTTGGAATGGTTATTTT
Organism: Kaistella sp. 97-N-M2; assembly: GCF_021513235.1. Classification (NCBI taxonomy): domain Bacteria; kingdom Pseudomonadati; phylum Bacteroidota; class Flavobacteriia; order Flavobacteriales; family Weeksellaceae; genus Kaistella; species Kaistella sp. 97-N-M2. The sequence goes on along the minus strand of NZ_CP090976.1, from coordinate 1,829,050 downwards.
CAATGACTGGTCCGCGCGCGATATCCAAAGTTGGGAATATGTGCCGCTTGGACCATTTTTAGGTAAAAATTTCGGCAGTTCCATTTCTCCCTGGGTGGTCACTTTAGAAGCTTTGGCACCTTTCCGCACCGAATCTCCAAAACAGGAACCGGAAGTTTTAGATTACTTAAAATTTGAGGGCGACAAAAATTTCGATATCAATCTTGAAGTTTATCTGCAGCCCGAAAACGGCACTGAAAACCTGATCTCCGAAAGCAATTATAAATTTATGTACTGGAATATGACGCAGCAACTGGCGCATCATACTGTAAATGGTTGTAATGTGGAGGTCGGCGACCTGTATGCTTCCGGCACCATTTCAGGCGAAAATCCGAAATCTTTCGGCTCGATGCTGGAGCTCACCTGGCGCGGAACTGATCCCTTAAAACTGAACGACGGACAGGAAAGAAAATTTATAGATGATAATGATACGGTGATCATGCGCGGTTATGCGGAGAAAGACGGAATGAGAGTGGGTTTTGGGGAAGTATCGGGAAAAATCTTGCCTGCGAATTAAACCTTAGTGCTTGTTAACACATAAGTATACTTTTCACTCCGCACATTTTAGTCGACATAAGATCACATTAGTTTGAAAGTTCAAATTTTATTTTATGGAAATAACCCAGAAATACATCAATGAACTGACGTATAAAATTACGGGGGCATGTATAGAAGTTCACAAAATTGTAGGACCCGGCCTTTTTGAAAATGTTTACCATGAATGTTTAAAAAAGGAATTGGATCTACTTAAATTGCAATACAAATCAGAACTCGAAATTCCGCTAAATTACAAAGGCAAGATTATTAATTGTAAGGTAAAATGTGATTTTCTGATTGAAAATTTAATTATTTTAGAGATAAAATCCGTTACTGATCTAAATAATGTACATCGCTCTCAAACAATAAACTATATGAATTTATTAAAGATTCCGAAATCTATCTTGGTCAATTTTAATGTAAATAATCTTTATTATGAAGGGCATGAAACTTTTGTCAGCAAATATTTTGCAACTTTAAAATAACGGTATCTTAAACACGCTGATGTGATCTAAAATATTCTCAAAATACTCCACTTAAACTTATATGACTTATGTGTTAAAGAGTCACTTCCAAAATATGAAAACAATCTCACCTCAAGAACTTAACAATTTTCAACTGCAAACGCTTCTGCAGACAGCGATTGCGCCGCGACCGATCGCTTTGGCTTCCACGGTTGATCAAGAGGGCAACATCAATTTGAGCCCTTTCAGTTTTTTCAATATGTTCAGTTCCAATCCGCCGGTTGTCATTTTTTCGCCGGCGAGAAGAGTGCGCGACAACACAACGAAACATACGCTGGAAAACGTTCTGGAGGTTCCGGAAGTGGTAATTGGAATTGTAAATTATAAAATCGTGCAGCAAATTTCGCTCGCTTCAACAGAATATTCAAAAGCCGAAAACGAGTTCATCAAAGCGGGTTTAACGATGAAAGACGCAGATTTAATTCGGCCGAAACTGATCGAAGAATGTCCCGTAAATTTAGAATGCAAAGTTCTCGAAATAAAACATTTAGGCACCGAAGGCGGCGCTGGAAATCTTGTTATCTGCGAAATCGTCAAAATCCATGTGCGCGAAGAATATCTGAATGATGACGGAAACTTAGATCAGCAAAAGTTGGATCTCGTTGCAAGACTGGGCGGAAACTGGTATTCCAGAAACAATGCAGATAACCTTTTCGAAGTGCCGAAACCATTAATTACAAAAGGAATAGGTTTCGATCGACTGCCGGATGAAATTAAATTAAGTAAAATCTTTACCGGCAACGATTTGGGAATGCTCGCCAACACAGAAGAATTGCCCGCGGGAAAATTTTACGGAGAGGAAAGTAAACATTTGGAAGCCCAGAAACTTCTTGGCGACAGCAAAATTGCGGAGGCGTGGAGAATTTTAGTAATTTAAAACCGACCTATTTCCGTATTAATAAAAAAGAGTGAAAAAATTCACTCTTTTTTTATTAGTTATCATCTTCTTTAAGGCTTAAATCTTTATTCAGATCAGGATTTAATTTCAGTTGTTTTTTATTTTGATTATTTCGAAATCTGATATTTAAAAATTCGACGAGCAAACTGAAAGCCAAACACGAATAAATAATATTTTTACTCACGTGTTGGTGAATTCCTTCCGCAACCAACATAACGCCGATCACCACTAAAAATGAAAGCGCAAGAATCTGTAAACTCGGATATTTATTGATGACATTCGAAATCGGGCCGGCAAAAGCCATCATCATTCCAATCGAAATCACCACCGCGATAATCATCAAAACCACATTATCCACCAAACCAATCGCGGTAAGAATGGAATCGAGGGAGAAAACCATATCGACTAAAATAATTTGAACTATTACCATCGTCATCAACGTAGAAGCGGCTTTTTTCGGCGCATGACTTTCCTCGTGCCCCTGCATCTTTCCGTTAATTTCCAACGTGCTTTTTGCAATTAAGAAAATGCCACCGACTAAAAGAATAATGTCTTTCCAACTCAATGAGAGCGGCAAATCGCTTCCGGGTTCGTCGATGAACGGAATTGTTACAATTGCTTCCTTCAACCCGATAATCCAGCTGATCATTAAGAGAAGTGCGATGCGAAAAAGCATCGCGAAGGTTAAACCCAAATTCCGCGCAAACTTTTGTTTTTCCTTTGGTAATTTATCGGAAATGATGGAGATGAAGATAATATTGTCGACCCCCAGAATGATTTCCAAAAAAGTAAGCGTGAGTAAACTGATCCAAATTTGGGGCTGCGCAAAATCCGGAAATTCGAGGACCGATAAAAGCATCATTGATTAAATTTTGAACCGATAAAACTACACCAAATCAGAAGAAATTTTATATTAAATTTTATTCATATTAAAACTTACAGATGCGCCTTTAAAAAAGCGATCATTTCAGAAGTTGCTTTATTTAATTCAGGGGGCAGTTCAGTTTGCGCCCACGGTTCTTTCGCGCCGAAGGTGTGATTGGCGTTTTCTATCAATACCAATTCCGAAGTTTTGCACCATTCATTCAGCAAAAAGGCTTCTTTATCCTTCACTGCATCGTCATCTGTTCCCTGAATTATTAAAAAAGGCTTCTCGAAATGCTGCGCGGCATATTGAATGGTAAAACGCTCTTCGTTCTGTTCAAAATCTTCAAAAAACTGAAAGTAATGCGGCATTTGCTGGTGCGTTCTTTTATTTTCGGAATACATTACGCCGGAAGTTTTCCAGTCTTCAAAACGCTGCTGGTTCGGAAAACGGTATTTAAAATTACTCACCCCCGCAAGCGAGATCAACAACTTTATACGCTCGTCTTCGAAAGCTTTGATCACCGAAATTCCACCACCACGACTGTGCCCGATAATGGCAATTTTTTCGGGATCTACGTTTGGATGCTTTTCGAAGTAATTTAAAACCTCATCATAATCCGACATTTCTTTGGAGAAATTATTATGTCCAAAAGCTTCTAAATCGCCGAAATCTTTGGGTTGTTCAACCGTTGTTCCGTTATGCGAAAAATTAAATTTAACAAAAAAGAAACCGGCTTCGGCAAATTTTTCCGCCATCAAATCCCAGGCACCCCAGTCTTTATAACCTTTGTAGCCGTGCGCAAAAACTACAAGTGGCAGCTTTTCAATGTTTTCGGGGTAAAAGGCATCGGCCAAAAAATCCCGGGTTAGCGGGTTTTTAATGAGGATATTTTTTTGGAAAGTAATCGGATTACCCATTATTTATAAATTTAAGTGGGGTTGTTACCGTTCTCCGGCATTTGAGGTTTAATTTCGGACTTTACCTCTTTGGTTACCGCTGGGTGTTTTTGTGCAGGGTATCGATTTGTTTCATCATCAGATTTTCCCTTCAGATAATCCGGCAGGTTTAATCCCGCCATATTAAAAAGATCATTAAGAGGCGGCACCGTTTTCATCATTCCGGACACAAAATTGGCGGTGGAGTTATTTCCGTCGCCGTTATTGCCACTGTCCCAAACCGTAATTTTATCGATCTTAATATTTTTCACGGCTTCAACCTGCGTTTTCACTAGTTCCGGTAGTTTTTCGATCAGCAAGAGCTGGAAGGCGTTTTTGGCATCGCCACCCGCAGCCTTTACCACCGCATCATAACCTTCGGCCTGCTTCGTCAGGATCTCATAAAGACCTTTTGCTTCGGCTTCCATCTTTAAGAAAATAGCATCGGCTTCACCTTTTGCATTTAATCGAATTCTTTCTGCATCTGCCTCTGCATCTATAATTATTTTCTGCTTGGAAATCTGAGCCGGCACCACAACGTTTGCCAGTTGCGTAGAGCGTTCCCTTTCGGCTCTGGCTGTTTCTGCTTTCTGTTCTGCTAAATAGGATTCTTCCAAAGCTTCTGCTGCCTGCACTTTTTCTGCGGTCATCGCGATTTTAAGAGCTTCTGCCTCTTTTTCCCGTCTTTGTGCATCGGAATTTGCGATGGTAATTTTCGCGTTGTTTTCTCCCTCAACGGCAATGGAATTCGCGAGAGAAGTCGCAATCCTGGATTCGCGCATGGCTTCGGCTTTTCCGATGGATTCATCTTTTTCTGCGGCGGCAATACTTACTTCTCTGTCTTTTTGAGTAACCGCAATGCGGACATCACGATCACGATTTGTTTCGGCGATCTCAATATCTTTGGAGCGGTCTGCTGAAGCTTTCCCCGTTTCCCCGATTTTTTCTTGCTCGGCCACGGAAATTTTCGCTTCGTTTATGGCTTTTGCAGCAGCTTCTTTTCCTAAAGCTTCAATGTAACCGGATTCATCTCTGATATCGGTCACATTTACATTGATCAGTTTCAACCCGATTTTCTTTAATTCGGTATCGACATTTTTAGAAATATTATCAAGGAATTTATCACGATCCGTATTAATTTCTTCAATGGTCATTGTTGCAATTACCAAACGCAGCTGGCCGAAAAGGATATCTTTAGACAATTCCTGGATCTGCTCCGGAGTGAGGCCCAACAATCTTTCTGCGGCATTTCCCATGGTATCGGGTTCCGTAGAGATGGCAATGGTAAAGCGACACGGAACATCAATCCTAATATTTTGTTTAGAAAGGGCATTTGTTAAATTGGTGTCAATTGAAATGGGTTTCAGATCAAGATAAGCGTAATCCTGAATAACCGGCCACACAAACGCGCCGCCACCATGAATGCATTTGGCAGAGGATCCGCCAGTTCGACCATAGATGACCAAAATTTTGTCGGACGGACATCTTTTATAACGTGAAATCAGGGCTAAAAAAGTAACGAAAAAGACGAATACCGCTACTAAAATGAGAATAATTGTTCCAGACATATACATAGTTTATTTTGTTTGAATTTATACGGGAGCTACGATTAAAATACCCTCGGAGATTTCTACTACTTTTACCGATCGGCTGGAAAGCAGGGGGATTTCAGAACGCGTCATCGCCTGAAGTTCGTGATTAGAGCCATTCACAGAGATTAACACTTTTCCTTTCCCCGACATTCCTGCCGGAATCGTAAGATAAACTTCGCCACTTTTTCCGGCTAAATTTTGAATGTTAAACGTATTGTCTTCTGTGAGTTTCATAATCTGCACAATCAGAAGAAAGAAGATAAAAATGAATGCGACTCCTACCGCGAAAGCGAGCGTTACAAGGAGCGTTTTGTTTGTAATTGTGTGGAAGAAGGCAACTCCGGTCCACCCAAATCCGAGGAGAAAGTTGACTAAATTCCGGAAAGAAAATAATTGAAAAGGAGCATCTGCATGATCCAGATTGCCATCGAAATCAGCATTTACGCTGTCCGACGAATCGCTGCCGATAAAAGTAAGAATGGTTTGAACCAAAAATATTAAACTGGTGATGAGCGCGATATACCAAAATCCTTTTTGGAGCGGCTCCATTCCGTCGAGAAAATCTAACATCTTGTTTTTTACAAATATAGCTTTTTAAGGGAAATATTAGGAGAAATTCGTAACTCTGTTTCTTAAAAAACTGCATCATCTGCAATAAAAAACCCTTTCAGCCTTTGAAAGGCTGAAAGGGTTCTGAATATTTACAATCTAAATTTTACCAGATCTTAATCCGTTCTTCCGGCGCGCGGTATAATTTGTCGCCTGGCTTGATGTCGAACGCCTTATAGAAGGAATCCTGATTCACCAACGGCGCAAAAGCGCGGAAATATCCCGGGGAATGTGGATCGGTTTTCACCTGGTTTACCATGTATTTCTCCGTCGATTTGGTGCGCCAAACGGTTGCCCAGCTCATGAAAAATCTTTGGTCCTGCGTGAATCCGCTAATGGGTCCCGGATCGCCTTTATCTTTCAAATACATTTGCAGCGCGGTGTAAGCCACCGCGACACCGCCAAGATCGCCAATGTTTTCACCACTCGTAAACTTACCGTTGATGAAACTTCCCTTTACAGGTTCGTAAGCATTGTATTGCTCCGCCAGTTGACCAACTTTTTCGTCGAAATTTTTGCGGTCGGCATCCGTCCACCAGTTGTTCAGGTTTCCGTCGCCGTCGAAACGCGAACCCGAATCATCAAAACCGTGGGAGATTTCGTGTCCGATCACGGCACCGATTCCACCGAAGTTAACGGCCGGATCTGCTTTGAAATTAAAGAAAGGAGGCTGCAAAATCGCCGCCGGGAAAACGATTTCGTTGTTAGAACCGCTGTAATAAGCGTTCACGGTTTGTGGCGACATTCCCCACTCCGTTTTATCGACGGGTTTTCCGACTTTATCCAGGTTTTTAGCATACTGCCACGCACTGATGTTCTGCAGATTGGTAAAATAAGTTCCACCATCATCGGGCGACGTTAGCTGCAGTTTCGAATAATCTTTCCATGTATCGGGATAGGCGATTTTCACGGAGAATTTCGCGAGTTTTTCCTGGGCTTTCACTTTTGTTTCCGGCGACATCCAGTCGTTGTCTGCGATGTGTTGCTGGAAGGATTTTTTCAGATAACTGATGTAGGTTTCCATTTGGCTTTTGGCTGCTGCCGGGAAATATTTCTCTACATACAATTTACCGAAAGCTTCGCCCAAAACACCATTAATAACGCCCAAACCTCTTTTGTTCATGGCTCTCTGCTCTTCCTGACCCTGAAGGTATTTGGAGTAGAAATTGAAACTGATATCGTCCAATGCTTTGTTCAAATTCCCTGCGTTGCTAGAAACCATTCTCGCCTTCATATATTCTTTCAGGAGCGGCAGCGTTCTTTCATTCATCCAAGAATCCATGTTCTGGTAATATTTCAGTTGGCTTACGATCACTTTATCGGTTTTTACACCGGCGTCCGTTAAATATTTCGGAAGATCTACGTGCTTCACCATTTTTGAAAGTTCCGGCAATGTTTTCGGGTTGTACCGCAAATTAGCATCGCGGTTTTGCTCGTTCGTCAACATATCGTTGGCCAGTTGTTTTTCGAAAGCGACTACGCGCTGGGCGGTTTGATCGGCATTTTTATAACCAATGGTTTCGAAAAGCTGCGCCAAATAGTTTTTGTATTCTGCTAAGGTTTTCGTGTTCGCGTCATTTTCTTTCTGATAATAATCGCGACCCAAACCTAAGGAAGCGCCACCCAAATAAACAGCGTTCATGACGGAGTTTTTCATGTCGGCACCCACACGCCACGCGTAGAAAGGATTATCGCCGGTTTTCGTGGCTTCGGTTAAATAAGTTTGTAATTGCGCAACCGATTTGATGTTATCGATTTTTTGCAAATCGCTCTTGATCGGGTTAATACCGTCGGCGTTGCGCTTGTCCCAATCCATGTAAGAGCCGTAAAGGTTTTGAATTTTTTGTCCTTCGGAGCCGGCTTCGAATTTGTCTGTCAGAATTTTATTCAAAATTTCTAACGAAGAATTATCTACATCTTCTCGAAGCGCGTTGAAACTTCCCCAACTGGATTTGTCTGCGGGAATCGTGGCCGTTTTCATCCAGTTCCCGTTAACGTAATTAAAGAAATCGTCCTGTGGGCGGACAATGGAATCCATATAGGAAAGATTGAGCCCTTCTTCGGCGATGGCGGCTTTCGTTTCTACGGGCGTTTGCTCGCTTTCCTGCGTCGCGGACGTCGTGGTGGCGCAGGAATTAAGAAATACGCTACCTGAAAAAGCAAGCACAGCAATTGTTATTTTTTTCATAAGACTGATGGTGATTTTTGATTTATTTCAAAGATAGTTAATATTTTGCGGAATTGTCATACTTAAGCGCCTCCTATTGCGTAAGCGATTGCAGCGGCATCCTTTTTTTGCCGGGCGGTAGCCAGGCAAAAAAAGATAAAGCGGAAAGCGCGGCCTGAAGGAGGGATTGGAGCGCGAGCGAAGCGAGCGCGTAAAGACCGACTGAAGGATACGCCCCAAAAAAATCACCCCAAAATGGAGTGATTTCAAATTATTTAGTCCCAAAACTTACCAGATTTTAATACGGTCTTCGGGTTTTTTGTAAAGCTTGTCGCCTTCCTTCACATCAAAAGCTTTATAGAAAGCATCGGTATTTACCAAAGGTCCGGTCGCTCTGTAAAGTCCCGGTGAATGCTCGTTGGTTTTAATCTGATTGAGGAGCGAAGCTTCTTTTTGCAAAGTTCGCCAAACGGTTGCCCAACTCATAAAAAAGCGCTGATCCTGCGTATAGCCGCTGATTAATCCGGGATTTCCGTGATCTTTCAGATACATTTGAAGCGCATCGTACGAAATATTAACGCCACCCAAATCGGCAATGTTCTCCCCGTTTGTAAAGGTTCCGTTCACGAAAGTTCCTTTTACCGGTTCATACTTATCGTACTGCGCGGCGAGCGCTTTTGTGGCTTTTTCGAAGTTCGCTTTATCTTCTGCGGTCCACCAGTCGACAAGATTGCCGTCGGCGTCGAACTGTGCGCCGGAATCGTCGAATCCGTGCGTCATTTCGTGACCGATTACGGCTCCGATTCCGCCAAAATTAATGGCTGCATCCGCATTCGGATTAAAGAATGGTGGCTGTAAAATTGCGGCCGGGAAAACGATCTCGTTGTTCAACGGATTGTAGTAGGCGTTTACGGTTTGTGGCGACATACCCCATTCGGTTTTGTCCACAGGTTTCCCAATTTTGTCCAGATCTTTCTGGTATTGCCACGCCGTTACATTCTGAAGATTTTTGTATAAAGTTCCGCCGTTAGCCTCCGAGTTGATGGTGAGTTTGGAGTAATCTTTCCATTTGTCCGGATAAGCAACTTTCACCGTAAATTTGTTGAGTTTGTTCAACGCTTTTTCCTTGGTTACAGGCGACATCCATGCTAAATTGGTGATGTGCGAAGCAAAACTTTTTTTCAGATAGTCGATGAGTTCCACCATCTGCGTTTTTGCGGAAGCGGGGAAATATTTCTCTACATACAACTTACCGAAAGCTTCGCCTAAAACACCGTTAATGACTTCAAAGCCGCGTTTGTTTTGCGCTCTCTGCTCTTGTTGTCCTCTCAGATATTTGCCGTAAAAATCGAATTTTTTCTGGTCCAGATCTTTCGTAAGGTAACTTGCACTGCCCGAGATCAAATGAAATTTCATGTAATCTTTGATCAGCGGAAGGTTTTTCGCGGTAAGGAACTTGTCCAGATTCTTGTAGTATTTCAGTTCGCCTACAATCACCTGATCCGTATTCACGCCTACTGAAGTTAAATATTTCGGAAGATCCACGTTTTTTACCATGGCAGCAAGCTGCATCATCGTTTCCGGATTGTACTGCAAAGTTGCGTCGCGAATCTGCTCATTCGTGAGATAAGTCTGTGCGATACTTTTTTCGAAGTTGACGATATTCTGCGCCGTTGCAGAAGAATTTTTGTAACCTAAAACATCCAGCATCGATGCTACATATTTTGTGTATTCCGCTAAAGCTTCCGTGTTTTTCGGGTTTACTTTCTGATAGTAATCGCGGCCCATTCCAAGAGATGCGCTGCCTAAATAAACGGCGTTCATCTTCGAATTTTTCAAATCTGCATCAATTCCCCAGGAATAGAAAGGATTTTCGCCGTTTTTCGTGGCTTCGTTCAGGTAGTTTTGAAGGTCGGACATATTTTTAATCGCGTCGATTTTCGATAAATCCTGCTGAATCGGCGCAAGGCCATCGGCATTTCGCTTATCCATGTCCATGTAAGTCTGGTACAGATCCTGAATCTTTTTTCCTTCGCTACCGTCCGCAAACTTGTCATTCAACAGGGTGTTAAGGATGGTCATGGAATTGTTGTCGGTATCCTCAGCGAGTTTGTTGAAACTTCCCCACGTAGATTTGTCGGCCGGGATTTGGGCGGTTTTCATCCAGCTTCCGTTTACAAAATCGTAAAAATCATCCTGCGGACGAATCGATTTGTCGAAGGTGGTGAAGTCCAGACCTTTTTCAGGTGCTTCTTTCGGCGATTCCAGCGGCGCAGGCGCGGCCGGCGTTTCGGGTGTCATCGGTGGTCTTGTTGCACAGGAATTCAGTGCAATAATTCCTGCAAAAGCAAGAACACTTATGTTAAATTCTTTCATTGGAGTAGATTATTATAATTATTTAGTCTGATTTTTTTTAAAACGTTACACTCCAACTCATACAATGCTATTTAAAGTTGATTTTGCCGCCGATAACGTTTTTCACCTGGCGGTCGTCCGGATCACCATAAACATCGATAACGCCGCCGGCTCTTGTGGTGGCACTCACAGAATCTGAAACGTTGACTTCCGCAATTCCGCCCGCATTTACAGCAACCGTTGCGGTTTGAGAATCGATATTTTTCCCTAAAAATTTTCCGCCTGTATTCACCAAAACATCCTGATGATTTGCCGTGCCGGAAAGCTCCAGCTGGCCGCCCGAATTGGTTTTCGCGTTCAGGGTTTCGGCCTCGAGGCTTACATTTATTTTGGAACCTTCGTTGGCCACAAGCGTGAGCATTTTGGATTCCAAAACATCGCGCGAGGAAATGGAGGAACCCTGACTTGCCTGAACATCATTTAAATTTTCGTAAAAAACTTTTACGGAAACGTTATCGCCCTGCATTACTTTCGTCGGAGCCATGCGGATTTTGAGCTCACCGTTTTTGTTCACGGTTTCCAGATCGGCATTTCCATCCGTTTCGACTTTGCTTTTTTCGGAATGAACTAAGACGACATTGATTTTGTCGTACACTTTCAGAGAGGAAAAATCACCCACATTTCTCGTGTTTTGCGAGAACGCGAACTGTGCCGCAACAATTAAAAAACTTCCAAGTATTTTTTTCATAATTAATTTTATTTTTAAAGAAACGTTTTTGGCAGCCGAATATTTTAAAATATAAAAAGAATTAGAATTTTTCCTGTAAAATCACTTCCACCAAATCCTGCAAAACCCGCTGAGAAACGAAATTTGCGAAATCATTTCGCTCCAGATGCGGCAGAAAAAGCCGTGTTGTTCTTTCGAAATTTTTCACGCGAACTGAATAAAATACGGTTCCGACTTCGCTGTTGAATTCGTCGGAATTAGGGCCGGAAACGCCGGTCGTGGAAAGGGCGATGTCGGTTTTGAACAAATTTTGGCAACCCAAAGTCATTTCCTCTGCGACTTCGGCTGAGACAACGCTATTTTCCGAAATGGTGGTTGCGGAAACACCTAAAATTTCGATTTTCTTCTGGTAATCATATGGAATAATTCCACCCACGAAATAGGCAGAACTGCCGGAAACAGATGTAATTAAACGCGCCAACTCGCCACCGGTGCAGCTTTCGGCGAGGGAAAGACTGAGTTTTTTCTGCGTTAAAAGTTCTTTCAGGATTTCCTGAATTTCGTTGCCGTTCCAGGAGATGACCCTGTCGCCGATCAAAGGCTTTACTTTTTCAGCTTCGTCGTCGAGTTGTTTTTCTAAAGCGGCTAAATCACTTCCAACCGCGGTTAAGCGAAGTTTTACGCGGTTTCCGATGGGAAGATAGGATAATGAAATATTTTCCGGAAGTGCCAATTCCCACTCCTCGATCGTTAATGCGAGCAGACTTTCGGGGAAATTGACGACGGAAATCATTCGCGAAACGATATGATCTAAAGCAAATTTGTCTTTCAGAAAAGGAATAATTTTGTCCTTAATCAAAGGTTTTACTTCGTACGGAACGCCGGGAAGACAAATGGTAATCTTGCCGTTTTCTTCGATCATCTGGCAGGGCGCGGAACCGTGTTCATTCTGAAAAATATGCGCTTTGGACAAAACCACCGCCTGGTTTCTGTTGATTTCTAACAGATGCTCTCTATTTCGTTTAATGAAAAGTTTCCGCAAATGATCGAAGGTATCATCATCCAGCTGGAGTTCATCGTTGAAAAACCGGGCGAAAGCGATTTTTGTTTTATCGTCTTTCGTCGGACCGAGACCGCCAGTTGTGATGACGAGATCGGCGATTTCGTGGGCGGATTTTAAGGCATTAATGATGGTTTCGATGGTGTCGGAAATCGTAAAGATCTGAACGACAGGAATGCCGATGTTTTTGAGGTGGTTAGCGATAAAATTGGAATTTGTGTCGACGGTGTTGCCGGACAAAATTTCGTCGCCGATGGAAATAAGAGCTGCTTTCATTTAAAAATTTGAGATGATAAAATTAGGGAATTAGGAAAGGGCAGCGCGTTTTTTTTGCTCGAATTTGGATTCGAATGACAGCAATAGATTATGTAAATGCCGCCCTTTGTCTTTATTTAAGGCGAAAACGGCGTTGGCGCCGTTGGATGGTTCAATTCTTGTTGAATGGTAGGGGAAATTATTTCGGAAGAAAAACGCTCCTTCATTTTAGCCCCGATTGAGCGGTATGTTTGAGCTCTCCCGGTTTGGCTCCCGAAAATTCGGGAGCCAAACCGGGAAGCGAGTAGTGAAAGCGGGCACGATTTTCGAAAGAAACTGAAACTTTATTGCTTCAAAAAAATTAAAAAAAATAAATTATGATTACTTTAATCCCCGACGTGCCCGAAAATGTGGCCGCGTTTAAAGCCAGCGGAGAAATTACGAAAGAAGATTTTGAAAATCTTGTGATTCCGCACGTGAAAGCAAAAGTGAACACCTTCGACGAACTGAATTACCTTTTTTACATCGACACCGATCTGGACCAGTTTACGGTGGGTGCGTGGATGAAGGATATTTTGGTGGGCCTGAAAAATCTTACGAAATGGAACCGCGCCGCAATTGTGACGGACAAAAAATTTGTGCAGAACTTCACCGATGTCTTCAGTGTTTTGATGCCTGGCGAATTTAAACCTTTTCCGCAGGACGATGTGGAAAACGCCCTGTACTGGTGCGCTAATGGAAATGAAATTGGAGATCATTAAAAAAATAAAAATATGTCAACAGAAAATTTAAATCAGGCGGAAGCCATTGAAAAACTAAAGGAACTTTCGGAAAGTGCGAAAATCTGTATGTTCTGTACGAATCTCGAAATGCTTCCCATTACTGCACGGCCAATGGGTTTGCGCGAAACGGATAAGGACGGAAACCTTTGGTTTTTGAGCAGCGACGCGAGCAACAAAAATTTTGAAATTAAGGAAGATAACCGCGTACAACTATTTTTCATGAACGACAGCAACTCGGAGTATCTGTCTGTTTTCGGGAAAGCCTTTATCTACAAAGACAAAAGCATGATTGAAGAAAAGTGGACGCCCATCGCCAATGCGTGGTTTGAGGACGGGAAAGAGGATCCGAAGGTTTCAGTAATCCGCGTGGCACCGGAAGAATCCTATTACTGGGATACAAAAGCCGGAAAATTGGTATCGTTCCTCAGTTTTGCCGCTGCTGCAATTTCGGGCAGAAAGACGGACAATGACGATGGCGTGGAAGGTAAACTTCATGTATAATTAAAAATCAAATACTATCATATTATGAAACCAGACTTAGGAATAACACAAAAAAACTTAACCGCAGTTAACGAAATTTTAAATAAAGTTTTGGCGAACGGCAACATTTTATACATCAAACTGAGAAAATTCCACTGGAATTTATCGGGCGATAACTTCATGGAGCTTCATCTTTTATTTGAAGATCAATATACAGCGGTTGCAGAAGCCGTGGACGAAGTTGCTGAAAGAATCAGTACTTTAGGGGGAACCGCCATTGGAACAACCAGCGAATTCGCGGAGCAGTCTGAATTGAAAGAATCGCCGGGGGAAGTTCCGAATACGCAGGGAATGCTGAAAGAATTAGTGAGCGATCACGAAACCATCGTAAAATCTCTTCGCGAAAATTTAGACAAATGTGAAGAGGATTATAACGATGCAGGAACGGCAGATTTCCTTACCGCATTGATGCAGCAGCACGAAAAAATGGCGTGGAAACTGCGAAAATATTTTAAAGAATCTTAATGATGTCAATGCGCACGGGAAAAGTTAAACCTTCCTTACCGCAGATTTCATTGAAACAAAATCCCTCTTTTACGGAGGGATTTTTTGGTGTTTTTATTTAAATATTTCATCAAAGAAAGCTTTCATATCCTTCCAGGATTTTTCGTCGGCTTCTTTGTACCAGTGCCCTTTTTTAATCGTACCAGAATAAAGCCCGAAAAATGTTATTTATTTTTTAAGGTTCATCTGTTAAAACCTCATCTTTGCACTTAAATATTTTTTATGAATTTAATTTACGAGCCGTGGCCGTGGTACGTAGCGGGACCTTTAATTGCTCTAACGATGTTTACTCTGCTTTTTTTCGGGAAGCGGTTTGGCATGTCTTCGAACCTCCGAACGGTTTGCGCGATCGGCGGCGCGGGCAAAGTTTCCGATTTTTTTAAATTTGACTGGAAGAAAGAACGCTGGAATCTTACTGTGGTTATAGGCGCTATGATCGGTGGATTTTTCGCGTCTCATTTTATGTCTAACAATAAAGTGGAAATCAATCCGGAAATCGCACAGGAACTATCGCGGAATTATGGCATTACCAGCGCGAACAAAGCCTATTTACCGCCGGAATTGTTTGGCACCGAAAATCTAAGCGACCCATTTGTTCTGGCGGTTTTAATAATCGGTGGATTTCTGGTGGGTTTCGGTACGCGTTACGCAGGCGGCTGAACATCGGGCCACGCTATTTCGGGCCTGAGTAATCTCCAAATACCCTCGCTGCTTGCCGTTATCGGTTTCTTTGCAGGCGGTCTGGTGATGATTCATTTTATTTATCCCTTAATTTTTTAAAAAATGAAATACTTTAAATATTTAGTTGTCGGCATTTTTTTCGGCATTATCATGTATAAATCGGAGGCGGCTTCGTGGTTCAGAATTTACGAAATGTTTAAATTCGGGTCCTTCCACATGTACGGCATCATTGGTTCTGCAGTATTATTGGGCGTTATCGGTGTTCAAATTATCAAACGAAAAAATATCAAAACATATAAAGGCGGGGAAATGGCTTTAGAGCCGAAAGATAAAAGTGTGGTGCGCTATCTTTTGGGCGGATTTCTTTTCGGCTTGGGTTGGGCTTTGGCAGGCGCTTGTCCCGGACCGATGTACGTTTTGGTTGGCGCGGGATTTCCGTCGATGCTCATTGTAATCGCTGCCGCAGTACTCGGGACTTTTGTTTATGGTGTAATTAAAGATAAACTGCCGCATTAACCGAAATTTTAGAAAAACTATAGATTTCTTTTGACGTTTTTAAAACAGAAATTTTTCGGGTTTTAATTCATAGTTCTACCCGTTTTTCTCATTGTAAATAAAAAAAACCAAAGCAAAATAAATTGCTTTGGTTCCATGAAATGCCTTGTCTGAAGACGGTTTCCTGCTAAGGAAAATCATTCCCAGATCAACTTCAAAACTGTTCTTAGTTTTTAATAAGTTTCGTGGTTTGAAGTCCTTTGTCTGTTTTTACTTTTAAGATATAAAAGCCTTTCGTCAGCGCAGAAAGATTAATCTGATTATTCGCAACTTTCTTCGAAGAGAAAACCATCTGTCCGGCCGCACTGTAAACTTCGGCAGATTCTATTTTATCGGCCGTCTTAATCGTAACGATATCTACAACCGGATTCGGGTAGATACTCATTTTTGCAGAAAGTGCAGTATCATTCGTGGCTAAGTCTTCTGCCGGCAGTTTGATCAAAAATCCTTTTGCATCGCCTTCGGCAAAATTAGCACCGATTCCGCCCAGGTACTTTCCGTCCGGCGAAATTCCGGTGGGCACTGCGAAAACAATTCCCAGATCATCGAAGCCTAAACCTGCAACGTAGTCGTTAAGATTTACTTTGCCGCCTTCTTTCGTCCAGATGAAACCTTCGGCCAACAAAATACTCTGCGTAGGATCGAAAGACAAGCCCAGCGCTGTTTTACCGTCATCGGACAAAACCGACATGCTTGTAATGTAGTCCGGATTATCGCTGCTTACGAAAACTGTTCCGTCTGTTTCATTCCAGATATATCCTTCGCCGGTTGTATTTTTAATGCCGACCACCGTTTTTCCGTCTGCACTTACGCCGGTTGCGGCGCCGAGAATATTTCCGTCATTATCTTTCAAAAGTTCCTGTACACCGTTTCTCCAGATTGCACCCTGACGAACGCCGTTGATTGCATCCTGCCAGCCTACGATAACGGAGCCGTCTGCACTTACTGCATCAGCGCGCGAACTTCTGATAGGAACGGTGGTCCCCAGGCCTACGATGGGTTCACCGTCTTTCCAGTAAACGCCTTCTGCACGTGCGGAAGTTGTCCAGGCCAGACCGACAATGTTTTTTCCGTCGGAGGACATGCCCCACGCGGAGGAGGTCCCGCCACTGGAGGAAGCTCCCAAATGCCCCAAAAATGATAATTCCTGTGTGCCCACATTATAAAGTACGGCTTCTTCCTGATCAGCGTTCGAGGGATTGGGTACAGACATGGAGATGACCGAGCCGTCGGCAGAAATATTCGCATTTCCCGAAACACCGGTTTCGCCACCCTCTCCTATTATTGTTCCGCTGTTCGCTTCGGACCACATAAAAAATGCACTGCCGTAAACATTACCAACTGCGACACCGGTATTCGAAATATCGCTCACCTGCACATAACTTCCAAGATCGCTCACCTGAGCCTTTGATAATGCAAGCGCACAAACTCCCAGCGCCAGAGTGTAAATTTTTTTCATGATATTTTTATTTTTAATTAATTAGTGACAAACAGAGTTTTTCCGGGTTCCAAAAAGAAGAACATGGCTTGTGAAATGCATGAAAATAGAAAATTTACAAAACTGCACTACTGAAAATCAGTTGCTTATATTTTTAAAGAACTGGTCTTACGTTTTCCGTTCTATGGTAAGTCGTGTATTTTTAGGATTTTTACAGCCGGAAGATTGGGAATTTCAGGCTCAAAAATCTTTTTGATAAGGATATAAAAAAAGAGTCTGCACGCAGACTCTTTTAATAATATTTTTTTCTAAAACAGGCTTTTTAAAAGCAAGCCGAAACCGCTTTATTAATGGTTTAGTGAATATGTTTTTCCGCGTGATATGAACTTCGCACCAAAGGCGAACTTTCGACGTGGCGGAAACCCAAATCTTTCGCGAAAAGCCGGTACTCTTCGAATTCCTCCAGATCCACAAAACGTTTTACGGGCAAATGTTTTTTTGTCGGTTGTAAATACTGGCCTAACGTAATGATATCCACGTTCGCATTTCGAATGTCTTCGATGGTTTGCATCACTTCATCTTTCGTTTCGCCGAGTCCCAGCATCAAGCCTGTTTTGGTGCGGTTTTGTCCGGCTTCTTTCATATATCGGAGTACTTCTAAACTTCTTTCATATTTGGCCTGGATCCTTACTTCTCGCGTCAAACGTTTTACGGTTTCCATGTTATGAGAAATAACTTCCGGCGCAACACCGATCAGGCGGTCGATATGTTTTGTAATTCCCTGAAAATCCGGAATCAAAGTCTCCATTGTGGTTCCGGGCGAAATGCGACGCACGGCATTCACGGTTTCGGTCCACAAAATGGAACCCATATCTTTCAAATCATCGCGGTCAACAGACGTCAGCACCGCATGTTTTATTTTCATCAGTTTAATGGAACGCGCCACTTTTTCCGGCTCTTCCCAGTTGACATCCAAAGGTTTTCCGGTCTTCACGCCGCAGAAGCCGCAACTTCTGGTGCAGATGTTTCCTAGAATCATAAAAGTCGCCGTGCCTTCGCCCCAACATTCGCCCATATTCGGACAGCTTCCGCTTTGGCAAATGGTATTGAGTTTATATTTATCGACCAAAGTCCGGAGTTCGCGGTAATTTTTTCCTGTCGGAAGTTTTACGCGGATCCATTTTGGTTTTTGAATGGGAGTTGCGGTAAGGGTTTCGTTCATTTTTAAGAATAAGTTACAAATTTAGGGATTTCAGAATTGTTTTCATCAATCCTCGAACTCGTTTGTTTTCAATAATTCCGAAAGGACTTTTTTGGCGCGCATAATGCGGACTTTCGTGTTGGCAATCGTAATGTTAAGCTCTTCTGCAATTTCTTTGATGCTTTTCTCTTCAAAAAACCGCAGGCGCAGGATGTCCTGATATTTGGAATCCAGACTTTCGATGATGGTAACAATTTGCTTTTGGTCTTCCGCAGAAATTAAAAGTTCTTCGGGCGAGAGCGCAAAATGATTTTTAAAATCATCGAAATTATCGGTCGAATCTTCGTTTTCGCGGCTTTTCTTTCGCCAGTAGTCGATGACAGAATTTTGGGCAATGGTGAGAATCCAGGTTTTAAACTGGAAATTGGGATCGTACAAATCGAGTTTCGCCAAAACTTTAGAAAAGACCGAAACCGTGATCTCATCGGCCACATTTTCGTTCTGCACTTTTTTCATTACAAAACTGAAAACATCCACCCAAAATAAATTAATAAGCTGGGTTTGCGATTTCTGATTTTTACTTTTAGCCAGCGAAATCAACGTAGAAAGATCTTTATTTTTCATGAGAGGTACAAAGATAATCAATTTGAAAGCCATTTTTCGCTACTCTGTGTAAAGTAGTTGAAGGAGGATTCGCAGTAAAATTAATTTAAAATCCTTACTATTGCATAAATAAAATGTACCAAAATGAATCCTAAGAAAAAATATAAAAAACAGATTTTAAAAACATTAAAAGAACTTGCTATTTCCGAAAATGTTTTGCTGGAAACGATGACCAATTTAATGTTATTGAAGGAATTGAAGGAGAATAATATATCGTTCAAAAAAGGCGATACTTTTTCGTTTGAAGATAATATTTTCGATTACAGCGAAGATAAAAACATCCGCAGAATCTCTAAACTCCGCAACAAAATGCTGAAAACGATGTTGAAACTTGTGGACAAGAATAGTTTAAAGGATAAAGAAATTGAATTTTTAGCTTAATAATCGGCTGATTTCATTTTCCGTTTATACATTAATAATGTTTTCAAAATACTGTTTCATCATTCTAATTCCTAAAAAATGAAATTCGGACAAGTTGAAGACCCAT
This sequence comes from Kaistella sp. 97-N-M2, assembly GCF_021513235.1. Classification (NCBI taxonomy): domain Bacteria; kingdom Pseudomonadati; phylum Bacteroidota; class Flavobacteriia; order Flavobacteriales; family Weeksellaceae; genus Kaistella; species Kaistella sp. 97-N-M2. Next base: position 1,809,633 of record NZ_CP090976.1, on the reverse strand, counting down.
CGCAGGTAGATTTTACGCTGCCGAAAGATCACAAAAGCACCACTGCTCTTCTGAAAAAATCGAAGACAAAAAAACTCGAGATCTGCATTGGTTGTGCGAAATGGAACAAAACCGACCTGAAAGGTTTTTACCCAAAAGGCACGAAAGACGAACTCACTTATTACGCGACACAATTCAACTCTGTAGAGCTGAACGCCACCTTTTACCGTATGCCGAGTGGCGAACAGGTGAAAGAATGGAAGGATAAAACACCGGCTAACTTTAAATTTTTCCCGAAAATCAGCAATACGATTTCGCACTTTCGGCGTTTGCTGAACATCACCGATGTGGTGACGAATTTTGCGACGGCAGTTTTAAACTTCGACGAAAAACTGGGCATGGTTTTTTTGCAACTCCACGATAATTTTAAGCCGAAAGATTTCGACAGACTCGAAAACTTCATCAAAGACTGGCCAAAAGAAGTTCCACTGGCGGTGGAACTCCGCAACAACGAATGGTTTGCCGACGAAGAAATTTTCGACAAAACCTGCGGTCTTTTCGAGAAACATAAAATCACGAACATTATTGTGGATACGGCCGGACGACGCGATATGCTTCACATGCGTCTTACAACGCCCGTTGCCTTCATCCGTTATGTGGGTGCCAATGCAGAAAGCGATTATGAGCGTTTGGATGATTGGTTGGAAAGACTTAAAATCTGGAAAAAGGAAGGTTTGGAAAAACTTTATTTTTTCGTTCATCAAAATATTGAGAAAGCTTCTCCACTGCTTTCCGCTTACTTTATCGAAAACCTCAACAGAGAATTTGACACCGAAATTCACGTGCCTCAAATGGCAGAGGTAAAAACTAAATTTTAAAATATTTACGGCTTCAATCATTCAAATTCAGAAAATAAAAGATAAAAATGTCTTTTATTACGGTTTTGTTTTATAAATTAGCAAAAGATATGTTTTCAAAATCATGTGAATATGGGATTCGGGCGGCAATTTACATTGCAAAACAATCCATGAAAAACCGGAAGGTAAGCCAAACCGAAATTGCGAAATCGATAGACTCTCCCGTAGCTTTCACCGCAAAGATTTTGCAAAAACTAAGCAAAATGAATGTGATCCGCTCTTCAAAAGGACCCACGGGCGGTTTTTTTCTGGAGATACCGGATCTCGATCGGGTAAAACTTTGGAACATTGTGGTCGCTATTGATGGTAACAGCTTGCTGGAGGACTGCAGTTTGGGACTTCAAAAATGCAATGCTTTAAGACCCTGTCCGTTGCACGCAAGTTTTGTAAAAATACGCGAGGACATTCGGATAACTTTGGAAGGCACTTCGCTGCGATTTTTGGCAGAAGAGGTTTCCGGCGGTTTAGCATTTTTAAAAAGGTAAATTTTTCTCTCACAATAAAGGACCTTCGTCCGCTAATTTATTATTTATGAATAATTCGTTATTTGGAGAATCCGGAATACAGCTGACACTTTTGTTAATCGTAATTCCAGTTCTCGTCGGCTTAGTGATTGCCGTGGTGAAAACCTTCTCTACCTACAAAAATCTTCGCGCCAGGCATCAACTTCGGGAATTTGAAAAAAAATAGAACACTTATCACCGCAGGAAATTGAGCAGTACGAAAAGCGCAAGAAAGAACTCGAATATCAGCTGCCGAAGAATGAACTGGCGGGAACAATCCCGGCTTCCGACGAAAAAGGCATCATCAACAATATTAATACGATTGAAGACATCCGCGTAATTCCGCACAAGAGAAGTCCGCTTGCACAAAATTACGTTTCACCCGAACTTTCAAAACTGATCCTTTATTTTCTGGGTTTTGCTGTGCTGTGGCTTCTGGTTGGGACTTCCGTGGGAGAATATTTAGGAATTAAATTTGTGGCGCCGGATGTTGATCATCAAAGTTGGCTGAGTTTCGGGCGGCTTCGTCCCGTTCACACGAATCTCGTATTTTGGGGCTGGTCCTCCTTCGCGATGGTGGGTTTAGCCTACTACGTGATACCGCGCGTGAGCAATGTAGAAATTTATAACCTGAAACTGGGTTATTATACTTTAATTTTAATGAATGCTTCGGTGATTTTGGGTTCTCTTTCTTTAATGGCGGGCATCAACAACGGCGGCGGCGAATACCGGGAATACATTTGGCCCATTATGGCGCTTTTTGCTGTGGCAATTATCCTTACCCTTTATAATTATTTGATGACGATCGCGCGGCGAAAAACCACAGAGATTTACGTTTCCAACTGGTATATCGTGGCCGCAACAATGTACATCATTGTGATTTTAGTCGTGGCTTATTTGCCCTTCTGGCAAAATGGTTTGGGCGAAACGATTATTCAGGGCTATTATATGCATCAGGGCGTCGGAATGTGGTTTATGTTTCTTTCTTTAGGGTTGATGTATTATTTTCTGCCCCAACAGCTGAACCGGCCTATTTATTCTTACAGTTTAGGAATTCTGGCGTTTTGGACGCAGATTCTTTTTTATACCTTAATTGGAAGTCATCATTTCATCTTCAGCGCCATTCCGTGGTGGATGCAGACGGTCGCCATCGTGGCGAGTGTCGGAATGGTAATCCCGGTAGTTGCGGGAACAACCAATTTTCTTTTAACCTTTAAAGGAAACTGGTACCAATTGAAAACCAGTTACACCTTACCTTTTTATCTGATTTCGATTATTTTTTATTTTACAGGATCGATGCAGGGAACCGTGGAAGCTTTTCGGTTTACAAATCTCGTTTGGCATTTTACCGATTTTACGGTAGCACATTCGCACATGACGATGTACGGCATCATCACGTTTATGCTGTGGGCATTTATGTATACTCTGGTTCCGCGCCTCACCGGAAAAGAACCGCCAAAAGCCTGGGTTGGGATCCATTTCTGGCTGGCTTTAATTGGCCTGATATTTTACACCTGGTCTTTAATGATTGGATCTACGGAAAAAGGTTTGCTGTGGATGGCGAAAAAACCCTTCATCGACAGCGTGGTAGCGATGGCACCTTTCTGGCTATGGCGCGCGATAGGCGGAACCATGATGTGGATCTCCCATTTTGTTTTTGCGTATAATTTTTACAAAATGGTGAACGGAGAAAAAGAAATTAAAATCCCAACATCGCCGGCGGAAATTCTGGCTGCGAAGCGAAAACTTCAGAACACTGAATTTAATCCAACAAAATAAAATCCGTAAGATGAATTTTTACAGCAATCATAAACTGCTATTTTGGACAGCATTGATATTTTTTCTCTTTCTGACTTTAAATATTGCCATCTTACCGGCGATTCAAAACCAGCAGGTCTACAAACCTCTGCCCAACGCAAAACCGTTGACGAAAGATGAGCTAGCCGGAAAAGCGCTGTACGTAGCCAACGGTTGCATCGCCTGCCATACGCAACAGGTGAGAAGTGTTGAAATGGACAAAGTTTTTGGCAGCAGACCGAACATCCCGGCAGACTACGCCATGAACCGCCGTACCGATGTCTGGAGAAATACCGCCAATTTGTTGGGTTCGGAGAGAACGGGGCCGGATTTAACCAACATCGGTGAAAGACAACCGAGTGTCGACTGGCAATTGCTGCACCTTTACCAACCTCGCGCCGTGGTAGAACAATCGGTGATGCCGGCTTTCCAATGGCTCTTCGAAGAAAAACAATATACGGATAAGGGCGATGTGGAAGTAAAAGTTCCCGAACAATTCTTAAAACATAAATTCAATAAAATTGTTGCTAAGAAAGAAGCGCTTCAGTTGGTTGCCTACATCCTGTCCTTAAAACAGACGAAACTGCCCGACGGCGTTGTAGCCCCGGAATTTCTTTACAAACAGAAAGAAAAAGCGCAGGCCGCGGTTGCCGCGGGAGGCTTGCCGGATGGCGCAGAAATTTACGCCGGTAACTGCGTTGCCTGTCATCAGGCCACCGGCGAAGGTTTGCCCGGCGCGTTTCCACCGTTGAAGGGAAGCCCCGTGGTTTTAGGTGATGATTTAAAATTATATGTAACCATTATTATGAAAGGTTACAGTGGCAGACCGGGATTTGGCGTGATGCCGCCGGTGGGAACAACCGCCAACTTTACACCCGAGATGGTTGCCGCGCTGATGAATCACGAAAGATCCAGTTGGGGGAATTCCGCGAAACCCGTAACAGCCGCGGAAGTGAAAAAAATTATGGACGAAATAAAATAAGTTCAACATTAAAAAAACGTTATGAAAAATTATAGAAATCTCATTTCCTTTTTATTAATACTTTCGGCGAATTTTGCTTTTGCGTGCGACGCCTGCAAACTTCAGCAGCCAAAAATAACGCAGAGTTTCACACACGGCACAGGGCCTGAAAGCAAATGGGACTGGGTGATTGTGGCAGTGATTGCAGTTATTACGGTGTACACTTTAATCTATTCGCTGAAATACCTCATCAAACCCGGCGAGGAAGATAAAAATCACATCAAACATTCTATTTTAGATTAAAATTTAAAAAGATGACCAAAGATAAAACCAACGTTCTGCTTTTCATCGACGACGATCCGAAACCCATCGCCGATCTGGAGACGCCCATCGTCTTCGATTTCGATACGACAAAACTTACGGATGGCGAACACGCGCTGAAGATTGTGAGCCAGTCGCCGACGGGACGGGAAGGAATTCGGCACATTAAATTTACGGTGAAAAACGGCCCTTCCATCAGCATCGAAGGCTTAAAGGAAAACGACATTGTGGATGGCTCTTTTCCGCTGATGATTAATGCTTATGATAAAGGAAACCAGAAGAGTTTCGTTATTGAGGGCAGCGAGACGCCGCAAACCATTCCGGTCTGGATGTGGGTAATTATTATTTTAATCGCGGGCTGGAGCGCTTACTACGGCATTACTTACTTCAACGGATTTCCGGAGTAATTTTCTATTTTATAATTGTTATCGGCTTCAAAATAATTTTGAAGCCGATTTTTTATAATAATAAACCACAGAAAAATTCTGTGGTTTAATTATTTATCAATTATGAAGTTTTACGCTTCACAACTCGAGCAACTGACAAAATTCACCATCATTTCTTTCGAAACTGACGAACTTCTTTGGTAATACAAAGTTTTTACGCCTTTTTTCCAGGCTTCGATGTACAGATAATTTACATCTTTCACAGGCATTGTGGAAGGAATTTGCAAATTCAAACTTTGCGCCTGATCGATGTACTGTTGCCTTTGCGCGGCCTGCGAAATAATTTCCATCGGCGAGATCTCACGGAAGGTTTTGAAAACTGCTTTTTCCTCGTCACTCAACTCTTTCAATTGCTGTACAGAGCCGTGGTTCAACATGATGGTTCTCCACGTATCTTCGTTGTCCAGACCTTTTTCCTGAAGCAACTTCGCGAGGTATTTGTTTTTGCGCATAAAGTTGCCCTTCGCCAAACCTGCTTTGTAATAGTTGGACGCAAACGGCTCTATTCCGGGTGATGTTTGTCCCAGGATCGCAGAACTTGAAGTCGTCGGCGCGATGGCCATAGTCGTTGTATTTCTCATACCGTAACCCTTCAGAATTTCCGGTTCCCCGTAAATGTTGGCCAGTTCCTGAGAGGCGAGGTGAGATTGCTCTTTGATTTGGCGGAAGGCTTTCGCGTTGAACTGTGTTGCTTCAAAAGATTCAAACGGAATCATATTTTTCTGAAAATATGAATGATATCCTAAAACCCCCAAACCAAGCGCTCTGTGACGCAACGCAAAATTTCTGGCACCGGTCAAATAGTAATTTCCCTCCGTTTTTTCAATAAATTCCGACAAAACTGCATCCAGGAAATAGATGGCAAGTTTCACCGCATCGGTGTCTTTCCACTCGTCATATAATTCCAAATTCATGGAAGACAGACAGCAGATAAAGGATTCCTCTGCATTCGAAGGCAACATGATCTCCGAACAGAGATTACTTGCATTGATGGGTAATCCAAGGTCTTTGTAGACCTGGGGCTTGTTTCTGTTCACGTTATCGGTAAATAAAATATATGGCAAGCCTTTCTGTTGGCGGCTTTCGAGCACGCGTGCCCAGATCCTGCGCTTGTCCATATCGCCATCAATCATATCCTGCATCCAGTAATCCGGCACACAAATTCCTGTAAACAAGTTTTGGATCGGACTTCCAATATCTTTGATCGATAAAAATTCCTCAATATCACCGTGATCGACATCCAGATACGCTGCAAAAGCACCACGGCGAACGCCGCCCTGCGAAACCACATCCATAGCGGTATCATAGAGTTTCATAAACGAAACGGCACCCGAAGATTTACCGTTGTCGGTAACGGCGGTTCCTCGGTTCCGAAGTTCGCCAAAATAACCCGAAGTTCCCCCGCCAATCTTCGTCTGCATAATCACCTCGCCCAATTTGTGCGTAATTCCTTCGATATTGTCCGGAACGTGCACGTTGAAACAGGAGATGGGCAAGCCGCGTTCTGTTCCCATATTGGCCCAAACCGGCGAAGAAAAACTGATCCAACCTTTCCTGATCATCTCTTCAAAGGCTGGCTGTAACTCAGGTTTGTATAATCTTTTTGCCGCTGCGGACGTAATTCTCAGGATTGCACCGTCTACGGTTTCTCCTTTGAGGAGATATCCGCGGTTAAGCATTTGCTCGGACTCTTCATTGAGCCACCAGATTTTTGATTGTTCTTCCATTTTACTTAAAATAATGGGTTAAAAAATTAGTGAGGAATGATGGCAATCCATCTGAACCTAATAAAAAAACGACTAAAAAAAGTAATATAAATACTACTTTCTTAGAAATTGAAATTGATAGGCCATTAAGACTACCCCATTTCTCGATTTTAATTTTAACCATAATATATTTGTTAAATTAACTCGAGATCTTCGTAGAAGCTTTTCCACGATACTTTTATAAATCAGCCCCGCTTTCCACTCTATCTTTTTCGGTGATTTCGGCTCCGCTCAATCACCAAAAAAGGATGCCGTTGCAATCGGGGCTATTACCTCTGTCGTTTGTTTTTCGAAGATTTTTTTTACCAATAGGTCGCCGCTCCGCGGCTTTCTCTTCCAAGATCTGATGTCTACCAACAGGTCGCCGCTCCGCGGCTTTCTCTTTTCAAAAACATTTCTTTACCAATGTGTCTCCGCTCTGGCTTTATGCCTCGTGTAATGATCACTCGCTACCAATTGGTCACCGCTCCGCGGCTTTCTTATTCTAACCTCTGTTTTACTACCAATGTATTGCCGCTCCGCGGCATTTTCTGTTTAAGGTTATTTCAGTTTCATTTAAATCTTATAGAACTTTTTAATTTTTTGTAAGTTCTTATTTAAGGCCTATTATTCGTCACGCTCAAAAGGATAGTTCACCATTGCTTAATACTTTCGCAGCTTTTGGCGCTCGCTTCGCTCGTGCCACTATTACTTCAATTTCCTCGAGGCTTTTCTAAAACCTTGACAAGGTTTCGAACCGTGACAAGGTTAAATCCCGAAAGAGCTTTTATCAACGAAATATTTTTATTCTTCTAAAAATATTTTTCTACAGGCTCAGAAGGATATTTTTTTGTTCCTGACTACTTTTCATACCTATTGGCGCTCGCTTCGCTCGCGCCACCATTACTTCAATTACCTCGAGGCTTTTCTAAAACCTTGTCAAGGTTTCGAACCTTGACAAGGTGGAATCCCCAAAGAGCTTTTATCAAAGAAATATTTTTATTTTTCTAAAAATATTTTTCAAGAGACTCAGAAGTATAATTTTTTTCCTGCAGAATACTTTTCATACCTGTTGGCGCTCGCTTCGCTCGCGCCCCCTAATATTTTCTAATCCCAACCGCGCTCCGACTTGAACGGAGCTCTTTTTTGCAAAACGAAGTGGCGCAAAAAAAGCGGGAGTGGAAGGCGGAAAAAGGCGCCCAAAACTCCTAAAACAAATCGTTCTCCGTAATGCTCTTGTCGTGTTTCGTGTAATCCACCGGTCTTTTCGCGAAGAAATCATCCATGGAATTGGCGAAAACCTCTTCCTCAAACCAAACCATTGGGCGGTATTGCTCCGGCGTAATGTTGTAGCGCGGTTTCATACCGATCTTTTTCAAACTGTCGTCTACGCGGTATTTCATAAAGTTCAGCAAATCATCCTTGCCGATATTGTCGATTTCGCCAAGCTCGAAGATCCAGTCCAGGATTTCTTTTTCGAGCTCGATGGAATGATCCACCAACGTGTAAATATCTTCGATGTCGGAATCCGTTAAAAGATCCGGCTGCTCCTCGCGGATTTTGTTGATGAGGTACATGCCGGCATTCGCGTGAATCTGTTCATCAACGGACGTCCAGGCGATGATGTTGGAGACGTTTTTCATATAGCCTTTGAACCTCGTGAAGGATAAAATGATCGCAAACTGCGAAAACAAAGACACGTTTTCAATTAAAATACTGAACAGCAACAGGGAAGAAACATATTCTTTCGGTGTGGTTGAATTCGCGTGTTTTAAAACATTGGACAGAAAATCGATCCTCTTTTTGATCGCCGGAATTTCCACCACCTGATTAAAGGAATCGTTATATCCCAAAACTTCCAGCAATCTGGAATAGGCTTCGGAATGGCGGAATTCGCACTCCGCAAAAGTTGCACCCAAACCGTTAAGTTCCGGCTTCGGCATGTGGTTATACAGGTTTCCCCAAAAAGTTTTTACGGAAACTTCGATTTGAGCAATGGCTAAAAGAGCATTTTTGATGGCATTTTTTTCGTGCGGCTCCAGCTGCGACTGAAAATCCTGAACGTCGGCCGTGAAATCTACTTCGGAATGCACCCAAAACGATTTGTTGATGGCTTCTACGAACTGCAGAATTTCCGGATATTCGAAAGGTTTGTAGCTTACTCTTTTGTCAAAAATTCCCATGCTCAAGTGTTTATAATTTATAATGTAGTGATCTTTGTGGATAAAACCAACGTTTTATTTAAAACGCTGATTTCCTGAATTTTAAATATTAAATTTATCCGCAATTCACCGAATATTTTTTCGGAAGTGTGAATCACAAAAATAGAAAATTGAAGCTGATTTAAAAAGGTCTAAATACTAAAAGGCTGACTTTGAAGCCTAAAAGTTTTCCACAAAGACACAGACGATGCACTGCGAGTGGCTTTACGACCAATAAAGGGGCGATTGAGCAGCGGAAGGCAGTTTAGTCTTAAACAAACCTGCAGTTTCCTTTTTAATACAGGCCGTAGCGGTTAAACAAAACTTTTTTGAAAAAGGAAAAACTTCTTTGTAACAAAGCCCTTAATTTTCATACTTATATTTTAAATCAATTCTACCGCTGAATGTTAGTAATTAAGGACTTACATAAATCATACGACACCGGAAAAAGTAAACTCCACGTTTTGAAGGGTATAAACCTGAATATCGACGAAGGCGAGTTTGTCTCCATCATGGGAAGTTCGGGTTCCGGCAAATCGACGCTCCTCAATATTATTGGGATCTTAGATGAAAAAGACGAGGGAATTTATAACCTCGACAGCATTCCTATTGAAGATCTTACGGAAATTAAAGCCGCCGAATACCGCAGTAAATTTCTCGGATTTATTTTCCAGTCTTTTAATTTGATCGGCTACAAGAATGCTTTGGAAAACGTAGCACTTCCGCTTTATTATCAGGATGTTCCGCGTAAACAAAGAAATCAGAGAGCTTTGGAATATCTGGATAAAGTTGGGTTGGCAGATTGGGCAACGCATATGCCGAATGAACTTTCTGGCGGGCAAAAGCAAAGAGTCGCCATCGCGCGAGCTTTAATCACGGACCCGAAAGTCATCCTAGCAGATGAGCCAACCGGCGCCTTAGATTCGAAAACAACGTACGACATTATGAAACTGCTGCAGGAAATTAACAGCACAGGAAAAACAATTATCGTTGTGACCCATGAACCCGACGTGGCTGCGGAAACCAAAAGAAATGTTATCCTAAAAGATGGCATTATCGAGAGTGATGAATTTATTATTCAAAGAGTTTTAGCCTAAAACGCAAGTTAAAAAACAGCTACAAAAGCAAACCTGAAGATTATGTTTGATATCGACCGCTGGAGAGAAATTTTTGAATCCATTCGCAGTAATGTATTGCGGACGGTCCTTTCGGGTTTTACCGTGGCGTTGGGCCTCTATATATTCATCGTCCTTTTTGGGATTGGTACGGGATTGAAAAACGCTTTTACAGAAGGTTTTGCGCGCGACGCCACCAACTTAATTACCATTTTTACGGGTAAAACAACCATTGGCTATGGTGGTTTGCAGGCTGACCGTAAAGTGATCCTTAAAAACAACGATTACGAACAGGTAATTAAAAGCGATCCTGAAAAAGTTGAAAGTTCTACGCCGCGATATTCGACGAACCTTACCGTGAAATATGGCAAAGAAAGCGGCAGTTACCAGATTAGCGGCGCAAATCCGGACGAGAAGATTATTGAAAACCGAAAACTTACCGAAGGGCGTTACATTAATGCACTCGACATGAACCGCAAGCAAAATGTAGCAGTAATCGGACGAATGGTGCAGCGCGATCTCCTAAAAAATGGCAGTCCCATCGGGAAAGATCTGGATATTAACGGCACATTTTTTAAAGTGGTCGGCGTCTTTTCAGATGACGGCGGCGATTTCGACGAACGCATGATCACCGTTCCCATCACGACGCTGCAGCAAATGAAGAAAGGCTCTGATACCGTAAGCACCATTTTTATAACGTACAATACGGCGCTTTCTCCGGATCAGGCTATCAAATACGGCGATCAGCTGCAAAAGGAACTAAAAATAAAAAATAAAGTATCTCCCGACGACGAGAATGCTATCGTAGTCCGCAACAACGCGAAAAACATGGGCGAAACCTTTCAGTTTTTATTCATTATCACCCTTATCGTAAGTTTCATTGGCATGGGAACGTTGCTCGCCGGCATTATCGGCATCAGCAACATCATGGTGTATATCGTAAAGGAAAGAACGCAGGAAATTGGCGTGCGAAAAGCCATCGGAGCAAAGCCGAGCACTATTGTTGGCCTAATTATGCAGGAAAGTGTTGTTATTACTGTGGTTTCCGGATTTATTGGTGTGGGTTTGGGGGTTTTATCTTTGAGTTTGATTGGCGACAGTTTAGAAAAATATTTTATTAAAGATCCGTCCGTCGGTTGGGGACTTATTTTCGCGGCATTCATCAGTTTGATCATTTCCGGCCTGATTGCAGGATTTGTTCCCGCCTACCGCGCCAGCCGAATTAAACCGATTGAAGCCTTAAGAGCTGAATAACGAATAAGGAATTCCAAAAAAACAAAGTTTTTATATGAACATTATTTTCAAAATAGATACGTGGCAAGAAATTTATCATTCCCTTCGGAATAATAAGTTGCGTACCTTCCTCACCATGATCGGTGTGGGTTGGGGGATGTTTCTGTTTGTTTCACTTTTGGGTGCAGCAAAAGGCATGGAAAATGGTTTCGATAAAATTTTCTCCGGCTTTGCCACCAATTCCATTTTCCTTTGGGCCCAAAACACCACCATTCCCTATAACGGTTTTCCAAAAGGTCGAAAAATGGATCTCCATTTGTCTGATATCGATCTGCTTCCAAAAAAAATACAGGAAATCGATTATATTTCGCCCCAGAGTTCGCGCGGCAAATTTGGGTCGCCGGGCGAATCGTTCTCCCGAAACGGCAAAACCGCCACGTATACGGTAACAGGAGATTTTCCTGTAGGAAACAAGATCTCCGAAAAGAAGCTTATCTATGGCCGGTATTTGAATGATGCCGATATCTCCGGCAACAAAAGAGTAATCGTTATTGGCGAAGAGATTTACAAAAATTTTTTCGATGCCAAAAAAAATGAGAACCCCATCGGAAAATCCGTCAATGTAAAAGGATCTTTTTTTAACGTCGTCGGCGTTTTCCGCGTGAAAAAAAATGGTGGCCCCGATAATGATCAGTCCGCATTTATTCCTTTTACAACCTATTCTAAAATGTACAATGAGGGCGATAAAGTAGGTTTCTTCGCTATTGTGAGCAAACCTAACGCCGATCTGTCCCTTGTAGAAGAGGAGATAAAAAATCAACTCAAAATTAAATACAATGTTTCGCCGGAAGATACCAATGCTTTCGGGAGTTTTAATCTGGGAAAAGAATTTGGTAAACTCACCGGATTTTTAACTGGGATGCAGCTTTTAACCATCGTGGTGGGCAGTCTTACCATTTTGGCAGGCGTTATTGCCATTTCCAACATTTTGCTGATCACGGTAAAAGAACGAACAAAGGAAATCGGAATCCGGCGCGCTTTGGGCGCAAAACCCGGCGAAGTACGCAATCAGATTTTGCTCGAAAGTGTGGTAATTACTTTGTCCTCGGGGATTTTAGGATTTATATGCGGTATTTTTGTGTTGATGATTATTAATCTGATCACGAAAGACCAGGATGCCTTTCCGTTTTATAATCCGACGGTAAATTACGAACAGGTTTTCGGCGCCATGGCCGTGATGGTCATTTTGGGCTTAATTATCGGAATGATTCCGGCGCAAAGAGCCGTGCGGATTCGTCCGATCGAAGCGCTGAGATCCGAATGATGATGGATGTTGTATAATAGATTTTGAGTGATGGATGATGATGGGCTTTTTATTGAAAAACGAAACTGCGACCCGACCTGAATGGAGCTCTTTTTGCGAGGAGGCACGACGAGCAAAAAGCGGGAATGGAGGGCGGAGAAGTCGCCCAAAAAAATAGAAGAATATAATAAACTAATAATATGAAAAAGAAATTCACTTTAAAAAAAGGAATTTATCTCTTTTTGGGGTTGATTTTAGCAGGCGCTTTAATCATGGGAATCAGCTACCTCATTAAATCGAACAGTACCGAAAGCGAGGCCTTTCTTACCAAAAAACCCGTCGTGCAGAATATGGACGATAAAGTGATGGCCACCGGCGACATTGTGCCGCGCGAAGAAATTGAAATTAAACCCAACATCTCGGGCATTATCGACAAAATTTTGGTGGATGAAGGCGATCATGTAACCGCAGGACAGCTGGTAGCGACGATTCGGATTGTACCAACGATCCAGAACATCAACGCTGCGCAACAGGAGATCAACAGCGCGAATCTGCAGATCAGCAACGCGCGAATTAATATGGATACGCAGCAAAAGCAATTTGCCATGCAACAAAGGCTTTTTTCGCAGGGCGTGATCTCTAAACAGGAATACATTTCTGCGCAACAGCAACTGCAGTCTACGCAGCAGCAACTGCGGAACGCGCAACAAACCCTACAAACGGCGCAAAAAAACCTGCAGATTGCGCGAACAGGCACCACACCGGAACTGGCGAGTTTAGCGACGACACAAATCCGGTCCAAAGCCACCGGAACGGTTTTGGAAGTTCCCGTGAAAGTGGGAAGTCAGGTAATCGAAGCGAACTCGTTCAACGCCGGAACCACTATTTGTTCTATTGCAGATCTTAATTCCCTCATTTTCCAGGGCACCATCGACGAAGCGCAAGCCGGAAAACTGAAAGAAGGCATGGAAATGAATGTCGTGATAGGAGCGTTGCAAAATAAAACCTTTCCGGGACGCGTCACCATGATTGCACCAAAAGGAAAAGACGAAAACGGAACCATTAAATTCCCTATTGAAGGCGATGTTTTTAACAAAACCGATGAATATATCCGCGCAGGATTTTCTGCGAACGGCGAAATTATTTTGAGTTCTCAGAAAAATGCGCTTCTTTTGGATGAATCTTTAATCCAATACGAAAAAGTGAAAGGCAAAGACAATTCTTTTGTTGAAGTAAAACAACCCGACGGCAAATTCAAAAAAGTGAATGTAAAACTGGGCGCGAGCGACGGAATTAACGTGCAGATTTTATCTGGAATCACGAAAGATTCGGAAGTAAAAGTTTGGAATCCATCCGATAAAGACAAAGAAGCATTAAAGGAAAAGAAAGCTAAATAGAGACGAAGACACGCTCCCACAAATAGATCATCCCGAAACTTTTCGGGATTTTTTTATTTAGCTCTGCGAATCAGTAACACCAAATTTAGAAAAAGCAGGAGGAAATCGAGCGTGATCCAAATAGCGGTTTTCATGTTTTCGACCTTCAAGGCGGTCACAAGATCTTTTGAAATGTCGGAAAGTTTTGCGCTTTGATTGATGTAGTTCCGGATTTCCACAATCTGGTCTTCATTTTTATTGGGAACGGCATGTTGGGAGAAATACACGAGATTCTTCTTGCCCATAAATGCAGCAATCCAAAACTGATCGGAGTTTTTCATATCGAGATGATCGATCCTGTAGAAATCGCTGCGTATGTTTCCCACGTGTCGAGTTTCGTATTTTGAGGCTGTCGAATCCGCACTATTCACTTTTATGATATAGAAATCCAGGGGAAAAGGAAGTTTGTTGATTACCTGAACCGTTAGCGCATTCGGCTTAAACTGCGCTAAACTTTTGGTAATAAAATAATAGCCAAAAATCGCCACCGCAAAGGTGATGGCAGAGATTCGGTAAATCCGCGACCATTTCTTCATCCTTCCGCTTTTAAACACGGAAAAAAACAGACCGGCTGCAAGAATGATAAACAGCAGAAAAAAGAGGTAAAACATGCAGCAAAGATAAATTAAAATTACACAGATTGATTAACGGCGGCATTAATTAGCACTGAAAACTCAAAAGGAAAAATACGTTGTTTTGTTTCTGAATTTTAGCTCACGTTCCATTCTTTTTCAAATTCCGACAGGAACTTCAGCATAAAATCGTGTCTTTCCTGCGCGAGGGCTTTTGCGGTTTCCGTATGCATTAAATCTTTTAGAAGCAGAAGTTTTTCGTAAAAGTGATTGATTGTGGTGCCTTCACTTTTTTTATATTCCTCCTTCGTCATATTTAATTTTGGCGCAATTTCCGGATGATACATTAAGTTATTTTTGAATCCGCCGAAATTGAATGTCCGCGCAATGCCGATGGCACCAATGGCATCGATACGGTCGGCATCCTGAACAATTTTCAGTTCGATGGGTAAAACTGCAGGAACTTCGTCCCTGTTTTTGAACGAAATATTTTTAATAATAAATAAAACCTGCGCTATCATTTCCGGTGATCCATTTTGACTTTCCAGAAATTTCCCTGCAATTTTTAAAGCTAAGGTTTCGTCGCCTGCATGAAATTTGGGATCCGCGATATCATGAAGCAAAGCGGCAAGTTCCACCACGTCCAAGTTGCAGTTTTCGTTTACAGCGATTTTTTTGGAAAGTTTCCACACGCGTTCGATGTGAAACCAATCGTGCCCGGCTTCCGCGCCTTTAAGCTGTTCCTGAACGAAAGCGACCGTATTTTGAATTAAATTTTCTGTCATAATTTTTTTAAAGGATATATTCTGGATTTCCGCTAGTTCGCAGCGATTCCTGTCGTAATTTTTCAAGCTGAAAATACCTTATTTTAACGAAATTCTACTTCTTAACTTCCACAAACTGATAAACTATTTCTGTTTTCGGATTATAGATGATCGTACTGGCGTTGGGAAAGCGTTTTATTTTATAATATTCAATGCTTTTGTCATTTTTAATATCATCTAAAAAACTCGTATCGATGGTATTTGCAGGCAAAAATTTTTCGAAAAATGTAATTTTCTCGAGGATTGAATTTCCGTCTACTTTCTGAAATTCTTTCGTCGATTTGGCTTCCTCCGTCGTTGGTTGCTCTACTAAAGTTTTCAGCAGCAAATCTTTTTGGGCCGTTTTATATTTGAAAACAAAAAACGGCGTTCCATTCGGAAACTCAACTTTTTTCCCGGTCACATTTTCCAGCGTTAAATTATTTTGGTGCGGAAAGATCTCATTAAACTCTGCGTTTTCGGCGTTCACAAGTTTCCCGAGCTGTTCGTTCACGGTTTCCTGAATCGTTTCCTGCGCTTTTTGCTGGGCTTTCTGTTTCGTTTCCGTAACGATAGTGCTAACGCTTTCTTCGATCTTGTCGCAGGAAGTTATAGCTAAAACGAGCAAGGTGGAGAGAATGATTTTTTTCATTGATTTTGTTTTATGATAAGAGCAGATGGTTTTTTTAAAATTTGTAAAGCCTTTCAGCCTTTTAAAGGCTGAAAGGCTTCCTCACTTAGTTTTCCCGATAAGAACTCATGAGTTTATCAAGATTTAAACTTCGCGCCGACGCGTCGAAAATTTCGCGGTACGTCCCATGCAAACCGATAAGGTGATCATGTGTTCCACTTTCTACAACTTCGCCTTTTCTCATCACGTAAATTGTATCGGAATCCAGGATCTGGGAAAGCGAGTGCGAAATGATTACCACCGTTCGCCCCTCTTTAATGGCATCCAAAGAGTTTTTAATCTGCTCTGTTGCAATCGCATCTAGACTCGCTGTGGGCTCGTCCAGAAAGATGATTGGCGGATCTTTCAGGAATAACCTCGCGATGGCGATCCGTTGCTGTTGGCCGCCGGATAATTGGGTAGCATCGTGTGCGTATTTTTCCGGAAGTTCCACGATTTGATCGTGCAGATAAGCTTTTTTCGCCGCAGTTTCAATTTCTTCAAAACTGGCGTTCATATTGCCATAGCGGATATTATCTTCGATGCTGCCCTGGAAAATATGGTTCTTTTGTAAGACCAAACCGATATCGCTTCGAAGAGACGTGTTATCAAACTTATTTAAACTCACGTTATCCAGATCGATAAATCCGGAATCGGGCAGATAAAATTTGCACAACAAGTTAATAATTGTGGATTTTCCCGCGCCACTCAAGCCCACCAGTGCGGTTGTTTTACCGTGCTCGATGAGCATCGAAACATTATTAAGCGCTTTCGTCCCGTTTGGATAGGAAAAATTGACATTTTTCAGTTCAAATTTTCCTTTGATATTTTTCTCCACGAAAGTTCCGTTCGGTTCCGTTTCTTCGTCGGCATTTAAAATATCGAAATAACCTTCCGCATAAATCATGGCATCATTCATATCATCGTAGATACGGTGCAGCTGGCGGATTGGCGAGGAGACATTATTAAACAGCAAAATATGCAGCATGATGGCTCCGATCGTCATCTGCTGATCGAGAACCAGATAAACGGTGAGCAGAATAATCATCACGACGCCAAACTGCTCGATAAAAGTTTTTAAACCATCGTAAATAAAATTCGTTTTACGCGTGAACATTTGGCTTCCCATTAACTGCATCTGCAAATCGTACTGCTTTTTACCTTCAAATTTTTTCGCGCACGAAACTTTTAATCACCATAATGGAATTGATTAAGTTTAAAAGTCCCGAGGTTTTTTGCTCGCGCTGGTTTCTTAAAGTCCGGCGGACGCCTGATAATTTCTTGGCCTGTAATGAACTGATGACGAAATAGATGGGCACCACCACCGTCGATACAAGCCCAACATATACATTTTGCATGTACATGATGATCAGCGCGATAAAAGCGTTGGAGAAAAGCGGTAAAATATCGATAAAAAAGTTCTGCACCAGTTTTGTTAAACTTTCGATGCCGCGGTCGATGCGGATCTGCAACTTGCCGGATTCGTGGTTTTCATCGTTGAAATAGGCCACCTGATACGTCAGAATTTTGTCGATGGCCGATTGTGCCAGGACAGAGCTCGTGCTGATGCGGATTTTTTCACCATAAAATTTTTGTCCAAACTGTATGAAAATGTTGAGCAGTTCTTTCCCCAGTAAAATCGCCGAAATCACCACCAAAACGTGAATTCCGTCTTCCATCGGATCCGGCAGTTGTGTCAAGGCCGTAACTTCATCAACCGTATACTTTAAGACCAAAGGATTTACCTGCGCCAACAAAGCTCCGATAAACGTCAGCAAAAGCGTTCCGTAAATCATTAGCCGATAGGGTTTAATAAACGGTATCAGCTGTTGATAAATGTGGTAAAGCGTAATGGTTCTGTTGAAAGGTTTCGGCATATTTGCGGAGGGCTCAGATTAAATTGGTCGGAAAAATTATTTATGAATTTAAGCTTCATAATAAAAGGACGTTAAATAATGCATTTTTTCCGTGCTGTGATTTTTTGCTTCAGATTCCACTGCGTCCAGCGTATGAGAATCATTGACCTCTTTCTTCTGGAAAAGGAAAGCATTATTCGCGTTCTTATCCACAACTTCTTTAAAAATATGTTCAATTTCAGAATTGGACAGGGTGGCGAAACTGATGTCTTCGAACCCGTAAAGCAATCTTAGATTTTCCATACCACGGAATTCAGCCTCCACACTATTTTGAAACTGTGTTTTCGACTCAAAATTTCCTGCCCAAATATTATAAACGAACGATTTCTTTTTTGGTTTGTTCAAAATATCCTGGTACACAAAGTTTTCTCCCAGATAAGCGTCCCGAACCTGCGGATCGTTCGCCAGATCCTGCGGCAGTCCTTCTTTCAGAATTTTTCCTTCAAACATGATGTAGGTTTTATGCGTGATGGCCAAAGTTTGCTGCACATTGTGATCGGTAATTAAGATGCCGATGTTTTTATCGACGAGACTTCGCACAATTTTCTGGATGTCTTCTACCGCAATGGGATCTACGCCCGCAAACGGTTCATCCAACAAAATAAAATTCGGACTGGTGGCGAGACAGCGCGCGATTTCGGTTCTTCGTCTTTCCCCGCCAGAAAGAAGGTCGCCACGGTTTTTACGCACGTGCTGCAAAGAAAATTCTTCAATTAATTCTTCACATTTCATCTGCTGTTCGCGTTTTGAAAGTTTGGTAAGCTGCAGAACGCCCAGAATATTATCTTCTACGGAAAGTTTGCGGAAAATAGAGGCTTCCTGCGCCAGGTAGCCAATGCCTTTCTGCGCCCGGCGATACATGGCATCAGTCGTGATCTCTTTATCATCAAGAAAAATTTTGCCCGATGTTGGCTTTACCAATCCCACGATCATGTAAAAAGAAGTGGTTTTTCCGGCACCGTTCGGGCCTAAAAGTCCGACGATTTCGCCCTGTGCAACTTCCACTGAAACGCCTTTGACAACCTTTTTCGGGCCGTATTCTTTAATTAAATTTTCTCCGCGTAAAATCATAAGACAAATATATCATTTTTGAACGAGAACTCAGGCGGCGCGTAGTCTTCGAATATGCCTACAAAATGTGCGGAAGCGCGCCGCCTCAAAGCAAAAAAATGTTATCTTCGTTCCCATAAAATTCCTTCCGTTTTGAGCGCCAAAGAAAAAGAATTTTCGAAGCTAATAAAAGATAATCAGGGTCTGATCATCAAGGTTTCGCGGCTTTATACCAATTCTCTGGAGGACGAACAGGATCTATTTCAGGAAATTGTGTTACAACTCTGGCGTTCTTACGACACATTTAAAGGAAACTCGAAAATTTCCACGTGGATGTACCGTGTTGCCCTCAATACCGCCATTACCCTTTTTAGAAAAAAAACAAAATCGCCGCAAACGGATGAGCTGATGGATTATCATCACCGCGATTTTTTGGAAGATGACGACGAAAAACAAACGCAAATCTCGCTGCTTTATAAGGTGGTGAAAATGCTTCCACATGTAGAAAGAGCCATTGTGATGATGTATCTGGACGATTTGCCCTACCGCGACATCTCCGAAAACTTAGGGATCACCGAGGTAAATGCGCGCGTGAAAATGAACCGACTGAAAAAAACCTTAAAAGAACTAATGGAAAAGCATGCCTGAATTCGATATAGATAATTTCAAAAAAACCTGGCAAGAGCAGGAAGTTCTGCCTAAATACAACAGCACGGAAATCGAAGAAATGCTGAATAAATCCTCGCGGAATTATGTGAAATATATTCTCTGGATCAGCACCGCTGAATTCCTCGTAATTCTTGGTATGAATCTTTATTATATGCTGTTGGGAAACGATTCGAACAGTTTCATGAACATTCTCACCAAACTCGGCGTTAAAAATTCCGTTGATATTCAGGCGAATTTCGCTCACCTTTATTTTTGTCTGAAAGTGATCAGCCTGGCGATGACAGCGTTTTTCGTGTATAAATTTTACAGAAACTACAAAAAGATCAATATTGAGTCGAATTTAAAGAAACTGATCATCCAGATCATTAAATTCAAAAAAACGGTTAACTATTTTATTTTAGCGAATATCTTACTCATCATTCTGTACACCATCGTTTTAACCATCTTTACGTTTGTCACGCTGTCATCCCAAAAGATTGAGCTGAATCATCCAACATTAATCGGCTTCTACGTCGGATTGACGTTGATGACGGCTTTAAGCATCATACTGATTTGGATTTACTACCGAATTGTTTACGGAATCATCCTGAAAAGACTGGGCAAAAATCTGGCGGAACTTCAGAAAATAGAAACCGAGCAGGTATAAAAAAAGGTCACTTTTCAGTGACCTTTATGTTTACAGTTCTTTTCGCAGACGCGCAACCGGAATATTAAGCTGTTCCCTGTATTTGGCGATGGTCCGTCTAGCAATGTTATAGCCTTTTTCTTTTAAAAGTCCCACCAAAGCGTCGTCCGTTAAAGGTTTCCTTTTGCTTTCCGCGTTAATGATGTCCATCAGGTGGTTTTTAATTTCTTTTGTGGAAACTTCTTCGCCATCATCGTTGGTTAAAGAATCGGAGAAAAGATTTTTCAGGTACACAATTCCGTTCGGCGTATCGGCGTATTTGCTTTTTACGACGCGCGAAATCGTCGAAATATCGAAACCGGTAATGTCGGCAACATCTTTTAAAATCATCGGCTTTAAAGATTTGTCGTCACCCGTGATGAAATAGTTTTTCTGCAGTTTCACAATCGCAGAAATCGTTTGGAGCAAAGTGTTCTGTCTTTGATTAATCGCGTCGATGTACCATTTTGCGGCATCTAATTTCTGTTTGATGAAAAGTGCAGCCTGTTTGTGTTCGGCAGATTTTTTATCGTGAGAGTAAGTGGTTAAAATATCTTTGTACTCATCGGAGACGCGTAGCGATGGTGCGTTCTTGCTGTTCAGCGTTGGATGAACTTCCACGCCTTTTTCGCCATTGTCTTTCACATGAATAACGAAATCGGGAATAATCTCCTGATTAATTGTAATCGTCTGCGTATCGAAGTTTCCGCCGACTTTTGGGGAGAGTTTCGAAATAACTTCCAGAGCATCTTTCAGATCTTCTTCTTCAATATCGTATTTCTGAATAATTTTGTTGTAGTGCTTATTCGTTAAGGCATCGAACTGATTTCTCAAAATATTCGCGGCTAAAGTAACGGCTTTATCCGAACTTACTTTCTTCTCGATCTGCAGCAACAGACATTCCTGCAAACCTCTGGCACCAACACCGGGCGGATCCAGTTTCTGCACGTAGTTTTCCAGGATATCCTCAGCTTTTTCCTTCGTGGTATAAACGCCTAACGAGAAGGCCAGATCATCGACGATCTGCTTAATCTCGCGGCGAAGATAGCCGTCGTTATCAAGGTTTCCAATGATGTATTCGGCAATTACCAAATCATCACCATCCACATTAATAAGGCGGATTTGCTCCAAAAGATAATCGTACAGAGACTGACCCTCGGTTAGAAGGGATTGGTTATCGAACTCTTCGTCGTCCGCGGAATAATTGCTGGCGGTTGTTTTATACGCCGGTTCGTCATCAAAAATATATTCGTTCACATCGAAATCGGTATCGATGCTTTCGTTTCCTTCCTCTTCAAAAGCTTCGTCTGTGGAAGAAAAATCTTCTTCGTCTTTGGATTCCTCTGCTTTTTCCAGCGCCGGGTTTTCTTCCAACTCACGCTCCAGTTCTTCCTCAAATTCCAGTGTATGAAGCTGAATCAATTTCATGAGCTGAATTTGCTGAGGCGCCAGTTTCTGGCCGAGTCGCATTTGAAGGTTCTGTTTCAACATATTATGATGCTATTTCTCTAATTTTTTAACTTGAATTTAAGGTCTAATTTAACCTAAACATACGATATTTTTTAGAACTCCGCGTTATGAGGCGTTCTGGGGAAAGGGATGACGTCGCGAATGTTCGTCATTCCCGTCACGAAAAGAACCAGTCTTTCCAAACCAAGTCCGAAACCGGCATGCGGAACAGACCCGAATTTTCGCGTGTCCATATACCACCAAAGTTCCTCTTCATCAACGTTCATTACTTTCATTTTTTTCTTCAGCACATCGAATTTATCTTCCCGCTGCGATCCGCCAATGATTTCGCCAATTCCGGGGAAAAGAACGTCCATCGCGGCTACGGTTTTCCCGTCCTCGTTCAGTTTCATGTAGAAAGCTTTGATCTCTTTTGGGTAATCAAATAAAACCACAGGACTTTCAAAATGTTTCTCCACGAGGAAGCGTTCGTGCTCGCTCTGCAGATCGGCGCCCCATTCTTCAATAGGGAACTGGAATTTTCCTTTTTTATTTTCTTTTGAATTTTTCAGGATGTCGATGGCTTCAGTGTACGAAACTCTTTTGAACCGCTTCGCGATAACGTTCTCCAGTTTTTCGATCAGTCCTTCGGAAGCTCTGTCTTTCTCAGGTTTCTGCTTTTGCTCCTCGGCGAAGCGTTTGTCTAAAAATTCAAGATCATCTTTACAGTTTTCGAGAACGTAATTGATGACGTATTTTAGGAAATCTTCTGCGAGATCGATGTTGTCTTCTAAATTATTAAAGGCCACTTCGGGCTCCACCATCCAGAATTCCGCCAGGTGACGCGTTGTGTTGGAATTTTCTGCGCGGAAGGTCGGGCCGAAGGTGTAAACTCTGCCCAAGCCCATCATTGCGGTTTCCACGTTAAGTTGTCCGGAAACCGTTAAATTGGTTTTCTTGCCGAAAAAATCCTGTTCGAAATCGATGTCGCCGCTTTCGGTGCGCGGAATATTGTTAAGATCAAAGTTTGTAACGCCAAACATTTCTCCGGCCCCTTCTGCATCCGCGCCTGTAACGATAGGCGTGTTCATGTAGAAGAACTGGTTTTGGTTAAAAAACTGATGAATGGCAAAACTCACGGAACTTCTCACGCGGAAGATCGCGCTGAACAAATTGGTTCGAAAGCGCAAATGTGCCTGCTCGCGCAAAAGTTCTAAGGAATGTTTTTTGGGCTGAAGGATAGTTTTGTCGCGTTCTTCGGTAAAGTTATCGCCTAAAACGGTAATTTTTTTCGCGATGATTTCGATGCTCTGTCCCGCGCCCTGGCTCTCGACGACTTCGCCGACGATTTTTAAGGAAGCGGCGTTACTGATGTTTTTAAGGATTTCCTCATCAAACTTTTCGAAGTCGACGACAACCTGCAAATTATTGAGTGTGGAACCATCATTCAAAGCGATAAAACGGTTGGAGCGGAACGCCCGAACCCAGCCCTGAACGGTAATGTCGTGATGAAGTATTTTTTTATAATCGCCTAATAATTCTTTAATGGTCGTTCTCATTGCTAAATTGAAATTTTGATGGTCCGGGGAAACGTTGCTTATTTCCGCTTTTTCGTGAAATCAGTACATGCAAACTTACTAAAAAATGGCGTAATTTTTGATGCAGGCGGAAAAATTTATTAAAAGAATTTTGCTTAAATTAAAGCAGTTTTTAGGAGGGAACCGGAATCGCGACCGGACGTGTGCGGAACTTTTTTTGGCAAAGGTGCGCGGCAAAAAGCGTGAACACTTCGACAAGCTCAGTAATAATTCCAGACGGATGAAGTCGCCTAAAAAATAGGTTGAATACTACTCGTCTTTTTTTGAAGGAACCAGAAAAACGTCCATCAAACCTTCGGGCAATGCCATTTTGAGGAATTTTTCTTCTCTGTTAACTTCCAGAATCCAGTCTTTGATGATGGGAATTACGATCTGCGTGCCTGCTAAATTCAGCACGAAATAGTGTTGGCCGGTTTGGTCGTTAATGGACTCGATGATACCACAGCTTTTGCCGTCTTCTTCGCGGATCTCGAAGCCGATGACATCGTGGTAATAAAATTGGTTGCCGGTTAATTTTGGCAAGGTAGAAAGGGGCAGATAAACGTCCTTGCCCACGGCCTGATTGACAAGCGCTTCGGTAGAATTTTTGAAGGAGATAATAAGCGTTTCGCCCTTACTCCAGGATTGTTTTGCCACGAAAAAAGGAACCAATAATCCGTTGATGTCAACGAATATTGATTCCAGTTTGGTGTACATTTCAGGTTGGTCTGTATCCAGTTTCAAGAACACATTTCCCTGAAGACCGTGTCTGCGTGTGATTTTTCCTAAAAAATAGCAATCTTCTTTTCGCATCACGGTGTTTTTTTTTAAGCTTTTGCTTCGTCAGTTCCTTCTTCAGTTGCAGCTTCGTCGCTTCCTGTAATTTTCTCAGTAACGTTGGCTACGGTTTCTTTCACAGAATCTACAGCTCCTGCAACAGCAGCAGCGGCTCCGCCTAAAGTTTCGGCAACTGTTTCCACAGCTGTTTTTTCTTCTTTCGGTTCTTCAGCAGCTTCAGCAACGGGTGCTTTTGCAGCTTCCTCTTCCGCAGTTTTTGCGTCTTCGGCAGCTTTGACTTCTGCAGCTTTAGCATCGGCAGCAGCTTTTGCTTCTGCTTTTTTCGCATCTTCTTCTGCTTTCGCATCGGCTTCAACTTTGGCAGCAGCGTCTACTCTAGTTTGGTTTACTTTAGTTTCCGCATCAAGAGCAGCCTGTTTAGCTTCTTGTTTAGCTTTGCTCAAACCATCTTTTTTACCAAGAACCTGTTTTTCTTTTCCTTCTAACCAAGCGGCGAATTTTGTATCGGCTTCTGCCTGATCGAAAGCTCCTTTCGCTACTCCACCCTGTAAGTGTTTTTTGTAAAGAACTCCTTTGTAGGAAAGAATTGCACGGGCAGTATCGGTTGGCTGCGCTCCGTTGTTTAACCATTTTACAGCGGAATCGACGTTAAGTTCGATTACTGCAGGGTTAAGAACCGGATTGTAAGTACCGATTTTTTCGATGAATTTACCATCTCTACTTGCTCTTGCATCGGCAACTACGATGTGGAAAAAAGGTTTTCCTTTTTTACCGTGTCTTTGTAATCTGATTTTTACTGACATAAATGTTTGATTTTGTGGGAACTCGTCCCGATTGTTTATAAGGGTGCAAAGATAATCATTTTTTCCAATTCACCAATCGCTAAAACTGCATTTCTGATGGCGATCAGAAAAAAAACATTTAACAAAAGTTTTGTTTAAATGTTTACGTCGTGCAGAGATCTTTATTGAAAAAATACCATGATCAGGGCCAGCACAAATCCGATTCCTGCATAGATCATTCCGCGACGAAAAGCTTTGGATTTGAAATTGAACATCCAAAAAGAGGAGATCACAAAGAAAAACAAAACAAGACCAAACACGGTATTCAGGGAAGCATAGCGGTGGTTTGACGTGGATTTGTGCAACTCATTGAATTTTTCCAAAACGAAAGGCAGTTTCATTTTCGAATATTTTGCCTCGCCGGTTTTCGCGTTGTAGGTTCCGTTTTCGAAGGTTTTCAGGTCGCCGCCGCCGGGTTTAAATTCAACATTACGCATTTTGATCTCTTTCGCGAGTTCTTTATCGGTGAGATTGGGTTTCAAAACAATTTCCGTTTTATTTTCTTTTTTAAGAAAATTGGTGTCGCGGTAAATCAACAATACGCCGCTGATTGCATAAACGGCCATAATTCCCGCCGCGAAATAACCCAGATAGCGGTGGGTGATCCGCATGAATGATTTGGTGTCCTTAATTGCTGCCATAGTTTTCTGTTTTTTTATGAAAGGTTATTTGGTTTTCAACAAGAACAGCGGAAACCGAAGTTTCCACTGTTTATTCTAATAATTTAATTTGATATGAAGAAATTTTCTATTAGAGTTTGTATGTTAAGGTTACGTAGTAATTTCTCGGCGTAATCGGGTTTACGGAGTAGTTTTCGTGATAGTTGTACTCCACCGCATCGAAGAGGTTTCCCACTTTGGCCATGACCGAGAATTTCTTCCAGTCGTAACCTGCAGAAACCGCCGCTGTCACATAATCGCCGACGTCCAAAAACCGGGAGACGCCGTTTCTATCGTTCAAAGTTTTTTTCGTGTCGTTCCAACCCGCGATCCGGCCGCCCACGTAGTAAGCACTTGCGCCGAGTTTCAGACCTTTCACATAATTGGTAAAGGTATAAAAAACCGAGCCGTTCACCGTTGTTGAAGGCGTTCTAACCAATCTTTGATTTTCCACGTATCCAAAATCTGCAGGCGTATCCAGATAAACAGAATGATTGTATGAGGCTCCGGCGATAATCGACAGATTCGGATAAGGATTTCCGGTGATGTCTAATTCTACCCCTTGGCTGCGCATTTTACCGGCGAACTCTTTGAAATTCGAATCACTGTTTGGTAAGCCGTCTTTCATTTCCGCTGTCTGGTAAAAGTTTCGGTTTTCAATTTGGTAAAGGGAAAGGTTCAGTGCCACTGCATTGTTCCAGAAATTCTTTTTCATTCCGACTTCAAACTGATCGATGACAGAGGGCTTCAAAGACTCGCCGCTTACAGCATCCTGTCCTGTGTTTGCGGAAAATGAATTGGTATAGGTAGCAAATAACGATAAATTTTCGTTTGGCATATAAACCAAACCTCCTTTCGGGGAAAAGGCTCTGTCTAACGTCCCCGCCGTGTTCGCCGTAATATCCGTTGCAAAGGTTTTCTTTTCAGATTCTTTGTTCTCAATGTAGGACCATCTTAAACCGGCCAATACTTTAAATTTATCTGAAAGCTCAATATAATCCTGCGCATAAATCCCGAATCTTTGCGTCGGAATCCGGTTTCGGTCTCTTCTTTCGGCCGTTGGGATTGCGCCGGATGCCCAGGAAGAAGGATCATCCAGATAAATGGTTCCGTTGATACTTCCTTTGGTTCCGTATTGGGACTGAGAAAGATTGTACCCATACGAATCATTCGTTCCATAATCGCCATCGGTACCTACTAGAATTTTATGATTTACACTTCCTGTTTTCACCTCACCGTTTAAATTTATCTGCAAAGACGTGTAGTTCTGCTCAGCGTAAGTTCTGTTAACTGGTCTTTTCCAGGACAGTCGAGTAGCGTCGGGCGTTGCATAGCCCCACTGCACGCGTTCCGTAGAAAAATAATCTTTCGTATAATTTTGATAAGAAGCTACTGCGTTCAAAGTCCAAACATCATTAAACTGATGGTTAAATGTAATGCCAGCCGTGGCCTGTTCTACATTTTGAAATTGCCAGTCGGCACCCACAAAGGCATTTCTTGGCAAAAATGTATTTAAAGAGTAAGAATTATCTTTATTGGTAATGGATCCAATTCCGAAGTCGGGAGTGAAATCGTTTTTCAAGTAGTCAGCTTCCACAATCAACTGTGATTTTTCACCGATGTTAAAAAGAAAAGAAGGATTGAAGTAGTATTTTTCAGATTCAACAACATCACGGAAACTGTCGGCAGTTTCGTAGGCGCCATTAACCCGGAACGCCACTTTATCTGAAAGGGGACCGTAAAAATCCACCGTTGGTTTAAAAGTGTTCCAGCTTCCTGCGGAGAAACCGACACTGCCGCCGAAATCGAATCTCGGTTTTTTTGTGATCAAATTCACCACGCCGCCAGCAGCTACATTTCCGTAAAGCATGGCATTTCCACCTTTTAAAACCTCAACTCGCTCTAGACCGGAAACTTCCGGAAAAACACCGCTGTTTACTCTGGCGCCATTCTTAAAAATATTATCGTTTCCAAAATTAAATCCTCTGCCACCAAAACTGTCCTGCGAATTTCCCCGGGACGAGGTGATGTACAAACCGTTGACGTTCTGCAAAACTTCACTCAATTGTTTGGATTGCTGTTGCTCGATGATCTCGTGCGTAACGATGGCGACGGGCTGCGGATTTTCCATAATCGTTAAGTTCGATTTGGAGGAAAGCGGTTTAGCCATGTTCGGATTTCCCGTTTTGTGCAGATTAATATCTTCTATCTGCTGAATTCGAATAGTATCGCTTTCGGGCTTAAACTGCATTTGCGCGTTCACAGACGCAACGATCATTAAGGAGCCAAGAGCAATTATCTGTTTTTTCATAGAACGTTTTTATTTAGACTGAATTAAAATAACAGGGCAAAAGTAAAAAATGAATGATTAACAGACAAGTCTATTTTGAATTATTCTAAATAAAAAGATTCCGTATCGTTTAAGTAATTGAAAATGAACCGTATTCAAGGCAGGTGATTTTTATCACGTTTTTTGAGAATTCGAAATCCAGCAGCATTATTGCGATATCAGCAAGCGAAGTTTATGATACAGGCAATTTTAATCCTGAAGTTCGAGCCAACGCAGCTCCAGTTCCTGCAGTTTTTCCGAAATTGTTTCCAAACTTGTGGAGTAGGATGCGATCTTCGCGTAATCCGTTTCGTTGTTGAGTTTTTCTAAGATTTCGCCGCGCTCTTTTTCCAATTTCGGCATCTCCTTTTCGATGTCCTTTAATTCCTGCTGTTCTTTAAACGACAGCTTTTTAGTTGCAGAAGGAGCGGGCGCTGGAGCCGTTTCTTTTTTAATGGGCTCATGAACAATTTCTGCGGGGAGTTTTTTAGTCGAATCCTGCGATTTTTTCTCGCGGTATTCGGAGAAGGTTCCCACGAAATCTTTGATCACACCGTCACCTTCAAAGGCTAAAATGTGGTCCACTATACGGTCCATAAAATACCGGTCGTGAGAAACGATGATTAAACTGCCCTGAAAAGTGAGAAGAAAATTCTCTAAAACCGTCAACGTCGGTAAATCCAGGTCATTCGTCGGCTCATCAAAAATCAGAAAGTTGGGATTTTGGTAAAGCACGTGCATCAAATGCAGGCGTCTTTTTTCCCCGCCCGAGAGTTTCGAGATCGGCGCATACTGCGTTTGATCATCAAAAAGGAAAAGCCGCAAAAACTGGGAAGCAGAAATTGTTCTGCCGTTTGCCAACGGAAAATTTTCGGAAATATCTTTGATGAAGTCGATGACTCTTTGGTCTTCTTTATATTTTAAACCTTTCTGCGCGAAATAACCGAATTTAATGGTTTCGCCGGTTTCAATTTCTCCTTTGTCATAAGGTTCTAAGCCTTGAATAATATTTAAAAGTGTCGATTTTCCGGCACCGTTTTTCCCCACGATTCCCACTTTTTCGCCGCGCTGAAACTGATATGAGAAATCTTTCAGCAACAAATTGTCGCCGTAGCTTTTGCTGATGTTTTTCAGTTCCAAAATTTTCTGACCCAAACGTTTCATTTCGAAATCGAGTTCCAATTTATCTTTTCGCGTGTCGGTTTTTGCCACTTTTTCGGTTTCGTAGAAATCGCTTTGTCGGGATTTGGATTTGGTTGTACGTGCTTTGGGCTGACGGCGCATCCACTCCAACTCCTTCCTGTAGAGGTTTTGGGCTTTGTCGATGGTAGAATTCATGTTGTCTTCGCGAATGATCTTATTTTCCAAATAGGTTGCATAACTTCCATTGTGCACGTACAGATTAAAATCTTCGATCTCCCAGATAAAATCGCAAACCGCATCCAGAAAATACCGGTCATGCGTTACCAACAGCAAGGTTACCATGGCTTTAGACAGATAATTCTCCAGCCATTCCACCATATCCACATCGAGGTGATTCGTGGGTTCATCCATGATCAACAAAGTATGACGATGTTGCACGCTCGTCTCTACCAAAAGTTTCGCCAGTGCAACTCGTTTGATCTGGCCGCCCGAAAGCGTTTTCATTTTCGAAGTCAGATCCGTGATTTTCAGTTGACTCAAAATTTGACTCATTTCGTTTTCTAAATCCCAGGCTTCGTGAATTTCCATCTCGTTCAACGCTTTGTCCATATCGTCCGGATCTTCAGACAGTAAAGCATGGTGGTAATTTTTCAGGGCCATGATGGGTGCAGAATCAAGCGTCATCATAAATTCTTCTACATTCAACTCACCTTCAAAGTCGATTTCCTGATCGAACAAAACCACCTGAATATCTTTGTTAATAGAAACCGTGCCGGAATCGGCGATCTCTTTGCCCATCAAAATTTTAAGCAACGTCGATTTTCCGGAGCCGTTTTTAGCGACGATGGCAATTTTGTCGCCTTCGTTGATATGAAAAGTGATGTCCCGGAAAAGGGTTTTAACTCCGTAAGATTTCGTAAGGTTTTCGGCTGAAATGTAATTCATTATGTATAGGAATGATGATTTTTGGAAGGTGCAAAAGTACGGAAATTAAATGGGTCTTTTTATGAAAATGTATGTTCGGATGCCGACTGGTCATTTTTTAAAATTCAAAAAAAATATATTTCTTTGAAACGTGTGTCCAACACTTTTTTGTTATTCGTTAAACTGTGTTAAATCTTACCACTTTTCAGAAATTGGAATGTTTTCTGTATTAAAGCACGCAACCAAATTAAAAATAAATTACAATGGAAAATGACAAAGTAGTTAGCTTACTGAACGGTTTACTAACAAAAAATTACGACGCTGAAAAGGGATATAAAGAAGCCGGTGAGAAAATCGAGCACTCCACGTTGAGATCCTATTTCGAAAATCAAGCAAAAAACAGATATGATTTCGGTCATGAAATTAAAGCGTTAATTGCAAAATATGGTGGCGAACCGGACAAAGGAACGAGCGTTGCCGGTGATTTGCACAGAACGTGGATTGCTATTCGTGACGCTTTTACAGATGGCGACCAGGCAATTTACGATGAGTGTATTCGCGGAGAAGAAGCATTTTCTGAAGAGTACGCAGAAGTGCTGAACGACGAAGTAATTCCGCAGGACGTTAAAGAAGTAGTAAGAAAACAGAAAGAATCTGTGGACAAAGCACTGGCATCTTTGCGAACAATGGAAGATTTTTCTTCTAAATAAGATCCAAATTCTTATCTGAAAATTAAAAGAGATTTCAAATGGAATCTCTTTTTTTGTTTTAAAATTAATCGAGGGTCAATCTTTTCAGCGACCACAAGCTGCCGTTGTACACATTTAAGTCCACTTTGGTATTAATTCCACAGACGATTCCGTTTTCTGTGAACTGCCAGATTTCCCAATCCGAATTTGGCGAAGGTTGCGGCACATCGTTATAGTTCGCCAGCCAAATCGGATAATCCTCAAATTCTCCCTCCAGAAAATCTTTGTAATAATGGTAATAAGTGTAGATGATTGGTTTTTCGCCATACGTTTCTTCCACGATGCGACACCAAATTTTCAGATCTTCAATAAGTTTCTTTGTCGATTTTCGGCGCGGAATTTTTTCGATATCTAAAATTGGCGGCAGATCTCCCGATTCTAATTTTACATTGGCGAGAAAATTATTGGCCTGCATCACCGGATCTTCATCGGCCCGATAAAAATGATAGGCGCCCCGGATGAGGTTGTGCTTTTTCGAAAGATTCCAGAACTCCGCGAAATGGCGGTCCGCAGATTTGTTGCCCATTGTTGCGCGCAGCACCACAAATTCGATGGGAATTGCGCGGTTTCCGATACTTAAACTGTCCCACTTAATATCTTCTTTCCTTTGATAATGAGACATATCCATACCGAAGGTCTTGTCTGCATAATCGCCGATGATCTTGTTGATGCGGTTTTCTTCCTTTTCAGAATTCGAAAGCTTTTTATGCTCGAAACGGTTAAAATACATGGCGTAGTAAAAAGAAATCTTTTCCTTCAGATAAAATCCGGTTCCCAGCAGGGCAACGGCCAAAAAAAGGAGCAGAATCTCGCGGCGCAAAAGGAAATGCTTCCTGCGTTTCTTATGAATTTTTCGCGTCGTTTTTTTCTTGATTTTTCTTTTTGCCATGAAGGTGCAAAAATATCATTTAAAAGTGAAAGCGTTAATTTAAAGTTAAAAATATTTGGAAGGAAAGGTTGGCTTGATATATGAAATCGGTACACCTCAACATTAATATTTATCAAAATGAAAACGAAGTTATTATCACTAGCAGCAATAGTTTTATTTGCAGTCACAGTTTCTGCCCAAGAAGTAAAACAGGAAGTGAAAAAAGACGCAAAAGCCGTCGGAACCGCCGTAGAAAACGGTGCTGAATGGACGGGAAAAACCGCGAAAGATGGTGTTAAATGGACCGGCGAAACGGCAAAAAAAGGTGCGAAAGCAACCAAAAGAGGCGTGAAAAAAGCCGGCAAGTGGACGAAGAAAACCGCAAGGAAAGGCGGAGAAGCAGTAAAAGAAGGTTATGAAGACACGAAAGATTTTGTGAAAAAGGAAACAAAATAATTTCCATTCGCTTTCAAACAAACAAGAAAACCATGCGAATCGCATGGTTTTCTTTGTATAGTAATCTTAAGCGCCGTAGGGAATCCAGATGTTTTTAATTTCTGAGGCGTGTCTTAAAAATTCCGGGCCTTCGCCGTGGGATGGATTAAGCCAGTTTCGGTACTTGCCGAAATTTACCCAGGATCTTTTCATCGAATCGGTGGATAATAATTCGATATTTCTACTGCCTTCCTGCGTGCCAAAATACCAGATTCCTTCCACGTTATAATGTTTCGCAAGTTCCGCGGACAGCTCCTCTTTTGGTCCGGTAACAATATTTACGGTTCCTGCAGGAACATCGGAAGTTTCCAAGATCTGATAGAAATCGGTGGCAGAAAAGGGATGCGTCTCCGAAGGAACAACAACTACCCTGTTTCCCATCGCGATCGCAGGGATTACCGTCGAAATAAATCCTAAAAGGGGGTTTTCATCCGGACAGATGATTGCCATAACGCCGATCGCCTCCGGCATTGCTAAAGTGATCATTCGCTGTACGGTTGAATGCGCCGCCCCGTCATATTTGTCGGCATACGCTGCATACGTGTAAATTCTTTCGATGGATTTTTCCACTTCGTCCTGCGCAGATTCGAGAGACTGATTCGTCATTTCTACAATTCTTCCCGCAAACTCTTCCGCGCGGATGGCCAGGTTTTCCGCGATGTAGTAAAGCACCTGCGCCCTTGCGTGCCCCGTCATTCCGCCCCAGGATTTTTCTGCGTGTGCGGCTTCCACAGCGTTTCGGATATCCTTTCGGTTTCCTTCGGAAACTTCGCCAATATATTCGCCAAACGAATTTGTGATTTCCCTGCTGTAACCGCCGTCCGGCCGAGCCTGTTTTCCGCCGATATACATCTTGGTTGTACGGTCGATATCGGCCAAATTATTCTTTGTTTTCTTTGAAATTTTTGATTTTTCTGCTTTCGGAATTAGGGGTTCGGACGTAAATTCGGCTTCTACTTTCGGTTTCATGTATTCGTATAAACCTTCTTTACCACCTTCGCGGCCGAAACCGGATTCTCTGTAGCCGCCAAAACCCGCAGCAGCATCGAACTGATTCGTACAGTTCACCCAGACGCTTCCGGCTTTAATTTTCGGCGCGATGTCTAAAGCGAGATTGATATTTTCGGTCCAAACGCTGGAAGCCAAACCATATCTTGTGTTATTCGCCAAAGCGACGGCTTCGGAATGCGACCGGAAGGTCATGGCGACGAGCACCGGCCCGAAGATTTCTTCCTGCGCAATTACAGCACTTGTAGGGACATCGGTAAATAAAGTAGGCGGATAAAACCAGCCGTTTTCCGGAAGTTTATTTTTTGGCTGATAGATCGTACAGCCTTCATCAATTCCAATCTGAACCATATCTTTAATGGTTTTCAGCTGAATTGGATCGACGATGGAACCAATGTCAACAACTTTGTCCATTGGATCGCCGATGCGCAAATTTTCCATTCGGGCGCGAAGTTTTTTGTAAAAAACCTCAGAAACTGATTCCTGAACTAACAATCGGGAACCGGCGCAGCAAACCTGACCCTGGTTGAACCAGATCGCATCCACAATTCCTTCTACGGCAGAATCCAGATCTGCATCTTCGAAAACGATGAATGGTGATTTTCCGCCGAGTTCCAGCGATATTTTTTTGCCGCTTCCGGCGATGTTTGTTCTTAAAATTTTTCCCACTTTCGTGGAACCTGTGAAGGCTACTTTTTGAATATCGGGATGATTAACCAAAGCGGTTCCGGCAACGGCTCCGCGCCCCGTGATGATATTGACAACACCTTTTGGGAGGCCGACTTTTTCGCAGATCTCGGCGAAAAGCAGCGCGGTTAGCGAGGTATATTCCGCTGGTTTTAAAACAACGGTATTTCCCATAGCCAAAGCAGGCGCTACTTTCCAGGAAAGCATCATTAAAGGGAAATTCCACGGAATGATTTGTCCGACAACACCAACTTCCTGATAATCCCGGAATTCTGTGTCCATCAGTTTTGCCCAGCCTGCATGATGATAAAAATGCCGCGCGACAATCGGAATATCGATGTCGCGGGTTTCGCGAATGGGTTTTCCGTTGTCTAAAGTTTCTAAAACGGCAAAAAGTCTGGAGTGCTTTTGAATTTGCCGTGCGATGGCGTACAAATATTTCGCGCGTTCGAAGCCACCAATCGCTGCCCACGCAGGAAGCGCACTGTTTGCAGCCATAACGGCTTTGTCAATATCGGTTTCGTCGGCTTCGGCAATTTTGGCTAAAAACTCTTTATTAGAAGGATTATTGGAATCCATATAAGTTTTGGAATGTGGTTTTACCCATTCTCCGCCAATGAATAAGTCGAAACTTCTGTTATGATTTTCTAAGAATTCCACAGCGGAAGCTGCGCTTTCGGGAGCGGGACCATAAACCATGGTGTCGTATATTTCTTTGATTTCCATTATGTTGATTTGATAATGTGATGATTTATTTTGTGTTGATTTGGCTACATGTGTTTTTTAACGCAAAGGACGCAAAGATTTATTTCTAAAAGTGCTGCCTGTTTTAAGGGCGCAAAGGGGTTTCACTTAGCAAAGGGGTTAAAAATTCTGTCCTTTTCTTTTTTTATGATTTCTGCTTGTTTATGTTTTTAATGCAAACAACGCGAAGATTTATTTCTAAAAATGCTGCCTATTTTAAGGGTGCAAGGGCGTTTCACTTAGCAAAGGGTTGAAGAATATTTAAGGTGAGACTTCGGTTTAAAATTGGGTTTTTTTAAATTTTATTTTAAGGAATAAATTTTTATTTTCGGGCCGGCACTGCGCCCCGACCTGAGTGGAGCTCTTTTTGCGCAACGGAGTGAAGCAAAAAAGCGGGAACGGAGGGCGGAAAAAGGCGCCCAAAAAATTATGCCATCGGATGACGGAATCCCGCGCTGTATCGTCCGGTTACATAATGCTCCAACTGGCGCTCGATGTCGCCTAACAAGGAACTTGCGCCAAACCGGAACAAATGCGGTGTTAACCAGTCGTTGCCTAATTCTTCTTTTATCAAAATTAAATAATCGAGTGCCTGTTTTGCTTTTTGAATTCCGCCCGCGGGCTTGTAGCCGACCTTCACGCCGGTTAATTCGTAATAATCGCGGATGCAGCGGATCATGACCAAACTCACAGCTAAAGTGGCATTCACCGATTCTTTTCCGGTAGAAGTTTTAATGAAATCGGATCCCGCCATCATGGCGACCCAGGAGGCTTTTGCGACTTTGGTGTAGGTGGGAATTTCGCCGGTTGCTAGAATTGTTTTCATGTGGGCGGCGCCACAAGCTGCGCGGCAAAGCTTAATTTCGTCGTAGAGTTCTTTCCATTTTGATTGTAGCACCAGATCGCGCGAAATAACGATGTCGATTTCTGTAGCGCCGGCTGCGACAGATTTTTTTATTTCGGAAATTTTATCTTCCAGGGAAATTTTACCTGCCGGAAATCCTGTGGATACTGCGGCGATGGGAATTGAAGTTCCCTGTAACGCTTCTTTGGCAAAGGGGATTAAATTGTGATACACACAAACTGCTCCTGTTGTAAGATTGGCGTTCTGCATGCCCAACGTGCGTAAAATATCGGCACGCACGGGATTTTTTGCTTTTTCGCACAGTCGCATTACGTTTCCGCGCGTGTCGTCTCCGGCAAGCGTGGTGAGGTCGATCATGGAAATGGCTTTCAGTAACCAGGCCGCCTGATATTCTTTCTTCACGCTTCGTCGGCCGCCCAACGTAGCTACGCGGCGATCGACGGCGCTGCGATTGACATTAATCGCATCAAAATATTTTGTATTGAAAGCCAAACCTCCGTTTCTTGCTTCGCTTTGAATTTGAGGTGATTGTATTGGATCTTTGTCTATTACGTTCGTCATAAGTCAGAAACTTTTAATAACAATTATAAGTGTAAAATTAACCAATTCTCTTTAAACCGCGTCACGACTTACGGTAAATATTGAATCTGGGCGGAGGTAAAA
Source organism: Kaistella sp. 97-N-M2 (assembly GCF_021513235.1). NCBI lineage: Bacteria > Pseudomonadati > Bacteroidota > Flavobacteriia > Flavobacteriales > Weeksellaceae > Kaistella > Kaistella sp. 97-N-M2. The sequence continues at coordinate 1,773,532 of NZ_CP090976.1, read as the reverse complement.
AAAATACACTCCTTTCGAAGTGTACGAGGTATTATCCACCAATTTTGAATATTAAACCTTTAACTGCCGGTTAATGCTTTGCTCCAAAGATATAAAGGTCTCGGTCCGCGTGACGCCTTTAAGTTTTTGAAGTTTATTTAAAATTACCATAAGATGATCATTGTCGCGACACAACACTTTAAGGAAAATGGTATAATTCCCCGTGGTGTAATGCGCTTCCACTACTTCATTTACTTCCTGCAACGCTTTAATGGCATCGTGATAATGGCTGGGCTGATCTAAAAAGACACCAATATAAGAAACAACTTTGTACCCTATTTTCCGGGCATTAAGGAAAGAGATAGAGTTCTCGATCACGCCAGCCTGTTCAAGTTTTTTAATTCTCTGATGGACGGCAGTGGTAGAAATGCCTACATTTTTAGATATATGGGCTAAGGAAGTTTTCGCATTATCCATCAGCATGTATATAATCTCTTTGTCGACTAAATCTAAATGGTAATCTGAATTAGTTGCATTTTTCATTTATTCATTTTTAGTTTTTAAACTATTTGTAAATTCTGTAAGTACGGGGAAGTGGTCGCTATACCCACCCAAATATCTTGACCCTGCGAAGGTTCTAAAAGGTCGTGTACTGAACTTTTCGTCCCAGGTCGCTAATTTGTGATGATTGAAAACTTTTGATTCTTTAAATTGCAAAGAAGAACTCTTTTCAAAAAAATGGTTAGACAAAATGATCTGGTCAAAAAGTAAGCCACTTTTATAATGAAAAGTAGAAAATTTCCCCTTTTGAAACAATTCCAGGGAGGGGTTAACCAAAATTTTATCTAAATTCTCACCTCGAACAAAATTTTGAATCATTTCATCATCGGGATCTTCATTAAAATCTCCGCAGATTATTATGGCTTCATTTTTTCTGGAAATCATGTCGGTGATTTTACCGCGGAGCTCATTTAAAATGTATTGCCGTTTCGGTTTATTGATGTTTTTCTCCCGTTTGGAAGGGAGGTGCAGCACGAAAACATTGATGATCTCCGACAAGTAGTTGATTCTGCAATGTAAAACATCGCGTGTCGTATCGTAATTGGACGGGTTATTATCGGAAATTTCGAAAAAATAAGTGATAGGTTCTGCCGATACGATTTCGACTTTTGTTTGATCGTAAAGCAGTGCGACATCGACGCCGCGCTCATCCATCGAATCGAAATGAATAACGCCGTAAGTGGAATTAAATGGCGGCAAAGCAACCAGTTCTTCCAGCGGCTTCTGGCCCTGAACCTCTGATAATCCGATGATTAGAGGCAACACACCTTCGGTTTCCTGAATTAGTTCGAAAACGTGAGCGATCTTGAATAATTTATTCGTGTATTTTCTTTGATCCCAGTTTCTCAGGCCAGATATAGTAGGATCTAATTTATGAACGGGCGGGGGATCCGGAGAAAATAGATTCTCAACATTATAAAAAGCGATCAGCTCTTTACCTTCATTATTTGTCATTAAAATTTCCTCCTTTTTATTATTGTAAATTTAATAAAAAAAATTAGTTATGACTGATTTTATTCTAAAATATCCGGTCTTTTTTCCTGGGTAATTTTCAGCGCTTCATCATGAAGCCAAATTTCTATCTTTTTGGAGTTGCCGCTCAGTAAAATTTCCGGAACTTTTAGTCCTTTGTAATCCGAAGGTCTGGTGTAAATAGGCGGCGAAAGAAGATTGTCCTGAAAACTGTCGGTTAAAGCACTTTGTTCGTCATTTAGCACGCCGGGAAGCAATCTGATGATGGAATCGGCGAGCACACAAGCCGCCAGTTCTCCACCCGTCAGAACGTAATCGCCAATTGAAATTTCTTTTGTAATATGAAGTTCGCGCACGCGTTGGTCGATGCCTTTATAATGCCCGCAAAGAAAAATAAGATTTTTTTTAGGGAAAGGGTATTCGCTATCTTCTGCGTTAATGTTTTGCCGTCGGGGGTTAGATAAATGATTTCATCGTAAGTGCGCTGGGATTTTAAGTCGGAAATACACAGATCCAGCGGTTCAACCAACATCACCATTCCGGCGCCACCGCCATAAGGTTCGTCGTCAACCTGCCGATGTTTTCCCAGACCATAATCCCGTAACTGATGAAAATGCACTTCTGCTAAACCCTTATCCACTGCCCGTTTTAAAATAGAGGCTTGAAATGCGCTCGCCATTAATTCGGGCAAAACACTTATAATATCAATTCTCATTGTTCAGTATTGTTCTTTCTGTTCGGAAGGATAATTAGGCGCAGCGAGGAGTCTTTGTTGAAGTAACTCCACATCCAGTTAAAAAAGATGGCGATTTTGTTTCGTACAGAAAGAATGAGCATTAAATGCAGGAACATCCAGAAATACCAGGCCAAAAGACCTTGGAATTTAAAACCAGGAAGATCGACGACCGCCCGGTGTTTCCCGATAGTGGCCATACTCCCCTGATCATTGTATTCATATTCCTTCCAATCTTTTTCGGAATCTTTCAATAGATTTTTGGCTAAATTTTTACCTTGATTAATGGCAACATTGGCAACCTGAGGATGCGCGTCCGGATATTTTGGAGTTTCCATATGCGCAATATCTCCAATAGCGAAAATATTATCGTAGCCTTGAACCCGATTATAACGATCCGTTTTGTAACGGTTTCTGACAATAACTGCCGGATTCAAACCGTCGATTATATTTCCCGTTACACCTGCAGCCCAGATGACATTATTGGAAGCGATTGTTTTTCCGCTTTTCATGCTTACTTTATCGCCGTCGTAATCGGTCACAAATTCGTCACTCATCAGGTGAACGCCAAGTTCTTTCAGGTACTGTTCCGATTTTACCTGAGCTTCCTCACTCATTACATTTAAAGGCATATCTGTCGAACTAATCAAAACGATCTTTAAATCATCAAAATTCATGTGGGGATAATCGCGCGGAAGAATATCTTTTTTCATCTCGGCAAAGGCACCGGCCAATTCCACCCCTGTGGGACCGCTGCCAACGATTACAACATTCCAGTTGCCATCATCGGAACGTCGCTTTTCAATAATTAATTTCTCGAACGTTGAAAGGACGTGGTTCCGTATCGCGATGGCTTCCTGCGTATTTTTCATCCCAAACGTAAGACTTTCCATCTTCGTGTTCCCGAAAAAATTAGTCTTACATCCGGTGGCGATTACCAATTTATCGTAGGTAAATTCGGCTTCGGCAGTAACGATTTTATTTTGTTCCGGTACAATTTTCTCAACCTCAATCATTCGATATTGAATGTTGCGGGATCTTTGAAATATTTTTCGAAAAGGAAAAGAAATGTTACTCGGTTCAATCCGTCCACATGCCACCTGGTAAAAAAGAGGCTGAAACATGTGATGATTCACCTTGTCGATAACGATTACTTTTTTTCGCTTTTTATTGAGTGCTTTTGCCAACTGAAGTCCGGCAAATCCACCACCGATGATTACAATTTTTTCGCGTGTTCCCATAGGACAAAATTACGGAATTTTTTATAGTTGGAATTTTCAAATAGAAACGGTACAAATAAAAAAATCCTTGTTACCAAGGATTCTGCTTATTGTTTAATGATTTGGGTGACTTTCTGCGTATTGTCACTCAACGTATACTTCATGAGATATTTGCCGGGTCTTAATTTATCCAGACGAATCTCGCCAGAATTCATATTCACCACATATTCGGCAACCTGCACTCCTAAGATGGAATAAAAAGTTACGGATTTAACTTTTAAACTTGCATCTTTTGACTTTACTATAATAAAATCTTTTGCCGGGTTCGGAAAGGCTAAAAGTGCGCCATCGTCAGATTTCTGATTGGCAGCAATCGGTTCTCTCCCAACAGACTGAGCGGAAACTTTTTCCGAAAAAAACTGTTAAACTGCCGATAAATATTAAAGAAAATAATAATTTTTTCACCTTATAACGCTTTACGTTGTATAATTGCACCTACAAATGTAAGAATTTCGTATAAATACACAATAGTTTTTTAATAAAACTATAATTAAATTTGCAGCAGCTAATTCAAATATTATTCCAAAATGATTATTTATTCCAGAAATCGCAGATTACGTACAACACCTTCTATGAGAGCCTTGGTACAGGAAACATATCTCACAACCAACGATTTCGTCATGCCCATTTTTGTAATGGAGGGCGAGAATAAAGAGGAAGCAATTCCGTCCATGCCGGGAATAATGCGCCGAACGTTGGACCTGACTGTAAAAGAGTGCAAAGAATTATTTTCTTTAGGCGTAAAAGGGGTGAATCTTTATATGAAAGTTTCGGAAAACCTGAAAGATAACCGCGGAACCGAATCCTGGAACAAAAACGGCTTGATGCAAAATACCATCAAAGCGATTAAAGATGCAGTGCCGGAAATGATCATTATGCCCGACGTGGCGCTGGATCCCTACTCTATTTATGGACACGACGGAATTATTACCAACGGAAAGATTGATAACGATGCGACGAACGACGCGCTGGTGAAAATGTCGGTTTCGCATGCTGAAGCAGGTGCAGACATCGTCGCGCCGAGCGATATGATGGACGGTCGTGTGGGCGTTATCCGCGCAGGTTTGGAAGAAAATGGTTTTACTGACGTGGGAATTTTAAGCTACGCCGCTAAATATGCGAGTTCTTTTTACGGACCGTTCAGAAGCGCTTTGGATTCGGCTCCCGTGGACAATCAGGAAATTCCGAAAGATAAAAAAACGTATCAGATGGATTTTCACAATTCACGCGAGGCCATCGACGAAGTCTTAAAAGATGTGGCTGAAGGTGCCGATATCATTATGATTAAACCCGGAATGCCTTATCTTGATATCGTAGCGAAAGTTCGCGACGTTATCGATCTTCCAGTCGCAGTTTTTAACGTAAGCGGCGAATACGCGATGTTGAAAGCGGCCGCGCAAAACGGCTGGCTGGATAACGACAAAGCCATTATCGAAAGTTTAACCTGCATCAAAAGAGCCGGCGCCGATATGATTTTCACGTACGCCGCGAAAGAAGCAGCGATCTTGCTGAATCAATAAGATTTATAAAAAAGAGCTTCTAAAATTAGAAGCTCTTCCTCTTTAAAACCAACCTTTTTTATTTTGAATATATGTCTGATCGAATTGGGCATCACTCATCGTAAAATAAATAATGCCTTCAATAAAGGGAATTACGGAGGCAACACCACAAGTAACGATGTTAAGACCGATTTGGATAACTCCTTCTTTAATGTAGCCAAGAAAAAATTTGTTCGCACCAAAAATTCCAAGTAAAATCCCCAAAAGCCCCGCGGCGATTTTCTTCTCGGAACGGTAATTTCCGTTATTAAAATTCTGATTTTGTGAAGATCCCTGAGTATAACCGTAAGTTTCCATTGTTTGATTTTTTAATTAGTAGTTTGGAAATCAGTCGGAAGATCGCAGAAAAAGTTACATCAAACCTTGCCAAGATAGAACAATCCAAGACATCTTTGATTTTCGTCTAAATTGAGAAAATCATTCAAATGACTTACCGTTCCGGGAGAACTCCAATAGCATCCCACATTATTTGCACTTGCGGTAAGATACATATTCTGCACGCCCATCGCCGTCGCAGCGATTTCTTCCCACTCCGGAACCAGGCCGCTGAAGTTCACACAAATGGTGATGATGGCGTCGGATTTTGAAATCTTATTCGAAATATCCAGATATTTTTTTTCCAGAAAAGTTTCGGGTGAGGTTGTGGTCTTATAAATTTCGGCGAGTTTTTTTCCCAATTGTGCTTTTTCTTCCTTCCGAAAAACCCTCAAACGCCAGGGTTTTGTTTTTTTGTGATTTGGGGCAAACTTTGCGGAACTCAGAATTTCTTCTAAAACTTCCTCCTCAATGGCTTCCCCGGTATAATCTTTCGGAAAAACACTTCTTCTGTTTTCGATGATTTTTCTTAAAACTGTAGCTTCATTCATAAAGACAAAATTACAAATTGTAAATCCAACCGAAATTTAATTTAAAGAGGAGTGTGGAAAATTTTGCGGTTACTTTTATAACTGATAAAATTACTGCCTGTAAAAGTGAGCACGATCAACCCAACCAAAATCAATGTTACGACGCGGGAAGTTTCGCCCATCAAGGGATTTAATACTGAAAGAATAAGGAAAAGAACACTATAAATAATTCCTGCAGTTACCCATATTTTACCGGGTTCGGGAAAGGATTCGATGGTGATATTTTTTTTCCGGCTTACGATAGGAAGCAGTTTTTGATGATCCCAAATCAGTAATAAAATCACGGCGATCATCATTAAAGAAGTAATAATCCAGGTTCCTTTAAAAGACAGACTTAAGGTAATGAGCCAAACATTGGTAAGAATTGCGGCAAACAGGAGCGTACCTAAAAGTGCATAGCGTTGCGTGAGCAATAAAACTCCCGCCGTTATTTGCGCCAGGCCAAGAAAATTCCAGTAAAATCCGGATTGATAAAGGGCTTCAAAAAAATATCCAATGGGTGATTCTGTGGAAATATTCGTAAAACGGTGTCCTATTAATTTTGTCATTCCGGAGGGGAGAAAAGCCAGTCCAACCAGATATCTTAAATGAATGATGATCCAATTATTTAACTTATTTCTCCTTAACTGCCGAAATTTCATAGGGCTCACATTTAAAAATAAAGACTAAAAAAAGAAGGTTACTTAATATTTCTGAGAATAATCAGCATCTTCACTACATAATCTCCATGATTTCCTGACTGATGTTATTGAGCACAAAGGAATCGCCCGGTTTTTTACCGAACATTATTTTGGCCATGGGACTTTCCTCGGAGATGGCATAAAAACGGTCGCCTTCGAAGAAAAACTCACCCAACGACACGGAAATGTAGAACCTCGCCTTATTCGTGAAGACAAGCGACCCAATATTCACCCTTTCAGACGGCGCGTTCAGCACCTTATTTAACTTGTGTTTCAGATCGTTCAGTGATGCCAACTGTTTCTGCATTTGGTAGATTTCCTCCTGCATTTCTTCACGCATCGAATCGTATTTTGGCGTCTTTTTAATTTCATGGCTTGCTTCCACGGTGAACTCCAAAAAATTCTTTAGCTTAACAATTTTTTCGGCTATCGTTTCTTTTACGTATTCTCGAATATCAGATTTGGAAACGGTCTTATTCAGCATAAACCTTAATTTTTTAATAAATATAAAAAATCTTTTTTAAACTGTTTCTCTAGTTTTTAAATGATCACGATCGGAAAATCTGATTACAAAACTTCCTTGATTTTCTGGCGCATGGCCTCGTAAAGAATAGCACCACACGCTACGGAAACGTTGAGTGATTCCGTTTTACCTTCTATCGGCAATTTTATTTTTTCGTCGGAATGATGTAAAACTTCCTTGGAGATTCCGGTTTCTTCATTTCCCATCACGATGGCGCAAGGTTGCGTGAAATCGACGTCGTAATATAATTTTTGGGCTTTTTCTGTCGCAGAAAAGACCTGAAGACCGGATTGCTGCAGAAAATCGACGGTATGGGCAAGATTTTTTTCTTTACAGATTTTTAAATTATAAATAGCGCCGGCGGAAGTTTTAATGGCGTCGGAATTAATTGGTGCCGCGCCTTTTTCTGGAAGAACGACGGCGTGAATCCCGACGCATTCTGCAGTACGGCAAATCGCACCAAAATTTCTGACATCCGTTAAACGGTCTAAAATTAAAAGAAAAGGCGTCTTGCCTTCCTCGAAAAGTCGCGGCAAAACATCTTCAATTTTTTCAAACGGCACATCGGAAATAAAGGCTACAACGCCCTGATGATTTTTTCGGGTGAAGCGGTTCAGTTTTTCAACCGGAACATAATTCGCGCGGATCTTATGTTTGGCCAAAAGATTTTTCAGTTCGTGGTAAATATCGCCCTGCAAAGCATTCTGCAGAAATATCTTATCAACGGTTTTTCCAGCTTCCAAAGCTTCCATTACGGGTCTTAAGCCGAAAATGAAATCGTCTTTTTTATTGGGTTCCGAACTGAAATTTCCGGGTTTGTCGTTTCTATTTTGAAAATCTTTCAATCTATTTTATTTTTAATTTTTTAAACAATTAGAACGGGTTTTTTCTGCTAAAAACCTTCTCCTAAAATGGCTCTTTTCTGCGCCATAGCGTAACCAAAATGCAAACTTTCGTGCATGTTATTAAAAATGATGGCGTCCTGAATACTTTTGAGATCCAGCCCAAAACTCGTGGTGTACGGGGTGTAATCGGCAAAGAAATCTGCATCGTAATCCTTCATCAGGATTTTTGACGTTTCGGTAAGCAGAAAAGCCAGATCATCAACTTCCGACTGCTGGACGTTGAGGTTTGGAAGCGTTCCTTTTTTGTAGGTTTCGATCCAGTATTTATCGATGCGGAAGGGGTTTCCACTTAAATAGTAACACAAAAGCTGCTGCGTGGCCACAGTGTGTGCGATATTCCAGTAAAGATTGTTATTGAAACCATCGGGAATCAACATTAAATCTTTTTGGGAAGTATTTTGAAGAATTTCTAAAAGATTTCGTCGGACCTGGCGGTGTGCCTGAAAATGATAATTCATTTTGCTGTTTTTAATGCCCCAAAAATAGGTTAATTAACTGAAAAAGACAAAACTAGATACGCTCATTTTCGCCGAAGAAGAAAACCACTTCATATTTTGCTGGTGACGGTTGTTTTCTTAGAAGATCCCACCGTAACCAGTCCTGATTGCAGCGGTTACCCCGCAACACGCGTTGGCAAAAGCAGTGGCGTGAGGAATAGGAGCGGAAAGCAGGTTCCCGACTCCCCATAATCCCGCGGAAACGGCTTTGTAGGCGGATCAGCGGATTTCTTTTAACAAACTTTAACTTTACATTGGCATTAATTGTGTTGATTGGTGTGGGTATTTAGCAGAAATTTACACTTTAAATTTTAGTAACACTATGTCAGAACTACATCAAGCGGAAGATATCAGACAGCTCACCGAAAAAGTAAGGGAACAGAATTATTTTTTCACCCTCCTAAAACAAGAAATCAACAAAGCAATTATCGGACAGGAATACATGGTAGATCGTTTACTCATCGGTCTTCTGGGGAATGGTCACGTTCTGTTGGAAGGGGTTCCGGGTTTGGCGAAAACTTTGGCGATTAAAACTTTGGCAGATGCTGTTGAAGGAGAATTTTCGCGAATTCAGTTTACGCCCGATTTATTACCCGCAGATGTGGTCGGAACGTTGATCTACAATATTAAAGAAAACGATTTTTCCATTAAAAGAGGTCCTATTTTCGCAAACTTTGTTTTGGCGGATGAGATCAACCGGGCGCCCTCCAAAGTGCAGTCAGCTTTACTGGAAGCGATGCAGGAAAAACAGGTGACCATCGGTGATGAAACGATGCCTTTACCCAAACCGTTTTTGGTTCTGGCCACGCAGAATCCCATCGATCAGGAAGGAACTTACCTTTTACCGGAAGCGCAGAGCGACCGTTTTATGATGAAATGCACCATCAGCTATCCGGATTTTGAGGATGAAAGAGAAATTATGAAAATGGTGGCCACCTCGCATCAACCCGTAATTCGTCCGGTAATTTCACTGCAGAATATTGTGGAAGCGAAAGAACTCATCAATCAGATTTATCTGGACGAAAAAATTGAAAAATACATTTTGGATATGGTTTTCGCGACGCGTTTCCCGGAGAAATACGGACTTTCAGAACTGAAAAGCCTGATCAGTTTCGGAGCTTCGCCACGAGCGTCCATCAACCTCGCGATCGCCGGACGGGCCATGGCATTCCTGAAAAACAGGGCTTTTGTAATTCCGGAAGATATTAAAGATATTGCAAAGGATATTTTGCGCCACCGAATTGGTTTGAGTTTCGAAGCCGAAGCCGAAGAAATTACCGCCGACGATATTGTGGATAAAATTTTAGGAAAAGTTCAGGCACCTTAAAACATCAGTGATAAATGATTGTTGGCGATCGATTTTCCGGATCGTAACTCAATAACCGCCGCTCAATTATGGAAATTAAAGACATCATCAAAAAAGTAAAGCAAATTGAAATTCGGACGAAGAAAAAGTCCGAGGCTACTTTGATGGGTCAATATCACAGCGCATTCAAAGGTCAGGGAATGACTTTTTCAGAGGTTCGCCCTTACCAGTTCGGTGACGAGATTCGCCGGATCGACTGGAATAAAACCGCGCGTTTTCGCGAACCTTTCGTGAAAGTGATGGAAGAAGAACGCGAACTGACGATGATGCTTTTGGTGGACATTTCCGCCTCCATGAATTACGGCACAAAAACGCAGCTGAAACGCGAGTTCGTCGCAGAGATTGCGGCAAGTCTGGGTTTTTCGGCTGCCGGAAATAACGATAAAGTAGGCTTAATTCTGTTCGCTGACAAAGTATATAAAGTAATTCCGCCGCAAAAAGGAAGAAAACATATTCTGGCGATTATCAGTAATATTTTAAGCGCAGATTACGTTCCCGCCGAATCGAAAATCCACGTCGCGCTGGAATATATGATGAATGTTTTCAAAAAAAGATCGTTTCTTTTTATGTTTTCGGATTTTGAAGATGCTTATGATGTTAAAATTCTGAGAGTCGCCTCGCGGAAACATCAGTTGCTGGGAATGCGGATTTTTGATGATAAAGACAATGAAATTCCGGATGTAGGATATACGCTTTTTCAGGATGCAGAAACCGGCAGACAGGTTTGGGCAAACACGTCGAGCGCAAGATGGCGGTACGAATTCGCGGAGAAACAAAAGCAGGAAGTCCGCAGTTTGGAGGAAGCTTTTGAAAGTTCCTCGGCAGGTTTTATGAATATCAATACGGGCGAAGATTATTCGAAATTTTTGTATCAGTATTTTAGAAAGAGGTGATGAAATCTCTCTCCTTATGGCAATGCAGTTTGCATTCAATAAAAATAAATTAAGTTTTGAAAAAAATATTTTTTATCGTTTTCTCCCTTCTCAATGTTGTGCTGTTTGCGCAGACATTGGGCTCCAAACTCGACAAAAAAACTTTGGCTTTAGGCGAAGTGGGTACTTTTCGGGTGAGCATTTCTAACCTTCAGGGAAAAGATGTTGTGTCGGCACCAGTTAACGAACTGCTGCCCTTTCATTTTGAGGAGATCAAAGACAGCATCAGCAAAGAAGCCGATCATTACGACAGAATTATTGAATTTCAGGTATTTGAAGAAGGAAAATTTAATATTCCCGCGCTGGATTTTCGCATCGGCGGCGAACTTTACCACACCATTCCCTACGAAGTTGAAGTCATCAATACCGCGCAAAAAGGCGATCAAATTAACGACATCATGAAAAACAAAGAGGTAAAACTCGATGTTAAAGATTACTGGCAGATGTACAAATGGTATATTTTAGGTGTTTTAATTGTACTCGCTCTGATATTTATTATTTATCAGATCATCAAATATGGCAAACGCAGAAAAAGCTCTCCCGCTGTTATGACGAACCAAACCTTGAAAGATCTGGAGAATTTAAAGAAGAAAAAATATATCGAAAATGGCGATTACCGGTCCTTTTATGTGGAATTAATCGACATCTCCCGAAACTTTATGACCAAACAATATCAAATTCCGGCCGATGTTTTACTCACCGATGATCTTATCGATGTGATGAAGCTGAACAACGCTATTTCGCCCGAAAATGAAAAGATCGTCGAAGAAATTTTCCTTCGCGGAGATCTCGTGAAATTTGCAAAAACGTTTCCGGACCAAACCACTATGGAGAAAGACTTTAATGAAATGAAAACCTTTGTGAAAAGATCGTCCAAAGATCTGGAAATGGACCAATTACGAACCGGAGTATAACAGAAAAAAATGGCATTTAATTTTTTAAATTTCGAATTTTACAGTCCGTGGTTCCTACTGCTCTTTCTGGCCTTCCTTCCTCTTTTTATTCTGGATATGCGGAAGAAAGCACGCGCCGGCATCAAAGTTCCCACAACGAAGAACATGCAGGAAAACAGAGGCATACTGTTCGTTCTTTTTCTGTTGAAAATTTCGAAATACCTCATTCTCACCTGTTTAATCATCGCAATGGCGCGCCCGCGAACCTTTACCATTTCGCAGGATCAGGACGACAGCAAAGGAATCGACATTATGCTCTCCGTAGACGTTTCCCTCAGTATGCTCGCCAAAGATCTTGAGCCCGACCGCCTCACCGCTCTTAAAAATATCGCCAAACGGTTCGTCGATAAACGACCCGGCGACCGCATTGGCCTCGTTACCTATTCCGGCGAGGCTTTTACGAAAGTTCCCGTAACTTCCGATCACGCCGTGGTTATCGATGAATTAGAAAATCTAAACCCGCTCGAACTGCAGCCCGGAACCGCCATTGGCGAAGGACTTTCCGTTGCCGTAAGCCACCTGAAAAGCAGCAAGGCCAAGTCGAAAATCATCATTTTAATGACGGACGGCGTAAATACCATTGAAAATGCCATGCCCACGCAGGTTGGGGCTCAACTTGCAAAAACCAACGACATCAAAGTATATTCCATCGGAATTGGAACCAATGGTTACGCCCTGATGCCCACCTCTACGGATATTTTCGGCGATCTCGTTTTCTCTGAAGCCGAAGTAAAAATCGACGAGCCGGTTCTGCGCGAAATTGCCCAAACCACCGGCGGCAGGTACTTTCGCGCTACATCCAACGAAAGTTTAGAGAACGTTTACGAGGAAATTAACCAACTCGAAAAATCCGAACTGAAATCTACCAAACTCTATAATTATCAGGAATATTTCCGGATTTTCCTCTGGATTGCACTGGTTATTTTGGTTTTAGATGCACTTTTACGCTGGGTATTTTACAAATTTTTAAGTTAAAAAATGCGTATTTTTAGAAGCACCACTTTTTCAGTTTCTCCGAAAAGACCACCCGCTTTTCATTCCAATCTTTTTCTTTTCCCGAAGAAAAAGAAAAAGGATTTTCCCTTCAATCGGGGCTGGAAGACAGGGGATTTTGTCTTCCAACAGGAAAAGAAGCTGATAAAAAACCTCGAGCGGTTGTGCCTGAAATAAAGAATTAAAAAATGAACTGGACTTTAGGAAATTACTGGTATTTACTTTTGCTGCTGCTTTTGCCGCTGCTCGGCATTATTATGGTCGCTTACCTCAAATGGAAAAATACTAAAAAAGATGTCTTTGCTGAAGCCAGGTTTCAGCCCGAACTCTTCGAGAAAAAATCGGCGTTTTCCAAAATATTGCCCCTACTTTATCTTTTAGGCACGCTCTTCCTTATCATTGCCATCGTCGACGTTTTAAGCGGCCGTGAGGAAGTAAAGACGAAACAGAAAATGAACAACGTCATCTTTCTGCTCGATGTTTCCAACTCCATGAATGCGCAGGATGTAGAACCCAACCGTCTTGATGAAGCCAAAAACATCATCGTGAACACGATGTCCAAAATGCGCAATGATAAAGTTGGAATCGTGGTTTTTGCCGGCGAAGCGACATCCATAATGCCCTTAACAACTGATTTTACCGCTGTGGAAACGTATATTGGCGGCGTAGAAACAAGCATCGTGAAATTACAGGGAACCGATTTTTTAACCGGAATGAAAACGGTAGCTTTTAAATTTAAAGACATTGCAAAAGGCTCCCGGAAAGTCGTTATTTTAAGCGACGGCGAAGATAATGAAAGCAATGAAAAATCTGCCATCAAGTTGGCGAACAAAGAAGGAATTACTGCCATCACCGTGGGCATTGGTTCGGAAGAAGGTGCGCCCATCCCGGAGTACGTTTTCGGCCAGTTGATGGGTTATAAAACCGATATGAATGGGCAAACTGTTATTTCCAAACGGCAGGTTAATGCGCTGAAGAATATCGCTGCGCAAACCGGCGGAACTTACGTGGACGGAAATAATCTGGAAAGTGCCAGTTCACAGATCATCGATGGACTGGCGAGAACTTCTACCTCCTCCGAAAGCATCGTGAAATCCCAAAATGCCATTCATTATTACCAGTATTTTCTGGGAGTTTCCCTCTTCTTTTTTCTTCTTATTTTCCTGTTGAATCCTAAGAAGGACTTTAATATTTAAGTCATAATCCACAAATACAGAGTATTTTAACCCAAATTTAACAATATCTGAGAGGAATCTTAACATATAAAGAGATAATTTTGCAGTAATGAATTTGAAACTACTTTTTGCAGCGCTTATCGCCATCTTTTGCTTACCTTTTTTTTCCGCTCAGGAAAACTACAATACGCTTGTCTACAAAGGGAATCAGGATTTTGGTAAAAAGAACTACGAATCTTCCTCTTCCAAATACCTGGAAGCGGTTCAGCTAAACGATAAAGATTTTACAGCCCATTACAATCTGGGCAATTCCCTGTACAAACGTAAGATGTACGACGAAGCGAAAGCGGAGTTCGAAAAAGCGGAGCAACGTGCCGCATCCCTTCCCGACAAAGCCGCTTCTCTTTATAATCTGGGAAACGCCCATTTCGAAAAGAATGACACCAAGAAAGCGGCCGAATTGTATAAACAGGCACTGAAACAGGATCCTTACAACGAAACGATTCGTAAAAATTACGAGATCGCCATGCTTAAAGAGAAGGAGAAGGAAAACCAAAAAAATAAAAAAGATCAATCCGGCGGCGGCGGCGGAAATGATCAGGAAAAAGACAGCAAAAAAGGTCAGGAAAAAGGAGATACACCCGAACAGCAGGCCGGCAACGGACAGAAAAATAAAGGCGAAGGTGCAGGCCAGGATCCTAATGAAAATAAAAACGATAACTCCGGTAAAATGCCGAAAGATCTTGAAAACTCAATTCTTAATCGTGTAGAAAATAAAGAACGGGAAACCGCAAAACGGATTCTTAATAAAAATTCCTATTCGATGCCGCAAAGCAACGAAAAGGATTGGTGATGAAACGGCGACTACCTTACATATTATTTCTATTTTCTGCCCTGTTCACTTATGGACAGGTCACTTTGGCAGTTTCTGAAGTTAAAGACGCGAAAGTTAACCAGCGTTTTAACCTAACGGTGATTTTGGAAATTAACGGAGAAAATATGGAACAGGAAACGCCGCTCCGTATGCCGGATCTTTCCAAATTCGATATTATTGGTTCGGCTTCAGAACAAAATACAATTGTTCTGGATGGAAAGAAAGGCGAAGTCCTCAATCAAATGGTTTACCAGTGGGTTTTGAGCCCGAAAGAAAGCGGAAAAGTAAAATTCGGCTCCGTGCTTGTAACCGTTAACGGAAAAATTTACAAAACTGAACCTTTCGAGTTCAACGTACGAGAAAGCGAAGCGAATGCGGCCCTTTCCAACAACGCAGCTCACCGACGAAGTGAGGTCTTCCTAAATTTGGAATTCCAAAATAAGGTCGTTTATAAAAATCAGCCGGCTGTAGCAATCCTGCGTGCGTACAGTAAGGATTACGGAAATTTCCGAAAAGTGAGCAACATCCAGTTCCGGCCGCAGGGAAATGTGCGCATTACACCAATTAATCTTACGAAATCTGAAATAGAGACCAACGCCGGCATGGCCTCGCAAATTCTCGGAACCTATATGGTTTTGCCGAATGAAAGCGGAACAGTGGAGATTAATCCCGTTTCTGCCCTTGTTTCAAATACCTCAAGACCCACCAAAATTTCATCGAATAAAGCAAAATTAAGTGTAAAAAAACTTCCGGCCGGAATGCCGCTGGATTTTAAAAATGCTGTCGGCCAATTCGACGTATCAGTGGCGCAGGGTAATTCGTCCGAAACTCCTGAAGTCGAAAAACCCGTTACCATCACGATGAGACTTTCGGGTGCGGGAAATTTGGAAACACTGCATTTACCGCAAATCGTAAATTCGCCCAATTATATTTCATTCACGCCGCAAATTACCTTTAATACTAACCTGAAAAAGAATGGCTTATCCGGCAATGTAATAGCAGATTATGTGATTATTCCAAAAAAATCGGGACCTGTTTCCATTAATTTTGAAAATTTTTCCTTCTTTGATCCGCAGAGAGAAAAATATGTAGACCTTGGCACAAAATCGCTGCTCCTTAATGTGAAAACGCATGACCAAATTGTAGATGCAAAAACGACCATCGAAAAAGTGAACGATTATACGAACGTTGTTTTAGAGACCGTAAATACGCCGATATTACAAACGCACAACTTAAAAATTAAAGATAAAAGCTCTATCAACTGGAAAATTGTGGTAGGCAACTTGGGATTAATGGTGGTCGTACTTTCCCTCTTTTTATTCATTAGAAAGAAAACAAAAAAAAGAACTTTACCGTTAACCACGACTCCCACCAAGTCTGCTTCTATTGCGGAGACCGAAGCGATCATCAGACAAAATTTAAATCATCATTTTCAGGAAAGTATCGATTATCTAAAAAAATTAGTAGAAGCGAAAGACTTTAAAAAATTCTTCGCCGCTTACCAGGAATTGCATACGGACGTGAAAAAATATTTTTCCGTGCAAAATGAATCTGAATTCAGGAAATATCTGGAACGGACACATGGTGCTAATTTCGTCGATGAATACAGGGATTTTTCCGAAAAAATTCAGATCGAAAAGTTTGCGCCTTTTCATACAGAAGAACATATTGAAGCTCTTTTACAATCCATCGTGACATTATATCAAGAAATTATAAAATAACCAATTATTTTTTATATTTTTGCGAAATTAATAATTTCACCCCATGTTTGAACATTTTTCGCTCAAAGAAACGCTCACCACAACAATGGTTTTGTTTGCCGTAATCGATATAGTAGGCTCCATTCCTATCATTGTTGGGCTGAAAAAGAAGTTTGGAAAAATTGAAGCGGAACGCGCTTCAATCGTGGCGGGGCTTCTAATGATATTCTTTCTTTTTATCGGAAACAACATTCTGAAATTAATTGGGGTAGATGTTAATTCCTTTGCGATTGCGGGTGCCTTCGTCATCTTTGTCATTGCTCTGGAAATGATTTTAGGCATCGAAATACAAAAAAATACAGAGGCGAAATCTGCTTCGATCGTGCCGATCGCTTTTCCGCTTATTGCCGGCGCGGGAACGTTAACGACGACGCTTTCTCTGCGTGCGGAATATCATGACATCAATATTATTTCGGGTATTATTCTGAATACAATTTTCGTATATTTGGTGCTGCGATCGTCGAACTGGCTCGAAAATAAACTGGGCGACGGCACACTTCAGGTTTTGCAAAAAGTTTTCGGTATTGTTTTGCTTGCGATTTCTATTAAATTGTTTACAGCCAACTTTGCGCAGCTTTTTTCAACCTATGTTAAATTTTAAATTCAATAGTAATGCAACGCTTCTATAAAATATTCTTAGTCCTTTTCGTAATTTTTATCGCATTTAATCTTTATATGATGGAATGGGATTTAGGCTTTTGGCATGAAGAGAATTCAAAATTCATCCTCTCCATGTCTGCGGGAATTTTGGGTATTATTGTGGTTTTTGTTTTGAACACCATGAGCAAACTTGGCGCGCCAAAAAAACCGTAAGCGGCTTTTTTTCACCACTTTCTCTAAAACCTCATCACATCCTTCACCACTCCATTATTTTGGGTGTGCTGCAACAGTTCTTTGATGATGAATTCCTTTATTTTATCTTCATCTTTATTGCGGGGAAAAAGCAGATGCACATTTGCACCCGCGTCTAATGTGAAGAAAAGCGGAAGATCGGTCTCTTTCCGAAAGTCCCAAATCTTATTAATGACGGCTAAAGTTCCGGTTTTCATGAGGATGAAGGCCGGCTCGCTCATCATCATCATGGCGTGCAAGGTTAAGGCCTCGTGTTCTACCAACTGAATAAAACGTTTCAAATCCCCAACCTTCAAAATTTCTTTCAAAGTAGAAAAATTCTCATGCGCTTCCTGAAATCTACGTTCGGCGTACGGATTAGTGGTCATCAAACCGTGACCAACAGTAGAACTCACGGATTTTTCACCCTCGTGAATAAGCAGAACCCAATCATTGAAATTCTTGAAAATAGAATGAATGTCCTTCGACGGAAAAGCGACGGCAAAAAGATCGGAACTGGCCTCCACTTCTTTTGTTTCGCCCCAAACGACCAATCCATTGTAGAGACTTCTGCAGGCGCTGCCGCTTCCTAAACGGGCAAGAAAACTGGCTTTTTTTAACTTGAAATCTTCCTCGGCTTTTCCACAAAACAGATCGTCCACTTCCATCAGGCATTTTGCGATGGCGCCGAATCCAGAGGCGGAACTGGCGATGCCGGAACTATGCGGGAAGGTATTTTCCGTTCGGATGATGTATTTTCCTTTTAAAATCCAGGGTAAAAAAGCTTCGATATTTTTGAAATATTTTTCAATCTTTTCCGCAAATTTCTTTTCTTCTGTACTACTTAAAAAAGTCTGGACAGAGAATTTTTCGTCCGCCAGAAACTCGATTTCCGTGTTGGTTTTGCACTGACTTAAAGTATAACTGATGCTGGGGTTTGCAGGAATCTGATTTTCATATTTGCCCCAATATTTTATCAATGCGATGTTGGAAGGGCAAGATTCTGACACCTTAGCGTTTGCAGTTTTGTACTTTTTTGATCCGAAAAATTCTTCCATAACTTGAATTTCGCGGCTTCGCCGCCTTCTTTTTTTATTATTTGTTAACAAAACATCCTGCGGTATCGCCGCTTCCTAAAAACCTACTTACTAAACGCTGAGTTCGCGTACATTCGATCGATAACATCGGCATATTTCTTTAAAACGACGTTGCGCTTCACCTTAAGTGTGGGTGTAATTTCGCCGCTGTTAATTTCAAATTCTGCCGGCATCAAAACAAACTTTTTCACTTTTTCAAAGCCGGAAAGACCTTTCTGAATTTCTTCAATTTTTTCGTGATAAAATTCTTTTATTTTTTCTGAATTTACAATTTCTTCCCACGTGGTAAAAGGAATATTCATCTTCTCCATCTGCTCCTTTAAGGACTCAAAATTTGGAATAATCAAGGCGGTGACAAACGGTTTTCCTTCCGCCACAACCATCACCTGATTTACAAAATTATTATTGGAGAGAAGATTTTCCAGAGGTTGTGGCGCCACATACTTACCGTTGGATGTTTTCATCAAATCTTTTATTCGGTCGGTGATAAAGAGGTTTCCCTGTGCATCAAATCTTCCGGCGTCGCCCGTTTTAAACCAACCATCTGCTGTGAAGACTTCTGCAGTTTCGTCGGGTTTCTTGTAGTAGCCTTTCATAATTCCGCTTCCTTTGGCGAGAATCTCGTCGTTTTCGCCAATTTTAATTTGCGTATCACCAATGGGAATTCCGGCGGAGCCGTGTTCAAAGTGATGAAACGGAAAACACGTTAACGTAGCCGTGGTTTCAGTTAAGCCATAACCAACAGTGACGTGAATACCAATAGCTTCAAAAAAACGCGTAACCTCCGACGAAACGGAAGCGCCACCACAGGGCATGAACCAGAG
Organism: Kaistella sp. 97-N-M2; assembly: GCF_021513235.1. NCBI lineage: Bacteria > Pseudomonadati > Bacteroidota > Flavobacteriia > Flavobacteriales > Weeksellaceae > Kaistella > Kaistella sp. 97-N-M2. Next base: position 1,754,133 of record NZ_CP090976.1, on the reverse strand, counting down.
TTTTCCGCCCATTTTATTTTTAATCTTGTTGAAAACCAATAGTCCCGCCACCTTATTTTTAATCTGTAAAGAAACCGGCACCGACTTTTGCAGTCTGCGATTCTCGGCGACTTCGGTTCCTACTTTCACGGCCCAGGAAAAGATTCTCTTTTTCGTATCCGAACTGTTTTGTGCCAATTCGTTTACGCCGGCATATATTTTTTGATAAAACCGTGGCACAGCGCACATCATGGTGGGTTTAATCTCTGTTAAGGCACTGGCAATAAGTTTGGTATTTTCTAAAAAATAAACCGTTGCGCCACCGGATAAGGCGAGCAACGTCCAGCTGCGTTCGAAAACATGCGTCAGTGGTAAAAATGCAAGGGACTTTTCATTCTCGAAATTTTTAAATTTAAAAAAATCGAAATGAGCTTCGACGGACTTGTGGAAATTTCCATGTGTTAACATAACGCCCTTCGGTGCTCCCGTGGTGCCGGACGTGTAAATGATGGTGGCCAGGTCCTCATTTTCTTTCGCGCAAATATTAAAATTCTCCGCCGCTTCTTTTATAAAATCCTGAAAATATTGGCTGCGGTCTTTCTGAATCCAAATCGATTTTTTCGCTGCAATAATTTGGGTGAGGAACGCGCTATTTTCTAAAATTTTAAAGGAAGCATCGTATTGTTCCTGATTACCCACCAAAATTATCCTGCATTCAGCTTCATTCAAAATATAGGCGGCCTGATCCAGATTGTTTGTGGAATAAATAGGTACTGTTACGGCGCCCAGAGATAAAACAGCCAAATCGAAAACGATCCATTCGGCGGAATTATCGGAATAGATCGCTACTCTGTCGTTTGCTGAAATCCCGGCTTCGCGTAAAGCGTTTGCTGTTTTAAAAACCATCCGGCTTAAATCTGACCAGTGAATTTCTTTCCACTGCTCCTTTTTCTTAAAACCGATGGCGGATTTAGAGGGAAATTTTTCGGCATTTTTATTTAAAAACTCTGCAATATTCATGTGATCTGGGACTTCTTTTGGTCTGAAATATAATTCTTTAAATGAAAATCTACGCTTTCCGTCACCGGAATAAAAGAATAGTTCAGTTCATCTTTAATTTTTTGATTGGATACGATGCGGTGCGAAGTTACGGCTTCAATATTAACTTTATTCAGGATTCTTAATGGTGGTAAAAGCCAGCCGAACAAGACATTTAGAACATAACCGAAATTCAGAACGGATTTTGATAAAACTCTCGCTTTTGTTTTGCCCAGTTTTGCGCGGATCAGGTTTGCCATATCGACGACCCTTTTATTTTCGGAAATAACGATGAATCTTTCGTTATATACATTCCTTCCCATCAACTGGATTGCAATGTTTGTAACGTCTCTAACATCCACGTAATTCGAACTTCCGCTCATGGCAAAGGGCTGTTTCTCGAAGGTTCCAAAAATTTCACCACTGCTCGATTGCCAGTTTCCGCTGCCGATGATGATGCCAGGATTGATGATAACCGTATTTAAACCTTCTGCAGCGGCGCGCCAAACTTCCATTTCGGAAAAATGCTTAGACTTTGCATAACCCGAGTGGTGAAGCTTGGAGTTATAATTGGAATCTTCCGTCATTTCGCCTTTTTCATCCACGCCATCCAAAACGGAGATTGAACTTACAAAACAGAATTTTTTCACCATTGAATTTTCGCAGGCGTACAACAAATTTTTTGTGCCTTTGATGTTGGAAAGATACATTTCGTGCCGGTCGTCCGGATGAAAACTGACTTTAGCGGCACAATGATAGACCTCCGTCACGTTTTCGACTGCTTTTTTCAGCGATCTTAAATCTTGAAAATCAACCTCAACCCACTCGATCCTATTGAAAAAATCGTCTGGATTATCGGTGTAAAACTGAAAGGAATGTTTAACCTCTGCGAGATTGCTGGATTTTCTTTTCGTGGCGCGCACCGCTTTACCGCGCTTCAGCAATTCTAAAACGAGTACTCTTCCGAGAATTCCTGTGGCGCCGGTGACTAAAACCATGATTTATTGTGGTTGGTGAAGAGCGAAATTAATGATCTTTCGGCTCGGAAAGAAAATCTTTAACAAGTTCATTAAAATCTGTGGGATTTTCCGCCTGTACCCAATGTCCCGCATTTTTTACGGTAACGATCGAAGCGTTCGGAAACTGTTGTTTAATCTGAAACTCATCCTGCGGTAAAATATAGTTGGAATTTCCGCCGGAAATAAATAAAGTTGGTCCAGTAAAGACGCCAAATTTAATGGCATTGGAAACAAATTCGCTGTACTTCTCCGCAAGAGTTTTGAGGTTAAAACGCCAGTTTAAGCTTTTATCTTCGGTCCAGTAAAGACTTTTTGCTAAAAACTGAATAACGGATTTCTCCGGAATGTACTGCTCTAAAACCTCTTCCGCTTCCTGCCGCGTCGTTATTTTTTCGAAATCAACACTTTGCAGGGCTTTCAAAATACCTTGGTGATGCGGCGGATAGGCTTTTGGTGCGATATCGACAACAATAAGCTTTTCCACTTTCAGGGGATATTTAATGGCGAACTGCATAACGGCTTTTCCGCCCAGCGAATGTCCTAACAGATTACATTTTTCGAGCTTGTGGAACTCCATGTAATGTAAAATATCGTGGGCCAAATCATCATGCGACATTTCGGGCGAGTGAAAACTTTTGCCGTGATTTCTTAAATCGATTAAGTGAACCGGAAATAGCGCGCTCATTTCCTTGCCAAAACTTCCCCAGTTATCGAGCATGCCAAACAAACCGTGGAACACCAAAAGAGGTGTTCCGGAGTAATCCTGTCCGTATATTTTTGAATGTAAAATTTCCATCAATAATTAATTTTTAAGAATTAAAACTGCCTGTTTACCATTTTGCCAACCGCTTCAAATAGGCTTGTACGGTATTTTCAAGGCCCATATATAGCGCTTCGGAAATTAAAGCGTGCCCAATGGAAACTTCCAGCAAATTAGGAATGTTGTCTGCAAAATACTTTAAATTATCTAAACTTAAATCATGTCCGGCATTCATCCCGAGCCCATATTTCTCCGCTTCGATGGCGGTTTCAACGTAAAGTTTAATGGCTTCTTCTTTATTTTTCGGATAGTTCGTGGCATACGCTTCTGTGTAAAGTTCGATGCGGTCGGCGCCGGTTTCTTTCGCAAATTTTACCATATCCGGATTTGGATCCAAAAATATTGACGTTCGGATTCCGGCACTTTTAAATTCCGAAATAACATTTTTTAAAAAGCCCAAATGTGCTTTGCAATCCCACCCGGCGTTGGAGGTGAGGGCATCATTCGCGTCAGGCACCAAAGTGACCTGCTCCGGTTTAACTTCCAAGACCAGGTCGATAAAGGGCCGGTGCGGATTGCCTTCGATGTTAAATTCGGTATGAACCAAAGGTTTCAGGTCGTAGACATCTTTCTGCGTGATATGCCTTTGGTCTGGACGTGGATGGATTGTGATTCCCTGCGCGCCGAATTCCTGTAGCTTTACTGCCGCTTCAGTCACACTCGGCAATTCGCCGCCACGTGCATTTCGAAGGGTGGCAATTTTATTAATATTTACGCTGAGTTTCGTCATTTTTTCTTAAATTTTTGTGAACTGCATAATTTCCAGATCGAAGTCCTTGGAAGCGACCAAAAGGTGATCGAAAATATCGGCCATAATTTTTTCATATATCTCCCACTGCGAATCATTGGTGAAACAATAGATTTCCAAAGGCAAACCCTGCGGCGTATTTTCGAGCTGGCGAACCATCAACGTTCCTTCCTGATCAATATGTTCGTTTTTCTTGAGGTAATTAAAGGCGTACTCCCGAAACACACCAATATTCGTTAATTGTCGACCGTTGATCACCAAATCGGAATTCTGAAGGGATTCGCGTTCTTTAATAATACTCGCCTTCACTTCACCGAGATAATCTTTTATTACGTTGATCTTTTCCAATCGGTTTACCTCCTCAATGTTCAGAAATTTAAAAGAATGGATGTTAAAGATAATGGAACGTTTGATGCGCCGTGTGTTGCTTTCCGACATCACCTGGAGATTTTTGATCTCCGTTGTCAGCAAATCATAGGTTGGAATTGTTGAAATGGTTTTGTCGAAATTCTGGATCTTTGTCGTTAAAAGATTCAAGTCTTCAATGGTGCCTTCCAGATTGTATTTCGGAATTCCGATCCAGTCGCCAACCTTCAGATTTTTTGATGTTGCAACATGAATTCCCGTCACAAATCCCAAGATAGTATCGCGGAAAACCAGCACCATCACCGCCGTAATTGCTCCCAAACTCCCTACAATGGCGGAACCACTGATGCCGAAAATAACGCAGATAGCAATAACCGAAGAAACAAAAATCCCGAAGATCTTTACGGTTTGCGATACGGCATTCAGGGCGATTATTTTGTAGTAATCCTGTTTGATGATGAAATAGTTTCGGAACGCAGCCAATGCGCGGTAAAGCATTCCTGCAACGACGAGGACTATCGCCAGGCCGATCATTCTCTCCAGGAAGATAAAACTTTTCGGGTGGCGGTAAAACACGGAAAACAGGGCAAAACTCCCGAACAGAAGTGCGATTAAATGTGAAAAGGAATTGGTTATTCTGGATTGGTAAATGGATCTTAGAACCGGATATTTATCATTGTCGTAAAATAATTTGAAAATCGTGTTGATGAGCAGTTTCATCAGAAAATCGACCAGATAAATCAGCGCGACAAAAATGGCAAATTTAAAGAGGATCTGGCAGAACAAAACCCAGCCATCCGGGATGTTGTCCTTCACAAAGAAGTGAATCATATCACTCATCGTCTCCAGAAAATCTTTGGTATCTTTCAGTTCACTATTCATTAAGGCAAAAATAGGAAAACCGATTGTCTTTCCCCGATTTATAACTACTTTTAACAAAATTTATCAAGTATGGACGCTTCTTTAATTCAGTTAGCGAGTATAATTCTCTTAATTCTGGGGCTGGTCGGAACGTTCCTTCCTGTTTTGCCGGGATTGCTCTTAAGCCTCTGTGGCTTGCTCATTTATAAGTTCGGGACCGATACGCCTTTATCGATGGTTTACATCTGGATTTTTGTGTTTCTTACGGCCCTTTCTGTCGTTCTTAATTACGTGATCCCCGCACGCACGAACCGAAAATACGGCGGCACGCGCTGGGGAAGTATAGGCTCGGTGGTCGGAACACTGGTGGGAATGTTTTTTATTCCTGTTCCTTTTGGGTTTTTAATCGGGATGTTTTTGGGTGTTTTTGTGGGCGAATTATTGCATGACGCAAGCGACAGAAAAAAAGCATGGAATTCAACAAAAGGCGCATTTATCGGTTTTTTATATGGCACAGGATTTAATTTCATTGTAGGTTTGGCAATGTTTTTGGTAGTTTTGATAGATATCTTTAAAAATTAAACTTATGATACCAAAAATCGTTATTACTGCCCTGGGAATTTTTAGCCTCGCCACGTGTCAAAACCAAAAAACTTCCCAAAATTCAACGATCACACCGAATAGCGAAATTGCGACAAATACCTCCACAAAATCTACACCCGTGAAAACAAATAACACCGGAGAACCGGAAATGTCTGTCGGACTTCCACCGGATCGCGACGCAGTAAAAACTGCGCAGGAAGAACAGGGATCATCCAGCATGAATAAGTCGGGAGTTGTTTATTTATCGGAAGGCGAAAACAAATTCCTGAAAGAATATGAAATGAATGTCACCTTCAAAAGAATGGTGGAAGACAGCCGCTGCCCCCAAGGCGCTAACTGTGTTTGGGAAGGTGTTGCCACCGCAGAAATCGAATTAATGGGCTTGGCAACAAGACCGATGACGGTTAGAATTAGCACTATGAACAGTGCCGACAGAGGTTATTCGAAAATGCAGGCTTTTAACGGTTACAATGTTTCCCTAGTAGAAGTTGCGCCCGAAATAACGTCTGCAAAAGGCTTTAATGCTTTAAAAGGCAAGTACAAAATTGGGCTTCGTTTTGAAAAAGGAACTCCCGTGGATCCGAAAACACAGCGTGGCGGAACTACCACGAAATAGGTTTTAGATTTTTAGATTTTAAATAATCGTTGATCGTCGAAAAAGGCTTGCTGCCATAAAAACCGCGATAAACCGAAAACGGCGAAGGATGCGCCGATTTAATAATAAAATGTTGAGAGGAATCGATAAGTTCCTCTTTTTTTGTGCAAAAGCGCCCCACAAAACAAACACAACATTTTCTTTACGCTCCGAAATCTCTGCGATAATAAAATTCGTAAACCGTTCCCAGCCCAGATCTTTGTGCGAATTTGGTTCGTGCGCTTTCACCGTTAAAGTCGCATTTAAAAGTAAAACGCCTTGTTTCGCCCAGTCATCGAGTTCTTTTTTCGTGCGTTCAATTCCTAAATCATCTTTCAATTCCGTGAAAATATTTTTGAGCGAGGGCGGCGCTGTAACATTCTCCGAGACGGAAAAACACAGGCCGTTCGCCTGAAAATCATTATGATACGGATCCTGACCGATGATGACGACCTTTACCTCATTAAAAGGCGTTAATTCCAAGGCGCGAAAAATCTGCTTTTTCGGCGGGAAACATTTTTCGGCGGCGTATCTTGCTTTTACGTTTTCCCAAAGATCCTGAAAATAGGGACTTTCTTTGATGGGGGCTAGAATTTCGGTCCAGGTCATTCGTTTTTTTGATGTTTGATATATGATGAACGATATGCGATGATAGGTTACAAATTTACGCTAAGTCGAAAATAATATCTTCCTAATATTTTTCGTACGTGCAGTTTTCATTTGAAATAAATTGAAATTTCTGAAATAAATTTAATGGAATTTAAATTTTTTCTACCGGCGAAAACTTCAATTTTGGTCAAATTTAATTCTTTGAAGGCGTAATTTAAAATAAAATGGGCAGCTTTAGACATCATTTATTTTTCCTGAAAGTCTGTCAGCAGTTCGTAGCTTAATCTCACATTGTATCTATCGTCGGGGACTTTCAAAACAAAGCCTGTTAAAATCAGAGAGCTGGTATTTTTTTCAAAGATAAAAAATTCAACCGCCGGACTTTACTAATATTTTTTAACACGGACCGCTTCCTAAAACTTTTCGTCTTATTATGTTAAAATAAATTAATTTTGCAAAGTGCATATACAAAAAGACGATTTAGACGAACTTGAATTTCCCGAATTACTCGCGGAAATCGCCCCTTTTGCTTACTCCAAGAAAACAGCAGATAAAATTTCGAAACTGCGGCCTTTCGCGCAGGACGAAGCCGAAATTTCCTTAAAAAAAGTAGCCGAATTTTTATCGAGTTTCGAAAGCGATAACGCTATTCCCTTTCACGAATATGAAGATATTGAGGAAGAACTGAAACTGATGGTCATCGAAAATTACCGTCTGGAAAACGCATCGTTTCTTAAAATAAAAAGTTTAACGGAGCAGATTGCAAGGTTACAAAAGTTTTATCCCGTTTATGAGGATTTATTTCGGAACCTACACAACGACGTGAAAGATTTGGAATACCGAAAGGAAATTATCGACCGCATCGACAAAGTTTTAAACCGCTTCGGAGAAGTTAAAAGTGAAGCTTCGCCCATTTTAAAGACGTTGCGGGCAGACATTTCTCACGCCAGAAAAGCCATTCAGGAAAACTTCAACAGAAGTTTAACCGCGCTGACGAATACCGATTATCTGGATGATATCCGCGAAAGTATTATCGATGATCAGCGCGTACTCGCGGTGAAATCGGGGTATAAAAAGCGCGTGCCGGGACGAGTTTTGGGACTTTCGAAAACCGGCTCGATTACATACATTCAGCCGGAATCCGTGGTGAAACATCAGTTTAAACTTCGCGAGGACATTGAGGAAGAAAAGAAAGAAGTCGATAAAATCTTAAGAAAACTGACGACAGAAATCGCCGAATTTCAGCCGCAGCTTTCCGACTATCAAACCTATATTTTCGATTTAGATCTCACGCGCGCGAAGGCTAAATTCGCCGAAAAAATACACGGTGTTTTACCGAAAATCAACGTCCACAAAACGATGCGGCTCGTGCAGGCGTATCACCCTTTGCTTTGGATCCGAAATTTAGCAGAGAAAAAGAAAATCTTCCCGCAGACGTTAACTTTTACGGAACATAACCGGATCATCTGTATTTCCGGGCCCAACGCGGGCGGAAAATCGATTACTTTGAAGACTGTTGGTCTGCTGCAGCTCATGATTCAGAGTGGAATTTTGGTGCCGGTTCACCCGAAATCGGAGATGTTTTTCTTCGATAAACTGATGACGGATATTGGTGACAATCAGTCGATTGAAAATCAACTTTCTACGTATTCGTCGCGGCTGAAGAAGATGTCGACCATTATTAAAGAAGCAAATGCAGACACGCTTTTGTTGATCGATGAATTTGGAACCGGTTCCGACCCCGAACTCGGCGGCGCGCTGGCTGAAGCTTTTTTGGAATTTTTCTACGACAAGAAAAGTTTTGCCATCATCACCACCCATTACACAAACATTAAACTCGTTATCGAGCAGCTGCCAAATGCCCAAAATGCGGCCATGCTTTTTGATGAACATTCGCTGGAACCGCTTTATAAACTGGAAGTTGGGCAGGCGGGAAGTTCTTTCACTTTCGAAGTGGCAGAAAAAAATAAAATTCCAAAATACATCATCGAGGCGGCAAAGAAAAAAGTGGAGCACGACATCATCAATCTGGATAAGACGATCGTAAAACTTCAGCAGGAAAAATTTGAGGTCGAAAAATTACGGACCGATCTCACCGAAAAGCGCGATTCTACACAAAATAAAAAGGAAAACCTGGAAAAACTGAACGAGCAACTGCAGCAAAAACTTTTCAACTTTCAAAAACTCTATGAAGACGAACACCGGAAACTTCAATTTGGAAATAAAATTGAAGGTTTTATCGATTCCTACATCAAAGGGAAATCGCGAAAACTGGTCGTCGGCGACTTCGTGAAAATTCTGGAGCAGGAAAAATTCCGAAAACTTGGCGCGGACAAAGACGAAAATAAGAAGATGCAAATCGTGAAGCGCAAAATTACGCAGCAGCTGAAAAAAGTGGATGTTCAGGAAAAAATTGTTGAGACGCACGAGAAATTGGAAGATAAACGCCAGCGGGAACGTGCGGTTTGGATGAAAGTGGGACAACGGGTAAGAATTCCGGGCTCTACCAGCGTTGGAACCATAGAAAAAATTGAGAAAAACGGTAAAGTTTCGGTGAATTACGGAACTTTCAAAACGCAGATTTCAGGTGATGAACTTGAGCGGATTTAAAAATAACCTCGATTTTCTATTTTAAACTGTCCAAATGCTCCGGTAGAATCGAATTTTCCAGAACGGGATCGTCAAATTTATACACGCTCAGCACGCCGGATTGTTCATAATATGCATGTTCCACCTCCGAAAGATAGCGGATTCCCTCCTGCCGAAGTAGCATGTACACTTCATTTTCATCGATATCGTCTTCGGTAAAATTTTCTTTTAAAAGCTGTCCGTTCTCCACGAGTTTCATGACTTTCGGATCGGTAATCCGCCGTACCGGTTCATATTTAATCCCAATATAAACGTAAAATTTTTGAAAAGCGGCGATCAAGGTGATAACCGCAATGGGCACGGCCAACGGAATGTCTGGGTAAAACATGGCATCGCCCACGGCACTTCCCATGGCGACGATCAGCAGAACATCTGCGCTGCCTAAGCCGCCCACAACCCGCTTTCCGAGCCACCTGATCATCAGAATGGTATAAACCATGATAATGAGAACCCGCAAAATGATTTCCAAATAAATCATATAGGTAAATTCTCCGAAAATCATTTTCCAAAAATCAAACGTATACTCGCTGGCTTCGATCATAATTGCGTATTTTAAATTAGTTTAAGCGCAGGATAAAGCTACTAAATTTCGCGCCATAATTATAACTTGCCGTAAAGAGAATAAACGTTATCAAAGCAAAAAAAATCACCTACATTGCTGTAAGTGATTGATATTAAAGTGGTCTCTCCAGGAATCGAACCAGGGACACATGGATTTTCAATCCATTGCTCTACCAACTGAGCTAAGAGACCTTTCGTTAATTGAGTGGTGCAAAAATAGGAACTTTCTTCTTCTCTCACAAATCATTTCGAAACTATTTCACGCCAATCCCCTAAGTTTGTTGATTATCAACGTGATTATTTTCTTCTTTTTGAATTTGCTCACTCATTTCCTCCAAAACAGGTTTAATGGTACTTTCGGGAAGTTCGCTGATTCGAATATACATTAAACCATCAATGGCATCATTAAAACTCGGATCAACGTTAAAGGAAACGACTTTCGCGTTTTGTTTGATATACTTTTTGATGAGAACCGGCAAACGCATTTCAGGTTCCAGATCATCGATTATTTTATCGAGTTTGTTTAAGTCGGATTCTACCTCATCGAAAAAAAGATGTTTATCGCGGTCTTTTAATTTTACCTTGAATTCATTTTTTGGGTGAATGTATTGTGCCACCGCCGAATCGTAATAATTGGAACGCATAAATTCGATCATCAAAGATTTGGAAAATTCCGAAAATTTGTCTGAAATACTTACGCCACCCATCAGAAATTTATGCTCCGGATTTCGCAGGCAAACATGAACAATACCGCGCCATAAAAGGAAAAGCGGCAGCGGCTTCTGCTGATATTCCGCCGAAATATAGGCCCTGCCCATTTCGATTACTTTGCGGAAGAAAGGCCGTAATTCCGGATCAAATTCAAACAAAGAGCTCGTATAAAAGCCGTTGATGCCGTGTTTCTTCATTACCTCGCTTCCCAATGCCATTCGGTAAGCGCCGGCCAGTTTTTGGGCTTTATTATCCCATAAAAACAGATGACGGTAATGCTCGTCATATTCGTCCAGATCGAAGGGTAGATTGCTGCCCTCGCCAATTTTCCGGAACGTCAGTTCGCGCTGTCGCCCGATCTCCCGCATGATTGAGGGAATCTCGGAATAGGCTGCAAAAAAAACTTCATAAATTCCGTTCCGGAAAAGCATTTTGTCCGCTTTATACAACGCGTTGATTTCGTTGATTAAATCTTCCTGCGGCGTCTCGTCGATGATGTTCTGCACAACATTCTCTTCCTTTAACAAAGCAAAATTCAGCTTTAAATTGGGAAGTTTCAGCTGCTCGGCGATCGTTCTTCTTTTTTCATAATAAGATTTCAGCATGTAGATTTTCTTCTGCAGAAATTCGCCCATCTCTTCGATGGTATCGTGATCTTCCAAAACTTTTACCGAAATCTGTTTTCCGATGCGGATTCGAATGGGTTTCTCGCGGTTGTGCATCATTTCCGCCGGCAGCAGCAAGGTTTGCAAATCGGGATGAAGTTTGGAAAAATGGTAAAAAACGCGGCTGTTTTTCGCATGAAAATACATGGGAACCACGGGAACTTTTGCCATTTTAATAAGTTTTAAAGCCGGCTTCTCCCAGGTCTTATCTAAAATTTCGCCGAATTCATTATTTTTATTAGAAACTTCGCCTGCCGGAAATATGCCCACGCAACCGCCGCTCTGCAAATGCTTCAGTGTTTCGCGCATTCCCACGGAGCTGTTGCGCGCATCTTTGCGGCCTTCAAAAGGATTTACAGGAATGACGAAAGGTTTCATGGGCTCGATTTTTTCTAAAAGAAAATTGCCCATAATCTTAAAATCCGGCCGGATTTCCGTGAGGATTTTCGTCATTAAAATTCCGTCGATCGCGCCCAGCGGATGATTGGAAACCAAAATAAAAGGTCCTGTTTTCGGCACTTTCGCCAAATCTTCCGCAAATACAATGTATTTTAAATTTCTTTCGCGCACGAAGGCATCGAAAAAATCTTTGCCTTTTTTGTTTTTCAGGACGTCGTACAGCTGATTAACTTCATTAATCTTCGTTAAACGCATAATGGCAGACGCTACCGGATTTTTCATAAACCCGATCTTGCCTAAACCCGATGCCTTAATTAGATCATTCTTAGAAATGAGACTCATTGGTTATTAGTTAGTTACGACTTGAATCGTTTTTTTAGAAATTTGCTCTAATAATATATTTTTATTTTCGTAAAATTTATTTAAGTCCTCTAATTTAGCGTTTCTCACGGTAAAAAGCGAAACACTTTTCACCATTTCGGTATTAAAGCTGATTTGCAGTTCCTGGTTTAGATGGTCGATGGCATCATATTTATCTTCAATGCAGAGCGCAAGCGAGATTGCAGAAGTCTGCATCAGGGAAATCGTAATTTTATTCTTAGCCAGCAGCGCAAAAATTTGGCTTAAATGCTCCTCGGCGATAAAGGAGAAATCCCGCGTCGAAATATGGATTAAACTCTGGTTTTCTTTTAAAATATAGGTTTCCTGCTCCTCGTTTTTTGCAGAAGCGCCCACTTTGGTTCCCGGATTTCTTGGATCCAGAAAAGATTTCACATAGAAAGGAATATTTTTCTGCTTCAGTGGCTGCAGGGTTTTTGGATGAATGATTGACGCACCGTAATAGGCCATTTCAATCGCTTCTTCATAGGAAATGTTGGACAAAAGTTTTACGTTTTCGAACTTTCGCGGATCGCCCGTCATCACACCCGGAACATCTTTCCAGATCGTCATCGCCTCCGCGTTTAAACAGTAGGCAAAGATAGCGGCAGAATAATCGGAGCCTTCCCGGCCCAGCGTTACGGTAAAATTATTGGCCTCCGATGCGATGAAACCCTGCGTTACGAAACACGTTTGGAGATTTATTTCGGCAATATTCCGTTGCGTGGCTTCCCAGTTGATGTTGCCCTCGCGGTAGTTGCTGTCGGTTTTAATATAATCCCGGGCATCAAGCCATTCGTTTTTGAATTGAATGTCATTCAGGTATTCGCTCACAATTTTACTGGAGATCATTTCGCCACAGCTCACAACCTGATCGTAAACAAAATTATAGTTGGGCGATTTATTCCGGCGTAAAAAAGATTCAATATCATCAAAAAACAGAGAGATTTCCGCCAAAACCGGATGGTCTTTTTGAAAAAGACCCTCTGAAATTTCCAGATGGTTTTGCTTCACCTTTTCAATTTCTGTTTGGTAATCGATCTTGTTGAAATAGTTTTCAACGGCTTTTTCTAAGGCATTGGTCGTCTTCCCCATGGCCGAAACAACCAGCAAACAATTTTCGAAACCTTCCGATCCTAAGACGACCGAGACATTTTTCACACTTTCGGCATCTTTCACAGAGGCACCACCAAACTTAAAAACTTTCATCTAAATATTTAAATATCAATAATTTATGCAACTAAAACCTTTGCCGAAGAAAAAATTTTAAAGTTCAAAATTATCAATTTAGCACGGAATAAAAAAACTTGGTCAACTATTAGAGAAAATGACTTTCAAAATTAATCCGTCGGTGCTGCGCCAAATTCCGGCAGAAACACCTATTGTCTCACTTTAATGAAAAGAAAAGCGGACGAATCCAAAGAAATTTCCGAAATTTGTGATAATTCAAAAAGCATAACAAATGTCAGAACAAAATTTTCAGACCCTCGGTGAATTTATTATTGATAAGCAGGAAGACTTTCAATACAGCACCGGAGAACTTTCCCGCCTTTTAAGCGCCATTCGGTTGGCTTCAAAAGTGGTGAACCGCGAGGTAAACAAAGCCGGAATCGCGAACATCATTGGGAATTCGGGACTTGAAAATATTCAGGGCGAAGTACAGCAGAAGCTGGATGTTCTGGCGAACGAAATTTTTATCGAAGCTTTATCCCAACGCGAAGTAGTGTGCGGCATCGCCTCCGAAGAAAACGACGATTACATCGAAGTCAAAACCGGCCCCAACGCACACCTAAGCAAATATGTCGTGCTGATTGATCCTTTAGACGGCTCCTCTAATATCGATGTGAACGTTTCTGTAGGAACCATTTTCTCCATTTACCGACGCGTTACCGAACCCGGAACGCCGGTTGGTCTGGAAGATTTTTTACAGAAAGGCGTCAATCAGGCTGCGGCAGGTTATGTGGTTTACGGCTCCTCGACGATGATTGTTTATACGACCGGCAACGGCGTGAATGGTTTTACGCTGGATCCAAGTTTAGGAACCTATTACCTCTCCCACCCTTGCATGAAATTCCCGAAAACGGGAAAAATTTATTCCATTAACGAAGGAAATTATGCGAAATTTCCGCAGGGCGTAAAAGATTACATCAAATTCTGCCAGGAAGAAGAAGGCGACCGTCCTTACACGTCGCGCTACATCGGCAGTTTGGTGTCGGATTTCCACCGAAATATGATTAAAGGCGGCATTTACATCTATCCGTCGACGTCGCAGTCGCCGAACGGTAAGCTGCGTTTGCTCTACGAATGTAATCCCATGGCCTATCTCGCGGAACAGGCCGGCGGAAAATGTACGGACGGTTTCCGCCGGATTATGGAAATTGAGCCGACAGAACTGCACCAGCGCGTTCCCTTTTTCTGCGGCAGCTCCGTGATGGTGGAGAAAGCCGAAGAATTTATGGAAAACAATAAGTAGTACTTTTTTTTGTAGCTTAATCCCGCTTTCCACTATATCTTTTTATCCGCGGCGGATAAAAAGGATGTCGTTGCAATAGGGGCTATTTACCGGTAGAAATCAAAATTCAATACCTCTTGTGGAACACATTATTATTGAAAGAGCGGCTGCGGCCGATCATTCGGTTTTAACTCCGATCAGTTTTGAGAGTAAAGCATTTTGGGGTTATTCCACGGCGCAATTGGAAACATGGAAAGAGGATCTTATTATAACTCCGGAATACATTTCTCAAAATCATGTCTATAAAATGGTTTTAAACTCCCACATCATCGGCTTTTACTCCTTTATTCGGATTAGTGATGATCATATTATATTGGAGCACTTGTTTGTACGCCCGGAGCATATCGGCAAAGGTTTCGGAAAAAATCTGCTCGACCATTTTTTAAAAATCGCGGAAGATCTGAAAAGCAAGAGCATTACGCTGGAAGCCGATCCGCACGCAGAATCTTTTTACAAAAAATTTGGATTTACGACTTTTGGATTTAAGGAATCATCGGTCGCCGGCCGATTTCTTCCGGAGATGATCTATCATTTTAAGTAATATTTTACGCACTTCTCCCATTATTTCAGGAAATGAAAACAGCAACCTTTAAAAAATATATCCTCAACTTTAAGCGCCCCAGCGGAACTTCACGCGGGGTTTTGTTGACGAAAGAAACTTACTTTCTTGAAATATCGCAAAACGGCAAGACAGGTCTCGGCGAATGCGGTCTTTTTCGCGGTTTGAGTTATGATGACGTGCCGAATTACGAAGAAAAACTCGCCTGGCTTTGCGAAAATATCAATGCAGATGCAAAATTTTTGAAAGAGGAACTGCAGCAATTTCCGTCTATTTGGTTTGGATATGAACAGGCTGTCTTAAATTTAAAACACGAACGTGATCTCTATTTTCCCAGTGAATTTACACAGGGAAATGCTTCCATAAAAATCAATGGCCTCATCTGGATGGGAAGCGCGGCATTTATGCAGGAACAGATCGAGGAAAAACTGGCAGAAGGTTTCGACTGCATCAAACTCAAAATCGGTGTCGACTGGCCTTCCGAAAAGAAAATACTGGGCGAACTGCGCCAAAAATTTCCGAAAGAACAGCTGGAACTCCGGGTCGATGCCAACGGTGGCTTCACAGTCGCCGAAGCAAAAGATGCGCTGAAAGAACTTGCAGACCTGGAAATTCATTCCATCGAACAACCCATTAAAGCAGGAAATATCACCGAAATGAAAACGCTCTGTGCTGAAACTCCCACGCCGATTGCCTTGGACGAAGAACTCATCGGCATTTTGACTTTAGACCAAAAGAAGAAACTTTTAGAAGAAATAAAACCGCAATACATTATTCTGAAACCATCATTAATCGGCGGCTTTTCGGGCAGTGATGAATGGATTTCGCTTGCAGAAAATCTTGGCGTTGGCTGGTGGATTACGTCGGCGCTTGAAAGCAATATCGGTTTGACCGCCATTGCGCAATATACTTTTACGAAAAATCCGACGATGCCTCAGGGTTTAGGCACGGGCGGACTTTTTACGAATAATTTCGAGTCCAGTCTGGTACTGAAAAGCGACCAGCTTTCGATGTTTAAGCCGTAAGATTTCATTAAATAACCCCTCCAAAAAAAAGATTTCTTCCGCGTAAGAACAAGCCGCAAACCGTGAGTTTAACTGTGATTTATTCGACTGTACCCGAAAAATTGCTTTCTTAGTTCCTGTTTTTTAGCAAAACCCAACCGGTATACGTTCGTCCGTCCGGCAAAGTGATTACATACCAATACGTTCCGGTATTTACAACGCGTGATGAATTGGTTCCGTCCCAAATGAATCTTGTTTCGCTGTCCTGTTCGAAAACTTTTGCCTGGAAACGGTTAAAAACTTTAAGATTCGCCTGTTTTCCGTTAAAAACATTTAAATCATTAATAATCCATTTATCATTGTATCCATCTGCATTTGGCGTAAAGGCATTTTTAATATCTAAAATTACTCCTTCTTTTGTTTCCGGAAGACAGGTTGAGCCCTCAAATTTTACATAAAAAGTAGTAATCCCAAAAGGCAGATTGGTGAAAACATTACTCTCCACAAAATTAATTCCGTCGATGGAATAAAGAATTTTTTGACTTCCTATGGCGATGACGGTGATCGTATTTCCGGTCGCTTTAAGTTCTGTAATAACAGGAACCTCAAATATTTTCACCTCGAAAGTGGTGCTGAAAGTGCAGCCATTGGCCGCTACAACATTTATTTTATAAAGACCCGGAACATTCACGCCTAACAGTTTATCGCTCGTCGAAACTATTTTGCCCGACGGATCCAGCCATTCGAAAGCTACGATATTAAGCGTCGAAAAATCGGGCTGAATATCCACTGAACTTTCTTTACAGAAGTAATACTCCGGTAAAGTGAACATCGGTGTTTTCTTCAAGGATAAATTAATTTCCACTTTATCCGGGCAAAAACCGTTCGTCATCACTTTTACAAAGATCTTTTGCGCACCGCTATTTTCGTGATAAAGGAAGGCATTTGGCGTTGAAATCCTGTTTGTACCATTATTGAGGTCTGAAAAAGTTGGATAATATTCGAAAGATGCAGCGCCAATAAAAATTTGACTTTCAAATTGCGTCAGGTCGATATTTTCGCTGCCGTCGTTTCCTGTGTCGCACGTGTTGGTAACGATGAAAGGTCCGCTGTTCGCCAGTTTCACTTTCTGTCCAAATCTAAAATCAACGGACGCCGTATCAAAACAACCTGGAATATTGCCGACGCGCACCCAAACTCTGGTCACACTCGAATCGAACGTAAATTTCTCCGGATTTTGAATGACGTTGATATTATTGTTTGCATCGGCCTGTGTTTTAAAGAAGGTAAAATGATTGTCGGAACTTTGCGTAAACACCATTTGCGGGGTGTATTGCGTGAGATCAAGATCATATAAGCCGTCTAAATTATCGTCGCAAATATCTGAGATAATTGAATTAAGCGCTTTTGGCGGTAAATACGTTTGAAGTTCGATGGGTGCAACGGAATAACACGCCGTTACTTTCGAAGAAAATCGCGCCCAAACCAAAACTTTAGATCGGGTGGTCACCACCGGAGAATTAATCTGCGTCGCAGGATTACCAGCGTTTGCTTCGGTTTCAGTCTTGTAGTAAGAAACCTTTATATCACCAAACGGAATTGAGTTTTCACCCTGTAAAAACAATTGCGGATAAGCGTCAGCGAGATTAAAGGATTCGTTCAGGTTAAAATCGTAATCACATTTTTGCAGAATGGCCGGATGTAAAATAATGACCGGTAAAAAGTCTAACGCAATATTAATGGTGCTTACCGAATAACAACCCCCGTTGGTGAAAGAAACTTTTACATATACAACCCCACTTTTATGCGATACGAAGGCGGTAGGATTATTTATTAAACCGGACAAAGAATGGTTTGTCGCGTCGTAATATTGGTAGTATTGAAAAGCTACCGGGTTTGCGCCGTTATAAATTTCGGATTGTAAAGCCGTGAGATCAACCGGTTCTAAGCCGTCATTATTATTATCGCAAACAGAATTTCTTACAAGATTTACGGCTGTTTTTATAACGGGTGTGGGAACCAAACTGATGTTGATTTCAAAAATATTGGAGCAACCGTAAGAAGTAATTTTAACAAAAAGCTTTATTGCACTTTGAACATTGTACGTTGATAATGGATTAATGTTATTTTCGGCATCGGTTTGAGTGGCGAAATAAGTGACCGCCGCGTTCTGAGAACCTTTGATCTTGGTACTGAAATTGGAAAGCACATAGTTTTCTGCACCATCATTATTAAAATCGCAAACCACAAACTGGGTTTCAGCAATTACAACATGAACTAAATTGATTTGAATTTCCTTTACGGCGTAGCAACCGGTGGAATCGGTAAATCTTACATAGAAAGATTTTTTCACCAAATTTCCGTCAACACTCACCGTTTGAAGGTTCGAAATTGGATTTAGATTATTTTCAGCGTCCTCTTCGGAATCAAAGTAAGAAACAGCGATTCCAATTGGAGACTGCAACAGCATTCCCGCCGAATAGGTACTCAGATTTACCGAAATATCCTCGGTTCCATCAAAGCAAATGTGTACCGACTGGCTTTTGGCAACGACTTCTGTAAAAGTAATCTCCATATTTACCGTCGCAATGCTGAAACATCCACCCGGAAACGCTATGCGTACAAAAACAGGATACGTTCCTTCTACGATCGTACCTGTAATACTGCCGGTGCCGGACAAAGCGGCCTGATAGCTCAGATAAAAACTTAAATTAACATTGGGGTCGGTAGTTACCAGCGGTCCCAAAACATCGCCATAATTAAAGGGTTCCACCATGTCATATTTAAAATCGCAGGTGGACCACTTAAAAGTAACCGGCGAATTTACAACAGGACTCGCCGAAAAAGTCACACTAATCGGTCCGAAAACCTGACTGCAGGCGGCGGTTTGATAATTAACATACAGTTGGGTGCTGGCGGTAAAATCAGCTCTTGTTACTTCATTCACATTATTGGCCGCATCAGCCGCCGATAAAAAATAATGAATAGTACCATTAATTGGCGCATTAAATAATTTGAGATTCAGCGAAGAGAGCTGAAAATTGGTTTCAACACCATCATTATTATTATCGCAAATTTCTACGGTGTTGGTTAATAAGATGGTCGAAATGGTACTCAAATTTAAAACAGAAGTTCGGTAACAGGTAGGATCCAGTTTATTTTGAACGCGCACATAAAACTTTTTACTGCCAGACAATACGAAAGTTTTGGGTTGCGGATTGGCGCCACTTTGCGCTTCTGCTAAAGAATTATGAAAAGTAAAGCCGAAGTTTGCGGGATCTTGTGGGGTGAGATCTCCCACGTAATCATCTAAATTAACATTGAAAGAAGTATTGCCACAGAAAATTTCTGTGAAATTTTTAGCTAAAGGATAATCAGCGGCGAATGTTACCGTAGCGGTATCTTCTAAAACATACTCAAAATTTCCACACAGCGGATATTTTACTTTTACGGTATAGACTTCATTTTTCTCCGGACAAAGACTTATTGTGGCACCGCTGCCCAGATTTTGATTGCTGGAATTAAACCAGGAAATCTGCGGGGTAATCGCCTGCCCTGCAGGCGTGAATTTATAGGCTTCGTTTTGTGCCTGCCAAACTCCTGTATTTCGCCCGGCAGGAGAATAACCAGTTGTCCGGTCATCATTAATCATCCCAATAAGCGAATTTTTAAATTTTGCAGTGGAGCACGGCAACGGTTTGTTCTCCACGAAAACCTCGACAACGTTTGAACCTTCCGATAGCACAATCTGCGATGTAGAAGTCTCTGTGCAGCCTAAAAGCCTGCCTTTATAGAAGTTGATGATCAGTTTGCGGCAAGGCGCGATGCCTTCAATTCGGTAGTAAATTTCGGAATCGTTATCTTTCGAAAAGATCAGATCGCTATACGCGCCAAAAACACTGCTTCGCGGCAGCGACGCACTGGGATTTAAATCTTCAACATTCGGATAATTAACGTTGCCAAGCTGCGAGGTATTAAACGATATAACGCCGTTGGTACCAATAATTACCTGGTTATAATTATTGCCAAAATAGCAAAAGTTAAACGGAAGATCTATTTTGTCAAAAAACAAATCATCGCCATTCGCCAAAAGCGGGGTTCCGGCGTTAAAGTCGCCATATGGCATGAAATTTTCCGCAGAAACGGTGTACGAATCGGTTTTGTTGAAAACGGGAACGCTGGCAGTTAGCTGCAGGCAGTTACCATTTAAAGGATAATTGCAGTCAATTTCTGGATTTTCGTTTCCTAAAACGTCGGTAATTGTTGTTCCAGCACAAATCTGCTGTCCTGCAAGAGGACAACTGAAAAATAAGAAAGAACAAATAAGAAAAAATACTTTTGTATGCATAGGATACAGTGATCTTTTATTTTTGTTTTTCTTTCAAAATTTGTGTGTGTTAATAGTTAGAAATAAGAATTGCGAATGATTTAAAAAATAAATCCGACCGCATTATTTTTAGACATAAAAACCCTCAGGTGATCTCTTTGATCATAACCCCAACCTGATCGTTTAATAACTGTTGCAAGTTTAGTGAATTATTTCCGATTAAAACTACTTTCGGTTGAATTTATTCCTGAAAGCCTGCAAATTGAATAACGCGGACCCGCTAAACCTCTGCTTCCTGCGGTATTTTTTTATCGAGATTAATCCTTAAATGGATGTGTAATCCTTTATCTGAGGGGATAAAATTAAATTCGCCACATACCGATTCCATGCGCGAGCGCATATTTGCCAAACCATTCCCCGCGGTAACATTTTCGCTCATTCCGATGCCATCGTCGATAATATCGATCGTGAAAATTTTTCCTGTAAGATTAAAGCTGATCCTTACGTTTTCGGATTTACTGTGCTTGTAAATATTATTCAGCGATTCTTTTACACACATAAAAATATTGCGCCGTGTTTCCGGCAATATTTCGTGTAAGCCCATTTCATTTTTTGTAATATGAACCTTGATGCTTGATTTTGCAAAAAACCGCCGCGTATAATTAATGATGCGTTGTGTAAAATTCGCCAGACTGTCATTCCCCACTTTCAGATTCCAAAGCATTTGCCGCATCGAAATGTTCAGTTCATCGCATATTTCGAGAAGTTCTTCGATATTTTGGCTGATGCTCTCGTCGGTAGTTTTCCGCTTTAAAAATTCGGTTTGCAGCTTCAGGGCAGAAAGTCCCGCGCCCAAATCGTCGTGAAGATCATGAGAGATCCGTTCCTGTTCCTTGCGTGTTCTTTTTTGGAAATCGACCTCTTTTTGTAGAAGCCGGGTTTGGTATTCCATATCTTTCAAGCGCTTTTCCCGATCGAAAACCATTTGGCGGCGGTAATATAAAACGATGATGAAGATCAGAAACATCACGATCATCACCATCAAAAGAATGGCGAGAATAATAGAAATTTTTATATCAACAGGCAGCATTTTCATGGCATACTAAGATTTTCGCGTTACTGCAAGGAAAAAAAACACATAAGTGATCACTACAGAAATCTTGAAAATTTTATCTAAAAAAATTAAGAATTCATGATCATTTTCGGCGAGCCAATACATCAATGAAACCCTGAAGAGAAAAATAACACTCCAAAATATCAGCGCACAACTTACCCAAAAAGCCTGTTTCTGCAGTATAAAAGTGGTATCGGTATTATTAATCTCATTAAAAAACCACCACAAAGAAAGAAAGATATAAAAAACGGCGATCGTAATTCCCAAAGCGATCGGAAAAGTCTGTAGGGAAGTAAACACGCATATCAAACTGCAAATGAGTGCCAAAAAACCCGCAACATAAATCATCTTTCGCTGCCGTATATTTTTTCGGGAATAATAAAAAGTGAAAAAACCGATATACAAAAATGTACCTATTTTATAAATCTCATTCGTCTCTACCGCCAGAAAATGCGGCAATGTTTCTACAATAGCGACGATAAGAAAATACACAAAAAGACAGGAATTATCTTTCTTTCTACGTAAAAAAGAGACGGACAAACAGAGGTAAATCAGAATAAAATAGATCGCGACAAGAGAAGAGACAAACATAAATTTATAATTTCATAGGTAAGAAGTGAGTAAAATTTAAATTTAGTTTAAACGGAAAAATTCTTCGCAACAGTGCGCGCACATAAAGTCCATTTGTGTTCTTCGACCTCTGGCCGAATTAATGATAAATTTAATAAAAATTTGCGACTTTAACGCCATTTTCGCGGTAAAGTTTAATATTTCGTAATCAAATAGGACGTCTTCCGCGGTCTATTAATTTTAACAGCAACAATGTCTGCGGGCGAATTGTAATAAGTTCGTCTTTTTCCTCAATAATCTGTAAATTTGCTTCCTACAAGATTAAAGAATGGAAGAAGAAAAAAGTCCCTCAATTTTATTGAGCAGATTATAGAAGACGATTTAGCCAACGGATTTCCGAAAGATAATCTCAGATTCCGCTTTCCGCCGGAACCAAATGGATATCTGCACGTGGGCCACACCAAAGCCATCTGTATTAATTTCGGTTTGGGCGAAAAATACGGCGCTCCCGTGAACCTGCGTTTTGATGATACCAATCCCGAAAAGGAAGAACAGGAATTTGTGGATTCCATTAAAGCAGATATCGAATGGTTGGGTTTTAAATACGATCAGGAATTATATGCATCAGATTATTTCGACCAGCTTTACGACTGGGCCGTTCAAATGATTAAAGAGGGTAAAGCTTATGTGGATGAACAACCTTCGGAAGAAATTACGGCACAGCGCAAAAATCCTTTTGAAGACGGCGTTGATTCGCCCTTCAGAAACCGACCAATAACGGAAAGTCTGGAACTTTTTGAAAAAATGAAAAATGGCGACTTCGATGAAGGTGCCATGTCGCTGCGAGCAAAAATCGATATGAAATCGCCGAACATGAATATGCGCGACCCCGTGATGTACCGAATTTTGAAAAGACCACACCACAGAACCGGCGATAAGTGGAAGATTTATCCCATGTACGATTGGGCGCATGGCGAATCCGACTATATTGAACAGATTTCTCATTCTTTATGTTCGCTGGAATTCGAAAATCACCGTCCGCTGTACGATTGGTATCTGGATCAGGTTTATGAGGAAAATACCGTACGCAACAAGCAGCGGGAATTTGCGCGGATGAATGTTTCCTACCTCATCACCTCCAAACGGAAACTGCAGCGATTGGTCGCCGAAAACGCAGTTACAGGCTGGGACGATCCCAGAATGCCGACGATTTCGGGCATGCGAAGATTGGGTTATACTCCAGCCGCCATCAAAAATTTTATTGAACGCGTGGGCGTTGCAAAAAGAGAAAACCTCATCGACATTCAGTTGCTGGAATTTTTTGTGCGCGAAGATTTAAATAAAGTGGCGACGCGGGTGATGGCGGTAGTTGATCCCGTTAAACTGGTTATTACAAACTATCCGGAAAATCAGGAAGAATGGCTGGAAACGGAAAATAATCCGGAAGAAGAAAACGCCGGAACACGCGAAATTCCTTTTTCCAGAGAGCTGTATATCGAGCGCGAAGATTTCAAAGAAGAAGCCAACAAAAAGTTTTTCCGTTTGAAATTAGGCAGCGAAGTCCGTTTGAAATCTGCATACATCATTAAAGCAGAAAGCGTGGACAAAGACGAAAACGGCGAGATTAAAACGATTTACGCGACTTATGACGAGAAAAGTAAGTCTGGCAGCGGCACGGAAGAAAGTTTAAGAAAAGTAAAGGGAACGTTGCACTGGGTTTCCGCAAAACATGCGATCCCCGTGGATGTGCGGATTTACGACCGGCTTTTCACCACGCCGCAACCCGACGCCGAAAAAGAAACGGATTTCATGCAGTTCATCAATCCGGAAAGTTTAAAAACCGTTCAGGGATTTGCTGAACCGAGCCTGAAAAACGCGGAAATCGGCCATTCTTATCAGTTCCAAAGAATTGGTTATTTTACGAAAGACCGGGATTCTACCGACGAAAAATTGGTTTTTAACCGAACGGTTACTTTGAAAGATTCATTTAAACTGGATTAAACTACTTTTACGATACACTAAACTTCGGGCTTTCCCGGAGTTTTTTAGCGTCAATTTCAAAAAGTATTTCCGACGGACAGTTCTTTTTTAAAGTACAATCCGAGACATTTTCAACATAAAAAGACCGTCTCAAAACTGAGACGGTTTATAAAAATCATTTGAAATATTACTTCCTTACTGCTTTGAAAGATTTCACAGGTCCGTCTTCCATTTTGAGCGTTACAGTGAAGTCCGGTTTTCAAGGCTGAAAGATCAAGCTGTGCAGCAGGTTTCATATTTTTAACCTGTCTTCTTGATACATCGCTTACGATCACTGCTTTTACCCCTTTTACATCCGAGATGGTTAGTGCATATACGGATAATCCCACTTGGATTAATGTTTTCTACAGCCCAATAATTTTTATAATTAACAGCACAATTAAGACATGATTACTTTAAAGCCACGCGAAACCACTTTAAAAAACAGAAACATTATTTTTTTATAATTAACTTCGCACCAAATTTTTAATAAAATATGCAAAAGTTACTTTCACTCTTTCTTCTCACCATTTCTGCGCTCTTATTTTCTCAGGAGAGTATTGATTTTCAGAATTTATCCTTCAAAGAAATTTTGGCAAAGGCAAAAAGTGAAAAGAAACTGGTTTTTATTGATGCCTATGCAGTTTGGTGCGGTCCCTGCAAAATGATGGAGAAAAATATTTTCCCTTTGCCCGCTGTTAAAGACTATTACAATGCTAATTTCATCAACGCGAGATTCGATATGGAAAAAGGCGAAGGTCGCGACCTGGCCGTGAAATATGGCATCCGCTCCTACCCTTCCTTTCTTTTTCTTAATGGCGACGGCGAAGTGGTGAAGAAAAACCTCGGTTACATGGGAGAAAATGATTTTCTTACCATCGCCAAAGAAGCCAATAACCCCAAATTTCGCACCGCATCTAATAAAGATCTTTTCGACAAGGGAGAAAAAGATCCTGATTTTTTGCAGAACATGATGCGTTTGTACGTGGATAGTGATTATGAGCTGGCAAAAAAAGTATCTGAACGGTATTTCGATGTAAAAAAAGCCGAGCCTCTAACCAAAGATGATCTGGGACTGCTGTTGTATTTTGTGAAATCAACGGGAGATCCCAACTACAAAATTTTTGTAGCAAAAAAGCCGGAGATCATTCAGTTAATGTCGGAAGATGTTTACAATCAGTTTGATGCAAACATTAAGATCTCAAAAATATTAGAAAACGCGCTGGATCAAAAGACCGGCATTATTAATGACGATTATTTTTATAAAAATGCTGTCCCTTTAATCGGACAAAAAGATGCAGAAACTGCGATCAACCGGATGAAAGTTTTGTTTTATCCAACTGTAAATAATTTTACGGGTTACGAAAAAGCGGCCTTAGCCTATTACAAAGATTCTGAAGCTTTTGATGCGGAAGAATTGCTGAAAGCCGCCTGGATTTTCAGTGAACACGTTTCCAAACCTGCGTCGCTTAAAAAGGCCGAAGAATGGGCCGAGAAATCCGTAATGAAAACAGAAACTGCCGAAAATACATACATTCTCGCAAAATTATATTCCAAAACCGGAAAAAAGGAGAATGCGAAAATGTACGCGGTCATTTCTCAAAACCTTGCGGCGGTACAGGGAAAAGATGCCTCGTTAGCTACTCAACTTTTAGAAACCTTAAAATAAAGTATCTTGAAAAAATTACTTTTTGCTTCTGCATTTTCACTTTCGTTTTTCGCAAATGCACAGGCACAGGATTCAGTTGCTCCCAAAAAACTTTATATTAAAGCCAATGCACTTTTTCTTCCCTTAGGAATGCTGAATGCGGGCTTGGAATATCAGTTAAATAATAAAATGACTCTTCAGGGAGATATTTTCATTTCCCCCTGGAAATCCTTTGCCGGAAAGTACGCCCAAATCTATATGATGGGTTTAGACGGGCGTTATTATTTCGATGAAGCTTTCAAACATTGGTATGTGGGAGCAAATATTTCTGCAACCCGTTTTATCCTCCAAAAATATAATTACTGGAGTGACAAACCTGCCCAACATACTCCGGACTCGCCAATTTATAAGGCTTCGGACCTTTATCAGGACGGCTATTCTGTAATGGTGGGCGCTACCGTCGGGTATCAGTTCGAATTGAGCGAAAACTGGAATATGGATGTATACTTAGGCGCCGGCACAGTGCAAAGCATTTACAAAGGTTACCACAAAAAATTAGGCGTTAGATATGATGACGACGGCCGTACGTGGGACCGAAGCGGCGAATTCCTCCCCTACCGCGGCGGCGTAATGATCTCCTATAAACTCAGATAATGAATATAAAAAGTACAAGATATGCGGTAATCGCCGCGCTCACATTCATCATTCTATTCCTTTTTAATTATGTGGGAAATACCGAACCCGATAAACTGGAGCGCGCCTTGATGACCGCTGTGGCAGGAGTTGTGGGCTTAACCATCGGGATGTGGTTTGTCTATAGAAATTCCAAAGACGATACGCACCACGATTTCGATTAAGAAATTTTACAGACAGAGAATTCTTTCGGATCGTTGATTTCCACGGCCTTGGTAGTCTTTCTAGGTGAGGTGCGCCGGAGTTTTTTTACTTTTACTTTTTGCCTTTGTGCTTTACAATCCCGCGACTTCATTTTTTCGCCGGAATTAATGTTTTTCGTATTCTTTCATAATTCAATATCTTTGCACCATGATAAAAATCGGTAATATCGACCTGCCCGAATTTCCCCTTCTTTTGGCTCCCATGGAAGATGTTTCGGATCCGCCATTTCGCAGACTCTGCAAAATGCACGGTGCCGATATGATGTATTCGGAATTTATTTCGTCCGAAGGTCTTATTCGCGATGCCATGAAAAGCATGAAAAAACTCGATATTTTCGATTACGAGAGACCTGTCGGCATTCAAATCTTCGGCGGCGACGAAGAAGCCATGTCGCTTTCGGCAAAAATTGTGGAGGCCGTTAATCCCGATATCGTCGATATTAATTTCGGCTGTCCCGTAAAAAAAGTGGTCTGCAAAGGCGCTGGTGCGGGTGTTTTGAAAGATATCGATCTCATGATCCGCCTCACAAAAGCGGTCGTTAATTCCACGCATTTGCCGGTTACGGTGAAAACGCGTTTGGGTTGGGACACGGAAAGCATTAATATCATGGAAGTGGCGGAACGCCTGCAGGAAGTTGGCGTGAAAGCCTTAACCATTCATGCGCGAACGCGTGCCCAAATGTACAAAGGCGAAGCGGACTGGAATTACATCCACGCCGTAAAGAATAATCCCAATATCGAAATACCCATCTTCGGCAACGGCGACATCGATTCGCCCCAAAAAGCCCTGGAATATAAAAACAAATACGACTGCGACGGTATTATGATCGGCCGCGCCGCCATCGGTTATCCCTGGATCTTCAACGAGATCAAACACTTTTTCAAAACCGGAGAAATTTTGCCCGAACCTACGATCACCGACCGTCTGGAGGCTGTTCGTCAACACGCCGAATGGAGCACCGACTGGAAAGGCGAACGTTTAGGCCTCATCGAAATGCGCCAGCATTACAGCAATTATTTCCGTGGAATCCCGCATTTCAAAGATTTCCGCCGCCAGTTTCTGGAGGTTTTCACTTTAGAAGAAATGGACGTCGTTATCGAAAAAGCCGATTCCTTTTACTCCGAATACAGCTTCGACGCCTAAATTCAGTTGCAGATCTTTTTTAGGAGCAGAACATTTTGTTCTTCTCTGAAAAGTGTACGCGCTTTCCACTTTATCTTTTTATCCGCCGCGGCAGATAAAAAGGATGCCGTTCCAATCGCGGCTAAAACCAAGTTTTGTTTGGCTCCCGACAGATTTTAATTACCGTTTTTTATACATGAAACCCCACCCATAGCCCTGATTGAACGGCATGTTTGAGCTCTTTTTGCCAATTTCGGCGTTGATTTCAGCGTGGCGGAATTGGCAAAAAAGCGAGTAGTGAAAGCAGGTTCCCGGCTCCTGAAGATTAATCCGGGATTCGGTAACTTTACGCGTTTTTAAAAGACTAATCCTTTAAATATATTTCGATGCTGAAAGCAGAAAATGTGACCAAAACCTATAACGCAGGCAAAAAACTGGCGTTGGAGGATTTTTCAATCGATGTTCCCGAAGCCAGTATTTATGGGCTTCTTGGTCCGAATGGCGCGGGAAAAACCACTTTTATCCGAATCATCAACCAGATTACCCAAGCCGATTCCGGAGACGTTTATATCAACAGTCAAAAACTGAATCCCCAGCACATTCGCGAGATCGGGTACATGCCGGAAGAACGCGGCCTGTATAAAAACATGGGCGTCGGCGACCAAATCCTCTATTTCGGCGAGTTGAAAGGAATGAGCCGAAATGATGCGCAGGCGCAGGCGAAATATTGGTTCGAGCAGCTGCAGATCGATCAGTGGTGGAAGAAAAAACTCAGCGAACTTTCGAAAGGAATGGCGCAGAAAATCCAGTTTGTGGTAACGGTTTTGCACCGCCCGAAACTGCTGATCCTGGATGAACCGTTTTCGGGTTTCGATCCCGTGAACGCCAATTTAATTAAAGACCAAATCCTGAATTTAAAGAAGAACGGAACCACGATCATTCTATCCACACACCGCATGGAAAGTGTGGAGGAAATGTGCGATTATGTTGCCCTCATCGACAATGCGAAAAAAGTTTTGGACGGCAAAATATTCGACGTGCGCGAAAAATTTAAGAAAAATATTTTTGGCGTTACGCTTTCCGATGTTCAGCCTGAAATGTTTGAAGGTTTTAAAAACCGCTTTCAGATCAACGATTTTACGACGGAAAACCAACTGGTTTCCTTTGATTTGAAAAACGATAACGACCAGCAGCTCATATTAAATGAACTCATGAAAGTCGGCAAAATACGGTCTTTCGACGAGAAAATCCCGAGCATGAATGAAGTGTTCATCAACGCAGTTAATAGTAACTGATCGCCGGTTGATGATGACTGATGTAAAAATCGATCATCATTTAAACATATCAATAATCCATTTTCTATAAAAATTTATGAAAAATATATTTCTCATTACCAAAAGAGAATATCTTACGCAGGTAAAGAAAAAATCTTTTGTTATTCTTACGCTTTTAGCGCCCGTTATGCTCATCGGTTTCGGTCTTTTAATCGCCTTCATGTTCAAAGCGAATGAGAGTTCGAGTACTTTTAATGTTGTGGATAAAAGCGGACTTTTCGTCGGAAATCTAAAAAGCGACAAATCCGTCAAGTATGTTTTTGTGCCGCAGGAAAATGAAAGAGCCTTAAGAACCACACTGAAAGACATGACCGGGATTGAAGGTCTGCTCGTGATTCCTGCACTGAAAGAAAATAATTTCGTAGATCTGGAAAAGAATTCGAAACTGCTCCTCAATAAGAAAATCGGTTTCGATACGAAAATGAAAGTGGTGGCGGACCTGTCTAAAATCATCAAAAAAGAAAAAATAAAAACGCTTGGCATTTCGGAGGCGCAGCTGAGTAATCTAGATGAAAATTTCGAGCTGAACACGCAGAATGTTGTTGATAATAACAAGGGCGATTCGGATCTGGATTTTGGCGTGAAATCGGGCTTGAGCATGGTTTTAATGTACGCGGTCTTCATGTTCATCATTATTTACGGCGTTCGCGTGATGCGCAGCGTTTTGGAAGAAAAAAACAATCGCGTCGTCGAAATTATTATTTCGTCCGTAAAACCATTTGAACTGATGATGGGAAAAATCCTGGGCGTTACCTTGGTTGCGGTCACGCAGTTCAGCGTTTGGATAACGATGTCGGTGATTGGTGCGGTGTTTTTAAATACCGGATTTTCCTCGATGCAAAGCCAGATTCCAGGTGGCGGACAGTCCGCGGAAATGGTACAGAAATTCGATTTTAAACAGACGGCGACGGAAGTTTCGCACATTCTTTTAGATTTGAATTTTCCGCTTATCATTTTTGTATTTATCGTCTTCTTCTTATTGGGCTATATTTTTTACAGCTCCATGTATGCCGCTATCGGTTCTGCGGTGGACAACGAAACGGAAACGCAGCAGTTTACGCTTTTCGCGATTATTCCTTTGATGGTGGGGATGTACGGCAGTTTCACCATTATGAACAATCCGGAAGGCCCATTGGGTTTTTGGCTCTCCATAATTCCGTTTACGTCGCCGGTGGCGATGATTGCGAGAATTCCGTTTGGCGTTCCGGCCTGGCAGATTGCGCTTTCGATGGTTTTGCTCATCCTTTCGACGTTGCTGATGATTTACGTGGCGGCAAAAATTTACCGTGTCGGGATTTTGATGTACGGCAACAAGGCAAGCGCGAAGGAGCTTTGGAAATGGATTAGAAGTTAGAAGTGCGGCGTTGCATGATGATGGAAATAATGCGTTAACAGGTTTAAAAATTAATTCGCCTTCACTTCTATAGATAAAACAAATCCCATCAGGAAAAATTGATGGGATTTGTGTATGTATGAAAAGCTGTTTTACTGAAAAATATAACTCAGTCCTAAACTGAAGACCTGTTCCGATTTTTTCTTCTGGATGTTCGAATCGGTTCCCACTTCGTTCATCAGCCCCGGGTAAGTATTGCTTAAACCGAGATCATAGCGTCCTGTGATTTCGAGCATCCGTTTGAATGAAAAACCCAAACCGAAACCGACGGCAAAATTAAAACTTGCGGCTTTACCGTTAACGCCCGTCGCCGGGTCACCCTCGATGGTATATCTTAAGGGTGCATCGGTCACATTTTGGCTGATGAGAAAATTAAATTTCGGGCCCACCATTGCAAAGAATTCAGATTCCGCTTCGGAAAAATATCCTTTAAAATAAATGGGTACGCTCAGGTAATTGTTCGCATAAACCGCGTTGTAACCTGGTGTAGTTTTCGCATCCTTATCTTTTCCGGATTCTCCCGCGCCCAGATATTCAACCTCGGGCTGAATGTAAAACTGGTCGTTACTGCCCACCGGAATCAGCGCCAAAAAACCGCCGTAGGCCGAAAATCTCGACCCGGACGGATTGTGCGCGTTGCTGACGCCGGAATAAGTTGCGCCGGCCGTCACTCCAAATCTTGTGCTTCTAAGGTCAATTTGCGCAGACACAAAAGTAGCCGCGCAAAGTGCCGAACTGATTAAAAATTTTTTCATATTGTGTTGTGTTGTGTTTTATCCTAGAACCTTGGCGACCGTAGCCCCAATTTCTGCGGGAGAATCTACGACGTTGATGCCGTTTTCGCGCATAATGGCCATTTTCGCCTGTGCCGTATCTTCGTCGCCACCTACAATTGCGCCGGCGTGACCCATTGTTCTTCCTTTTGGTGCGGTTTGGCCCGCAATAAAGCCAACAACCGGTTTTTTAGAACCGCTTTCTTTGTACCATCTTGCCGCTTCGGCTTCTAAATTTCCACCGATCTCACCAATCATTACAACGGCATCAGTTTCGTCATCGTTGATGAATAATTCCAAAGCTTCTTTTGTAGTAGTACCGATAATGGGATCACCACCAATTCCGATTGCCGTAGAAACGCCATAACCTGCTTTTACTACCTGATCTGCAGCTTCGTAAGTTAAGGTTCCGGATTTGGAAACGATTCCTACTCTGCCTTTTTTGAAAACAAAACCTGGCATAATACCGATTTTGGCTTCGTCGGAAGTAATAATTCCGGGGCAGTTCGGACCAATTAATCTGCTGTCTTTATCAGCAAGGTAAGATTTTACTTTAATCATATCTTCCACAGGAATACCTTCGGTAATACAAACGATTACTTTAATGCTTGCTTCCGCAGCCTCCATAATCGCATCTGCAGCAAATGCCGGCGGTACGAAAATAATGGAAACATTAGCACCCGCTTTTTCTACGGATTCGGCAACGGTATTGAAAACAGGTTTGCCTAAATGCTCAGACCCACCTTTTCCCGGTGTAACCCCGCCTACAACGTTGGTTCCGTATTCAATCATTTGACCTGCGTGAAAAGTTCCTTCGTTTCCGGTGAAACCCTGTACAATTACTTTAGAATCTTTGTTTACTAATACTGACATTTTTTATTTTTTAAATTTATTTAAACTTTATCTTCTGCAAAAATACTTAATAATATCTGTTTTGACTTCAAAACGTTATTGCAGATTTTTGAGTTTGATTTCTTTTTTGAGATAATCTTTGAATTCTTCCGCGAGCGGCCCGAAATAAGTGCCTTTTTTCAGATCTTTGTTGACGCCGGTTTTGCCTAAAAGAACCGTTCCGCTTGCGACACGCACGCCGGAAGCCATGCCCACCTGGCCCCAAACCGTTACCTCATCTTCAAGAATGCAGCAGCCTGCAATTCCTGTGAGAGACGCGATCATGCAGCGTTTCCCGATGACAGTATCGTGACCGATCTGGATCTGGTTGTCCAGAACCGAACCTTCGCCGATAATGGTGGAATCTGTAACGCCACGGTCGATGGTACAGTTGTTCCCTATTTCTACGCGGTTTTGGATGATAACATTTCCCACGGAAATTAAACGGTCGAATTCGCCGTTGTGTTTTCTATAATAAAAAGCATCGCCGCCCAAAACGGTTCCGCTTTGGATGGTCACGTTGTCGCCGATGATGGTTCCGTCGCCGATAACCACGTTGGGGAAAATAAGACAGTTTTTGCCGATCTGCACCTCGTTGCCGATCACTGCTGACGGATGGATGTGCGTGCCGTCGCCGACTTCGATGTCGTGAAGTTCTTTCGTAAAATTAAAGATGCGTTTGAAGTGCGTATTAATTTTGTTAAAATCGCGAAAAGGATCGTCCGAAATTAAAAGTGCTTTTCCCGGAGGACAATCTACTTCTTTATCGATTAAAATAATAGTCGCAGCGGAATTCAGGGCTTTTTCGTAGTATTTTGGATGATTCACAAACACGATTTCGCCGGCTTTTACGCGGTGAATTTCGTTGGTTCCGAAAACCGGAAAGTCTTCGTCGCCGATCATTTTTGCGCCGATGATTTCAGCGATGGATCTGAGTGTTTGTGGTTGGTTAAAAGTCATATACTGCCGGTTGTTTTATTTTTCGCGGACTTTGCAGCCCGACTTGAGCGGAAATCCTTTTGTGAGGAACGAACAAAAGATTGGGAGCGGAAGGCGGAAAAAGCTGCCCAAATTAAGCCCGCAATACCATTTATTTTACGCGTTCCAAATAACTTCCGTCTTCGGTATTAACCTTAATTTTGTCGCCAGCCTCGATGAACAGAGGAACCATAACGCGCGCGCCGGTTTCTACTATGGCGTTTTTCAAGGCGTTCGTGGCCGTGTTTCCTTTCACGCCCGGATCTGCTTCAATGACGTCTAAGTAAACGGTTGGCGGGATTTCGGCGGAAAGTGGGGACTCGTCACTGTCTTTCAGAATGATGGTCACTTCTTCGCCCGCTTTCATAAACTGGGCGTTTTCGATCATCTCTTTGCCGATATAAATTTGTGTAAAATCGTCGTTGTTCATAAAGTGATAGCCGTTGTCATCTTCGTATAAATACTGGAATTTTCGCGTGATTACCTTTACTTCATCAATTTTGTGACCGGCGGAAAAAGTATTGTCGAGGACTTTTCCGTTGGTTACGGATTTCATTTTAGTTCTTACGAAGGCCGGCCCTTTGCCGGGTTTAACGTGCATGAATTCGATAACTTTAAAAATATCGTTGCTGAATTCGATACACATTCCTTTTTTAATATCGTTGCTTGTTGCCATTTATTTTGATAGTTGAATTTGATTATTGATGGTTGATTATGGAAATTGCTAACCTTAAATCGATTGTATTTAGTCTTTTCCGGTGCCGTAGCCTTTTACGATGCCGCTTGGGGAATTTTTGATGAACTCGAGGATCTCGTCGCGTTCCGCAGTGGGAAGCATTTCTTTCTCCACAAAGCTCATCGCCTGTGAGACGTTCATTTTCATCTGAAAAATTGCGCGGTAAATTTTTTGAATTTCGAAGATCTTTTCGTTTGTAAAACCTCTTCTGCGAAGGCCTACCGAATTAATTCCTGCATAGGAAATCGGGTCGCGGCCGACTTTTACATAGGGCGGAATGTCTTTCCGGATGAGGGATCCGCCGGAAATCATGGCATGTTTACCAATTTTTCCGAACTGCTGAATGGCGGAAAGCCCGCCCATGATGGCGTAATCGCCAATTTCGACATGTCCGGCGATGCCGCAGCCATTTGCGATAATCACATTATTTCCCAGAACGCAGTCGTGGGCGATATGTGAAGTCGCCATGATGAGGCAGTTTTCGCCAATTTTCGTATATCCCAAAGCTTTTGTCCCCCGATTTACGGTAACGCATTCGCGCAGTGTGGTGCCGTCGCCGATCATTACCTGCGTGTCTTCGCCGTCAAATTTAAGATCCTGTGGAACGGCAGAAATAACAGTTCCGGGGAAAATTTTGCAGTTTTTACCAATTCTTGCTCCGTCCATAATGGTGACGTTGGAGCCGATCCAGGTGCCTTCGCCGATTTCTACATCAGCAGCAATGGTTGTAAAAGGATCTACAATGACGTTTTTTTTAATCTTTGCGCGTTTATCGACGGCTGCTAATTGATGTACCATTTAATCGGTTTTGTTTTTTGCGACCTGTGCCATCAATTCTGCTTCTACAACTACACTGTCGCCAACGTACCCATAACCCTGCATGTGAACAATCCCGCGGCGGATGGGAGAAATTAGTTCTATTTTAAAAACCATGGTATCGCCGGGTACTACTTTTTTCTTGAATTTTACTTTATCGATTTTAATAAAATATGTAGAGTAATTTTCGGGATCGGGCACGCTGGCCAGGACCAAAATTCCGCCGGTTTGTGCCAAAGCTTCGACCTGCAAAACTCCCGGCATCACGGGTTCCTTCGGGAAGTGACCGACGAAGAAGGGTTCGTTCATCGTTACGTTTTTCAACCCGACGACATGCGAATCTGAAAGTTCTAAGATTTTATCGATCAAAAGAAAAGGCGGACGGTGCGGCATTAATTTCATAATACCATTGATGTCGAAGACCGGTTCTTTATAAATATCGATATCGGGAACATTTTTCTTTTTCTGCAGTTTCCACTGTCTGTTCAGTTTTTTTGCAAACTGGGTGTTTACAAAATGCCCCGGCTTGTTGGCAATTACTTTACCTTTAATTTTAACTCCTACCAAAGCCAGATCGCCAATAACGTCGAGCAATTTGTGGCGCGCAGCTTCGTTTGGATAGTTTAAAGTAAGATTATCTAAAATACCGTTCGGTCGGATGGCGATATCATCTTTTCCGAAAGCTTTTTTAAGTTTGTCTGCGGTTTCGGGCGTTAATTCTTTATCTACATAAACAATCGCGTTCGAAATATCGCCCCCTTTAATTAAACCTGCGTCTAAAAGCATTTCCAGTTCGTGCAGAAAACTGAAGGTTCTTGCGGAGGAAATTTCGTTTTTAAATTCGGAAATATCTTTTAAAGTAGCGTTTTGCGTGCCCAAAACCTTTGTGCCGAAATCGACCATTGTGGTGACTTCGTAACTGTCGGAAGGGATAATTGTCAGTTCAGAACCCGTTGCCGGATCGGTATAACTAAGCACTTCCCGTACT
The DNA here is from genome assembly GCF_021513235.1 of Kaistella sp. 97-N-M2. Classification (NCBI taxonomy): domain Bacteria; kingdom Pseudomonadati; phylum Bacteroidota; class Flavobacteriia; order Flavobacteriales; family Weeksellaceae; genus Kaistella; species Kaistella sp. 97-N-M2. The sequence goes on along the minus strand of NZ_CP090976.1, from coordinate 1,718,412 downwards.
ACCAAATATTCGCGAATTGCATTCTGCTCAGAAATACCCGCTTTTTCGATGGCTTCTACAAAAAACTTAGAAGAGCCGTCCAAAATGGGCGGTTCTGCACTGTTCATCTCCATGATCGCGTTGTCGATATCGCAGCCAACCAATGCTGCAAGAAGATGTTCGCAGGTGTGAATTCTCACGCCTAGTTTTTCCAGGGTTGTGCCCCGCTCGGTTGTAGTTACGTAATTTACATCGGCCTCCACATGTGGACGTCCTTCCAAATCCGTTCTCACAAAAACAAAACCAGTGTTTTCTTTCGCGGGTTTAATGGTCAGTTTTACTTCGCGTCCGGTATGAAGTCCTATTCCGGAGAGGGTAACCTCTTCCGTTAAAGTTTTTTGTTGATCACTCACTCGTTTTATCTTTAGAGGTGTTTTCTAAATTATTAATCCGTTTTACAATTTCTGAAAAATTTCGGAAATGAACGTAATTTCTTCTGTAATCTGCAGCATTTATGGCGGGCGAGCCATAAAGGATTTCGCCGTCTTTCGCACTGGAGTTGACGCCGCTTTGCGCCTGAATTTTCACCTGGTTACCAATGGTGATATGTCCCACAACTCCAACCTGACCGCCAATTTGATTCCAGTCGCCGATAACCGTAGAACCTGCGATGCCCGTTTGTGCCGCAATAACATTGTTTTTGCCAATTTTTACATTGTGAGCGATCTGAATAAGATTGTCGATCTTAGTTCCTTTCCCAATAACGGTGGAACCGATGGTGCCACGGTCAATCGTACAATTGGCGCCCACTTCCACATCATCTTCCAAAATCACATTGCCCAACTGCGGAATTTTTTGATAGCCTTCTTTCGTAGGCTGAAAACCGAAACCATCAGAACCTATCACCGTATTGGAATGAACGATGCAGTTATCGCCAATCACACAATAATCGTAAATTCTTACGCCACTGTAGATAACGCAATTTTTTCCAATCTTCACATTTTTGCCTATAAAAACCTGGGGATATATTTGACTTCCGTCACCAATTTTTACCTTTTCGGAAACACAGGTGAACGCGCCAACATACACGTTTTTACCAACTTTAGCAGTTTCATGAAAAACGGCACCATCTTCGATACCGGATTTTCTGCCCTGCATTTCTTTGTAGAGATTCATCAAAATCTGAAATGAGAGATAAGCATCATCTACAGCGATAATGGTGGCCGGATAAGAGTCTTTGGTAATTAGTTTTTCGGAAACAATAAGAACGGAGCATTTTGAAGTCTCAATAAATTCTGCAAAGCGCTCCTGCGCAACGAAAGAAAGGTGGCCTTTTTCGCCACTTTCAATAGGGGAAACCCCGCTAATAGCGGCATTTGCGTCGCCTATAATTTTTCCGTTAATAAATCCTGCAATCTGATATGCTGTAAACTCCATATCCTGCAAATATAGGAAATTCCCAAATATCTCAATTTGTTTTCAGCGAAAATTATTCCGTTAGATTTCCCTCGGAAAGGACAGTATAAACTTCGTATTCTGCTGGCTGATAAAGGAGGAAAGAATCTGATTTTCAGACTTCTCCAGCGTAATACGTGCGCCATTTTTCAGCAACAAATAAATAGGTTGGGTGTCGCGGTTGTATGGCAGTAAACTGCGGGAAATCTCCTCCACCAGTTCATCGCCATTCGTAATATTGAACTTTAAATTTACCTTTTCTACTTTTTCTTTAATAAACTCAGGATCAAAGGGTTTTGAAGAAATAATGGTCTTCGGAAACTCGCGGCGGATCACACATTTGCAAAGATAGGACAAAAGGAAATCTTCATTTTTGGTCCAGAATTTCATTGCCTGAATCAGGTCGTTATCATCGAGCTCCGTAAAGCGCTGAATGTCTTCTTCCGTCGCGCAGTCGAATTGATTTTTATGCAAAAAATATTTCAAATTCTCCGAAGCCGGCAACTCCTTCCCTTCCGACGTTAAAATTTTCGCGCGGTCCAAAATCTTAACCAGCAGGTGTTCTGCCAATGCCGAAGTTTTATGATAATACACTTGCCAGTACATAAACATTCGGGCGGTAAGGAAATTTTCGATTGAATAAATCCCTTTGGCATCCACAACAAGTTCATCGGCAGAGACATTCATCATCGAAATGATTCGCTGCGTGTTCACATTTCCTTCGGAAACTCCCGTGTAAAAACTATCGCGTTTTAAATAATCCAGCCGATCTACATCGAGCTGAGAAGAAATAAGCTGATTGAAAAATTTTCGTCTGTACTTGCCCTGAAACATTTCTATGGCCATGGAAAGTTCCCCCTTAAATTCTAAATTCATCTTATCCATCAGCAAAAGCGAAAGTTTTTCATGATGCCAATCATCCATCAACATATTTTCTAAAGCGTGCGAAAAAGGACCGTGACCAATATCGTGAAGTAAAATAGCCAGTAAAGCAGATTTTTCTTCTTCTTTCGAGATCTCGATGCCCTTTAGTTTTAAAGTTTCCAATGCGGTAAACATTAAATGCATGGCGCCTAGGGCATGATGAAACCTCGTATGCGTGGCTCCCGGAAAAATTAAATTTAAAAGACCTGTTTGAGAAATTCTGCGCAGTCTTTGAAAATAAGGATGTTCAATAACATCATAAATAATTTCAGAAGGTATTTTGATAAAACCGTGAACCGGATCGTTGATGATTTTGAGCTTATTGGTCATTAGGAAAGGCTTGGAGGTTGATGAGGGCTAATAATGGGCAAATTTAAAGGTTTTTAAATTGAAATACTCTTTAAACCAAAATAGTTTAGGGCGAAAAACGAGGTTCAAACCAGTTCTGGAGTGAATCATTTGAGGATTTTGGCAATTTTGAATTAACTCAACTTTAACTTTATTCTAAAAACCTTTGGGCAAAATTTAAGAACAAATGGTTGTAATTTTGAGGATCTCAAGAAGGGTTTCACGCAGAACCCAAAATAAATATTGAAATTATTTTATGACAAAACTTATTTGGATAGATGATGAAGTAGATTTACTAAAGCCTCACATTGTATTTTTAGAAAATAAAGGCTATCAAATTTCCCCCGTGAATAACGTGAATGAAGCCCTGGAAATGATCGAAAAAGAAAATTTCGTTTTGGCTTTACTGGATGAAAATATGCCCGGAATTTCCGGGTTGGAAGCCATTCCGATGATCAAGAACATCGATTCGGCCATCAAAATTGTAATGGTAACGAAGAATGAAGAAGAACAGATTATGGAGCAGGCCATCGGCTCGCAGATCGCTGATTACATTTTAAAGCCGGTAAATCCGAACCAGGTTTTACTTTCCCTGAAAAAAAATCTGCAGGAAGATACTTTGGTAGAACAAAAGACCATTTTGGAATATCAGCAGGAATTCCGTAACCTTTCGATGGAACTTTCTTATCTGAGAACGTACCAGGAGTGGGCAGAATATTACAAGAAAATTCTTAACTGGGAAATAAAATTCGACAAGGTTTTTGATAATGAGTTTTCCGAACTTTTGCAGTCTCAGAAAGAAGAAGCCAATATTCAGTTTTCCAAATTCATTGAAAACAATTACGAAGACTGGCTTCATACGAGCGATAAGCCGATGATGAGCCACACCTTATTTAAAGACAGAATTAAAACAGAAGTCGAGAAGGATAAAGTTTTACTCTTGGTGGTCGATAATCTGCGGTATGACCAGTGGAAAGTGATCGAACCCTTATTTACAAGATTTTACAACAAAACTTCGGAAGATTATTATTACAGCATTTTACCCACCGCCACGCAGTATGCGAGAAACTCCTTCTTTGCAGGTTTGCTTCCGTCGGAAATTGAAAAAAGATTCCCGCAATACTGGTTTAACGATAATGAAGAAGGCAATAAAAACGAGCATGAAAGAGATTTTCTGGAGGATCAAATGAAACGTCTTGGCCTTTCGGGCAAAAGCATGAAATATCTAAAAATACTAAATTCCGATTTTGAGCGGAAGGTTTTAGAAGATTTCAATCAGCATAAAAACAATGATCTTTTGGTCATTGTATATAATTTTATCGATATTTTATCGCACGCAAAAACCGATAATGTAATCGTAAATCAACTCATCAGAGACGATAAAACTTTCCGATCTTTAACCTATAACTGGTTTGAGAATTCCTCGCTCTTAAAAATCATTAAACAGGCCGCAGAAAATGGGTTCAAACTCGTGATCACAACTGATCATGGAACGATTTACGTGAAAAAACCGAGTAAAGTGGTGGGCGACAGAGAAACATCTACCAACATCCGTTATAAAACAGGACGTAGTTTAACGTATGAAAACAGCGATGTATGGGCGGTTTCCAATCCGGAAAAACTGTTTTTACCGAAAGGAAATTTAAGTTCAAAATATATTTTCGCGAAGAACAATTTCTTTTTAGCCTATCCAAAAAATTACAATCACTTTGTGAATTATTATAAAGAAACCTATCAACACGGCGGGATTTCCTTAGAGGAAGTCATTATTCCGATATGCGTTTTAGAACCCAAGTAGGTTTTTCATAGTTTATTTTATTTGGGTTCTATTTGGGCGGTAAAAATCTTCGGTTTTTACCGCCCTTTTTTATTTCCTGCAGCGCATTCTTTATGGGTGATAAATTTGGACTGAAAGTTAAACTGCGCTGAATTAACAGTGACTTCGCAGACAGCAAAGTCCTATTATTCGTACTTTTGAGAAAATTATTTCATGAAAATTATTTCTTATAACGTAAATGGAATTCGTGCTGCATTTACAAAAGATTTTTTAGGCTGGTTGAAAGTTGCAGACCCCGATGTGATCTGCATTCAGGAGAGTAAAGCCGGAAACGACCAGATCGATATTGAAAGTCTGGAAAAAAGCGGCTACTTCAGTTTCTGGCATTCGGCGCAGAAAAAAGGCTATTCCGGCGTTGGTATTGCCTCAAAAATACGGCCGAAGCACATTGAGTACGGGTGCGGAATTGAACATTACGACAGCGAAGGAAGAATTATGCGCGCGGATTTTGAGGATTTTTCGGTGATCTCCGTCTACGTGCCCTCGGCCTCGAATATTAAAAGGCTGGATTTTAAAATGAAATTTTGCTACGATTTTCTGGAGTACATTAAAGAACTAAAGAAAACAATACCAAACCTTGTAATATCGGGAGATTTTAATATTTGCCATCACGCTATCGACATTCACAACCCGGAAGGTTTAAAAAATACTTCCGGCTTTTTACCCATGGAAAGAGAATGGATGACGAATTTTATAGAAGAGTGCGAACTGATCGACAGTTTTCGGTATTTTAATTCGCAGCCGGAATATTATTCCTGGTGGAGTTACCGCCAGAATTCCCGCCTGCGGAACAAAGGTTGGAGGCTGGATTATAATTTCGTGTCTTATGCTTTAAAAGAGCGGCTTTCGCGGGCGGTTATTTTAAAAGAGGTCGTTCATTCGGATCATTGCCCTGTTTTGGTGGAATTGGATTTTGTTTAAATATAAACGAGATAAAATCCTTTAAGATGGAAAAGCTGCAGCTGAGCAGCTTTTTCGGGCCTATTACTGATATCAAAAATGACAGGAAGCCCTTCCAAAAGCTTAGTATCAAATAAAGGAAAAAAAACAACCAAATAAAAAGCCGACTCTAAAAGAGCCGGCTTCTGTATATTTTAACTTCAAGTTAATCGTTGTCGATAATTTCGTATTCAACAGGCATTGTTCCGCGGGACGGATTTCCAATGGCCTTAAACGCAGCTTTCGAAAGATCCAGTGCTCTGGAGGAATGGAAAGGACCACGGTCGTTAACTTCTACTACTACACTTTTTCCTGTTCTTAAGTTGGTTACTTTCAGCATAGTGCCGAAAGGGAGCGTTCTGTTGGCAGCGGTCATTTTCGAGTTACTGAAAAGGTCGCCGCTCGCTGTTTTTCTACCGTTAAATTTATCGTGATAGAAAGATGCGAAACTAGTTTTAGCATCATCGGCATTATAATTGTTAAAAGAATAAATACCGAGCGTTGAAATCATCATTATGATTAGGAGTATTCCACTTTTCATCATTTTGAATTATTTTTATTGGTTTTGACTGTGCAAATTTATTCCGAAATCATTACTTGCAACCCCAACACTGTTAAACCCTCTTAACGAATTGTTAATATTTTGTTAAGAGTCTCTGTCGATTCACTTCTGATGGGCGTTAACAAAGATTGTTAATTTGTGTTAAAAACGGTTGTTGAAAGTTAATTTTATTAACAAACCATTGCATAATATCCACCAATTGAACCTACAAAACGCTGATAATCAACACTCAACATAAGAAAAAACTTCCGAATAATCCGGAAGTTTTTTAGTGTTAATTTCTTGATGAATAATCAAAAATCGACCCGTTTATTACCTTTTTGCTAAACCAATTCGCCGTATAAATCAAACTCTTCAGCAGACGTAATTTTAATATCCGTAAATTCTCCGATGGATAAGTACACATTTTCCGCTGCTACCAAAACGGTATTATCCACATCCGGCGAGTCGAATTCTGTTCTGCCTACAAAATAATTCCCTTCTTTACGGTCGAAAATGCATCGGAAGGTTTGTCCAATCTTCGCTTGATTTTTTTCCCAGGAAATTTGGGACTGTAATTCCATAATTTCTTCCACCCGCGCTTCTTTCACTTCCTGTGGCACGTCATCTTCCAAAACGTACGCGGTAGTATTTTCTTCGTGCGAATAAGTAAAACACCCAAGGCGGTCAAAACGCTGCGTACGAACCCACTCTTTCATCTCCTGAAAACGCTCTTCTGTTTCTCCCGGAAAACCCACAATTAGCGTTGTTCTAATGGCCATATCGGGCACTTTCTCGCGGAATTTATTTAAAAGGGCATTTGTTTTCTCATGCGACGTTCCGCGTTTCATGGCTTTCAACACTTCGGAATTGATGTGCTGTAAAGGAATATCGATATAATTACAAACTTTGGGTTCAGTTTTAATGATATCGAGAAGATCCTCCGGGAATCCCGTGGGGAAGGCATAATGCAGACGAATCCATTCAATTCCTTCCACTTTCACCAAGCGCAAAAGTAAATCTCCCAGAGCTCTCTTTTTGTAAAGGTCCAACCCGTAATAAGTTAAATCCTGCGCGATTAAAATAAGTTCTTTGACGCCCTGTTTGGCTAATTTTTCGGCCTCGATGACCAAATTTTCGATCGGCGTGGAAATGTTTTTTCCGCGCATCAAAGGAATGGCGCAAAAAGAGCACGGCCGGTCGCAGCCTTCGGCAATTTTTAAGTAAGCGTAATGTTTGGGCGTGGTAAGTAAGCGCTCGCCTACCAGTTCGTGTTTATAATCGGCGCCTAAATGTTTCAGCAACAAGGGAAGATCGCGCGTGCCGAAATATTGGTCAACATCCGGGATTTCACGCACAAGGTCCGGCTTATAGCGTTCGGAGAGACATCCGGTAACGAAAACCTTTTCTACTTCACCCCTGTTTTTAGCATCAACAAAATCGAGAATGGTATTGATGCTTTCTTCCTTTGCATTGTCGATAAATCCACACGTATTGATGACCACAATATCGCCGCGGTCTTCGTGTACGACCTCTTTTCCATTCGCTTTTAACTGACCCATTAAGACCTCAGAATCGTACACATTTTTGGAGCAACCCAGCGTTACAATATTGATTTTCTTTTTTCCTACTGATTTTGTGCGCATTATAAAATTTATTGGGCGCAAAGGTAAGCATATTATCGTAAAAAATTATTTTTCTGAATTTTTGTCTTTTCGGAAGCTGGGGAAGCCTAAAAAATCGGGTTTGGCTTTTTTCTCGAAGATGAGGCCAATCATCATCACAAAAGTGGTGAGCAAGATAACCTGAATGACAACCGACTCATTAAGATACGGAAAGCGGTCTTTCGGCGTGATGCTTAAGAATAGGAGCACGGTGATTAAGCCTCGCGGCGCGATGTAAAACAGAGGCTGCATATCCATTTTCCCTAATTTTAAGAAAATTGCGCGAAAAACATAAATAGAAATTACGATGGATAAAGACCAGACCACGGAATCTTCATTGATGATGTCTTCCGTTTTCAAAACAAATCCAAAAACGATAAAAAAGAGCGTGCGAACGATAAACGTGGCTTCTACAACAACATCTTTAAAGTGCTTGACTTCTTTATTCAGTTTCGTGAAACTGAACTTTTTCAGAAATTTCACGCCCTTAAGTTCATCAATATTCCCGAGGATCAGACCAAAAAAGAGAATGAAAATTAAAGCCGGAAGGTGATAAATCTTCGAAATCTGATAAATTAAAATATTCAGAATGATGATGGGTCCGTATTTAATGTGGTGATCGATTTTTGCCAGAAGAAAAGCCAGTACCAAAGATGCAACCAAGGAAATAAGTAACATCAGCATAAACTGACCCACAAAATGGAAGGCACCCGTTAAGGTAATGGCTGTACCGAAGGTGGCAAAATTAAAGAAAATAACCCCGATGATATCCGACAAACTGCTCTCGTACGTAATAAATTGGCGTTTTTCTTTGGACAGGTTAATGGCACTCGGTATGGCGATGGAACTGCTGATGATGCAAAATGGGATAATATTGATCAAGCTCTGCTTGAACGGTATTTCCCACTCCAGATTAAGAAATAGGGAAAACCCGATAGCGATAATCACTAAGGGAAATAAGGCAATTAGTGCGGATTTCTTGACGACGCTTTGCGTAGAGCGGTTTAGTTCAAGCTCCAGAGAACCTTCCAAAACAATTAAGATAAGCCCGATGGTCCCAAGAATAGGCAGAATTACATTTAAATTCGGGATGATGATGTTGAACAAACCACCAACCTGATTTAAGAGCCAACCTGTTGCCAGCAAAAAAATAACAGAGGGAACTTTTGTGAATTTCGAGGTAATATCGAAGAGGTAAGACACCAGTAATACCAGGCAAATTCCTATAATAAACATTTCAGCCATTGGGTAAATATATAAAAAAAAACCTCAAATGCTTTTGAGGGTTTTTGAAGTTCAAAGTAAGACCTAGAGACAAAGGTGGAAAAGAAGATCATTTCTCGCCTCGCCGTTAAAAATTTAAAGAGGCCTTTTTCAACGGAACACCTTAATGTCGTTTTACATGGAATTTACCTGACTAAATTTTTAAGGTAATCGCCGTAGCCACTTTTTCCATATTTTTCTGCAGATTTCAGCAACTGTTCTTCGTTGATAAAGCCTTTTTTGAAGGCAATTTCTTCGATGCAGGAAATTTTGAAGCCCTGTCTTTTTTCCAAAACCTTCACAAATTCGGAGGCGTCGTGCAGAGAATCGAATGTACCGGTGTCTAACCAGGCTGTTCCGCGGCTCATCACGCCTACTTCCAAGTCGCCTTTTTCCAGATAAATTTTATTAACATCGGTAATTTCCAATTCGCCCCGGGGCGAGGGTTTTAAGTTTTTTGCAATTTCCACCACAGAATTGTCGTAGAAATACAATCCCGGCACGGCAAAATTAGACTTTGGTTCATTCGGTTTTTCTTCGATGGAAATTGCTTTTTGATGTTCATCAAATTCAACCACCCCATATCGTTCCGGATCCGAAACCTGATAGGCGAAAACGCACCCGCCTTTCACATTCACTTTGCTTGATAAAAGCTCCGGCAATCCGGCACCGTAAAAAATATTATCACCCAGAACCAAGGCTACAGAATCGTCTCCAATAAACGCTTCGCCCAAAATAAAGGCCTGCGCCAACCCATCCGGACTTGGCTGAACTTTATAAGATATTTGGCATCCAATGGAAGAACCGTCTCCTAATAACTTTTCAAAACCGCCAATATCATGCGGCGTAGAAATAATTAAAATTTCCTTTATTCCTGCTAAAAGCAAGGTTGAAAGTGGATAATAGATCATCGGTTTGTCGTAAACCGGCATTAACTGCTTGCTTACGGCAATAGTAAGCGGATAAAGTCTTGTACCGGAGCCGCCGGCTAAAATTATTCCTTTCATTGTATTTTCAAATTACGCGAATTTTCCGAATTTATAAAATTCGCCAGGTTATAAATTGATAATTCTTTTATATTTTAAAGATTTTTCTCCAAAATTAATAAGAATCCCTAATTTTTTATTGGTCGCTTTGAGGTAGTTTTGCAATTGGTACGAGAAAATATCATGTAAATAACTGACTGATTTTATTTCGATAATGATCTGATCGAAGCACAGAAAATCTGCCCGGTAAGTTTTCGTTAATCTTTCTCCATTATAGAAAATTTCTAACTTCTTTTCTTTTTCAAAGGGAATGTTATTTTTCTTAAATTCTTTTTCCAAAACTTCGCAATATACAGCTTCTAAAAACCCATTTCCCAATGTAGAATGGACATTCATACAAATCCCGATAATTTGATAACTTTCTTCTCTAAAAATAATCTTGTCATCCACAATTCGTCAAATTCGGGTAAATTTGGTTAATTCGAATATTGCTCTCTATAATAATTCTGATAATCTCCGCTCGTTACATGATCCAACCAATCTTTATTCTCCAGAAACCAGTCGATGGTTTTTCCTAAGCCTTGCTCAAAGGTAACGCTGGGCTTCCAGCCTAAGGTTTCATTTAGTTTGGAGGCATCAATCGCGTAGCGTAAATCGTGACCGGGACGATCTTTTACGTACGTAATTAATTTTTCTGAATGACCTGCGGGATTTCCCAGTTTCTCATCCATTTGTTTGATGAGTTCTTTTACAAGATCGATATTTTTCCATTCATTGAAGCCGCCAATATTGTAGGTTTCGCCGGTTTTAGCTTCAAAAAATATTTGATGGATGGCTTTTGCGTGATCGATGACGTAGAGCCAATCCCGCGTATATTTTCCGTCTCCGTATATGGGAAGTGGTTTTCCATTTAAAATATTGGAAATACATAAAGGAATCAACTTCTCCGGGAAATGATTCGGGCCATAGTTATTGGAACAGTTGGAAATAATGAAGGGCATCCCGTACGTGTTACCGTAAGCACGCACCAAATGATCGGAAGCCGCTTTACTGGCTGAATACGGAGATTTAGGATCGTACGGCGTTTCTTCGGTAAACAGTCCGGTTTCGCCCAGACTTCCATAAACTTCATCCGTAGAAACATGGTAAAATAAATTTTTACGGTTACCGTCAGGGAAATTTCCGTGCTGATGATCCGGGTTTAAAGTCCAGAATTCGCGCGCTAAATTTAAAAGATTGGCAGTGCCGTTCACATTGGTGTTGATGAAGGCATTCGGATCCGTAATGCTCCGATCCACATGGCTTTCGGCGGCCAAATGCACAATGGCGTCGGGATTGTATTTTTCGAAAACCTTGCGAAGTTCTTCTACATTTGTAATATCGGCTTTTTCGAAAACGTAATTCGGTTCGTTTTCAATATCTTTTAAATTCTCCAGATTTCCGGCGTAGGTTAAAGCATCAAGATTGATGATTTTAGACTCCGGATTATTTTTCACGAACTCGCGAACCACGTGGGACCCGATAAATCCGGCTCCTCCGGTAATGATAATATTTTTCATAAATATGTTTTAAAAATTTCCGTCAGCAAACGAAGGTTGAATGCGGTCTTTTTCCGAAAGAATAATCTCTTCAGTGTTTAAATGCCAGTTGATGTTTAAATCTTTATCGCTCCAAAGAACGCCACCCTCAGCTTCCTTGTTGTAAAAATTATCGCATTTATAAGCAAAAACGGCTGTTTCCGTCAATACCGAAAAGCCGTGGCCAAAACCTCTAGGAACGTAAAACTGTAACTTATTTTCCGCGGAAAGTTCCACTCCGAACCACTTTCCAAAAGTCGGCGAATCTCTGCGCAAATCTACCGCCACATCGAAAACTTTGCCTTCCAAACAGGACACCAGTTTAGCCTGTGCATGTTCGCCTTTCTGTAAATGGAGGCCGCGTAAAACACCATAAGAAGATTTCGAAACATTGTCCTGCACAAAATGGCCGTTCATTCCCGTCAATTCCTCAAATTTTTGCTCATTGAATTTTTCATAAAAATAGCCACGGTCATCTTCAAACACGGTGGGTTCAATAATGTAGCAGTCTTTTAAAGGAGTTTCTTTAATTTTCATATTAAATTTTAATTCTAATTTTTAGCGCTGTATATATTTTCAATGATTTTCAGAACCTTAATGCTGTCGCAGGTCGTGGTCTGAATTTCCTTTCCGAAGCGAAGAAAATCAACTACATTTTGATAGAGGTAATGGTGGTTCTGGGCAGAACCTTTAAAACTTCCATAATCATTAGGATGACTCGTTTCGGGCAACACTGGCAAAATATAATCTTTGATGATGCATTTTTCCACTTCATTCATGTACTGTCCGCCAACTTTTACAGAGCCTTTTTCGGCAATAATGGTCAACGAACTTTCTAAATTTTCGTTCCAGACCGAGGTGGAAAAATTAAAACTTCCGATGCCGCCCGACGCAAATTCAAATGTTATAATGCCGCTGTCTTCAAACTCGGTTAATTCGGAATGATTGAAGTCGGCAAATTTGGATTTTATATTCGTAATATCGCCGAAAAGCCAGTACATAATGTCCAAATAATGCGAAAACTGCGTAAATAACGTGCCGCCATCCAAGGCTTTTGTGCCGCGCCAGGATTCTTTCGTGTAATATCCGTCATTGCGGTTCCAGTAACACGAGATTTGCACCATGAATATTTTGCCTAAAAGATCATTTTCCAGAAGACTTTTTAACCACACAGCCGGCGGCGAAAATCGGTTTTGCATGACGGGAAAAATATGGACCTTTTTTTCAGCCGCTAAACTTTCCAGGGCAATGGCTTCATCTGAATGAAGCGTAATGGGTTTTTCGATGATCACACTTATTCCGCTTTCGATGATCGTTTTTGCCTGGTCAAAATGCAATCCATTTGGCGTACAAACGGCAATAAGATCGACGGAAAATTCCTGACCCAAAAATTCCTGCAAGGATTTAAAAACGGGAACGGAGAAATTCTGCGTGTCTTCCGCCGCAAATTTCGAATCGATTAAGGCAATCAGTTCAAAGTTCGGGTTTTGGGCAACCATTTCGGCATGTTTTTTCCCGATATGACCGTAACCTAGAATTGCTATATTTATTTTTTCTCCCATTAATACGCTGCCTTTTATTTTTGCAAATCGATACTCTTACGCAGAAGTTTGGCTTAAAATCATCTCACTTCGTGTCTCTAAAAGTTTTCCGCCACAACTTTTTTGATTCTTTCACGGTCCTCATCGGTGAGGCTGGAACCGGAAGGCAAACACAAACCGTTATTGAAAAGTTCTTCTGCTACGTTTTCGCCGTAATAAGGCGTATTCTCGAAAACGGGCTGCAGGTGCATCGGCTTCCATAAAGGGCGGGATTCGATGTTTTCTTTTTTTAGAGCCGTATGCAACTCTTGTCTACAAAAACCTGCTGTGTTTGGATCAATTTCAATCGCTGAGAGCCAGTGATTTGAAAAGTAATCATCATTTGGTTCTTTAAATACTTTAACACCCTCAATCTCTCGGAAAATATCCTGGTAAAAGAGGTTATTATTTCTTCTTGCTGCTATTCTTTTATCTAGCACTTCCATTTGGCCTCTCCCGATTCCAGCAGAAATATTGCTCATGCGATAATTATAGCCAATTTCAGAGTGTTGATAATGAGGCGCCTGGTCTCTGGCCTGTGTAGAAAGGAAGATAGATTTCTCTTTTGCTTCTTTCGTTCTGCATACCAAAGCACCACCCCCCGAGGTAGTGATGATTTTGTTGCCGTTAAAACTTAAAACAGACATTTCGCCAAAGGTTCCACATTTTTGACCTTTATAGGTAGAGCCCAAAGCCTCTGCAGCGTCCTCTATTAATGGAATTTTATATCGGTCGGAAATTTCAACTATGTCGTCCATTTTAGCAGGCATCCCATAAAGGTGGACGACAATAATAGCTTTCGGTTTTTTGCCTTGAGCAATTCTGTCTTTAATTGCAGCTTCTAAATATTCAGGATCCATATTCCAGGTATTTTTTTCACTGTCTACAAAAACCGGCTTAGCTCCCAGATAAGCAATAGGATTCGCTGAGGCCGAAAAAGTAAAAGTCTGACAGATCACCTCATCTTCAGGTTGTACTCCTATGACTATTAAAGCCAAGTGCAGTGCGGCAGTGCCAGAACTTAGAGCCGCCACTTCTACATGATGATCTAAATATTGTTTTAAGTCGTTCTCGAAGTTATTAACGTTAGGACCAAGAGGAGCAACCCAATTTTGCTCGAAGGCTTCGTGAATAAAATTTAATTCAGTACCACCCATATGGGGGGAAGAAAGCCATATTTTATTGTGCATTATGTAGAAATATTATATTTTATTTTTTATTATTATTCCAGGATTACCCACAACAGTGGCGTAGTCGGGGACGTTTTTGATAATTACAGAGCCGGCGCCAACCGTTGCCCATTTACCGATTGTGATTCCTTGAATGACTGAGGCGCCAATTCCGATATGCACCCCTTCTTCAACGGAAACATTTCCGGCCAACGAGGCGTTAGGAGAAATATGTACAAAATCGGCAATTTTACAGTCGTGCTCCACTACCGCGCCGGTATTGATGATGCAGTGCATACCAATTTCGGCATCGGGATTAACCGCTGCTTGGGCCATTATGACAGTGCCACTCCCTACTTTTGCATATTTGGAGACACTTGCATCCGCATGAATTCCCCGAATGTAATGGAACGGATACTTTTCTACGATTTTTTTTCTGTCAGAATTATTTCCAATGGCGATAAGTGCTTCCTGCTGAAAATCGGAAATATGATTAGGGGAAACCGCTATGCCAAATAAATGTTTTGTCTGCGGGTCATCGTCGATGATCAGATCTACCGAAAACCCATTGGAAATAAGGATATCAAGAACTACTTTGCTATGTCCGCTCGCGCCAAAAAGAATCATAAAAAATTACCTTTAAATTCATCCGACGTTACGTGCCCTTCCTGAGTTATTCCCTCGGAGCAAAAGACTTTTTTTACTGTCAAAAGCAGTATTTTCATGTCGAGCTTAAAATTTAAATTATCTACGTACCAGACATCAAACTTAAATTTTTGATCCCAACTGATGGTATTCCTGCCGTTGACCTGCGCCCAGCCAGTAATTCCAGGGCGTACCAGATTTCTCCTTTTTTGAAAATTATTGTAAAGGTGTAAGTAATCCGGAAGTAGAGGTCTCGGGCCTACCAGAGACATTTCGCCTTTTAAGACATTAATAAGTTGTGGGATTTCGTCTATTGAAGTTTTTCTTACGAAAGCTCCCACTTTTGTGACGCGCGCGGAATCTGGCAACAGATTACCCTCCGTGTCGCTTTTGTCGTTCATGGTTTTAAATTTAATGATATTAAAAAGTTCGCCGTCTTTTCCCGGTCTTTTCTGAAAAAAGAACGGCTTGCCGCGGTTAGAAAAAAACAAAGCAAAAGTAGCCAGAAATAACAATGGGCTCAAAAGCACCAAGCCAAGCAAAGATACGCTAAAATCAAATAATCTTTTTAAGAGGTTTCTGTACATTTATAAAATATTTATCTAAATCTAATTTTTATATTTTGGATTTCATTCTTCGTTTTACGGATTTAACGAAATCAAAGAGTTGAATGCCTTCGAGTTGTATTAATGGCACCATAGATAAGTCTCCAAACTTTTGGTACTATTATTAACGAAAAGACTTTAAAAATATCGTACATATAACAATTTTTGAAGGACTTCCGAGTTTATTCATGTTTATAATATATTTTCTAAATGTTAATTGATATCGTAATTTTCAAGGTAACGCGTTTATTCATGGTGATATTGGCCCTTATTATATATCACTTCTGGTTTCGAGAATCACCACAAATTCATAATGATCATCTTAGCAGGATGAATAATTTAATCCTCATGCTAAAAATTATTTTCTTTAAAAAAAGGAAGCGCCCTGTCCTTTTCTGAAAGAATTATATCTTCCGTAGGAAGTTTCCAGTCGATTTTTAGATCGGGATCATTCCAGATTACACTGCCTTCCGCTCCGTCCTTAAAATAATTGTCGCATTTGTACGCGAAAATTACTTCCTCACTCAGTGTTGAGAAACCATGTGCAAAACCTCGGGGAACATACAATTGTGTTTTATTCTCTTCTGACAGTTCTACACCAAACCATTCGCCGAAGGTGGGCGAATTCCGGCGCAAGTCTACTGCCACGTCCAAAACCTTACCCTTTATACACGAAACTAATTTCGCTTGGGCATGTTCGCCTTTTTGCAAATGCAGTCCACGTAAGACTCCATAGGATGATTTCGAAATATTGTCCTGCACAAAATGACCGTTCATTCCCGTAAGTTCTTCGAATTTTTTCTCGTTAAATTTTTCATAGAAATAGCCACGGGCGTCCTCAAAAATAGTAGGTTCTATAATGTAACAGTCTTTGAGCGGAGTTCCTTTAATTTTCATCATCAATTATATTAGGAAGTTAAATTCGTCTTTTTATCTTTAATTTGATCAGTATATAAATTATTGCCAAAGGGAACAAAAGTACGAGAAGACATACCCAGTTGGGCCACTTCAGCGTGATGATCAGTGCGTTAATAAAGATCTGAAGGCTCGCATAGGTTGTACTGACATATAAATGCGAAAGTTTTTTATCGTTTACCAATAATTGGTAAAGATGCCGGCGATGGGCAGTAAAAATATTTTCTTTCAACTTTAATCTTTCCAGAATAGTAAATATGGTTTCGATGCCGTAGACGGAGAGGAACAAAATCCATTTTATTTGCCATGTTTTCAACATTAGCATTGCCAAGAGCGCCACAATCCAAAAAGCAAGGGCCATACTGCCGATATCACCGAGGAAGCATTTTGCTTTGAGCCTAAAATTAAAAAAGAGAAAAACTAAAGCTGCGAGCAAAGGATAGATAATAAAATTATCCCCAACAAATGTCACCACATAGTGATTTACATATAATAAGGAACCAAGGATGACGAGACTAAATAAGCCGGACATACCATTGATGCCGTCCATAAAATTATAAGCGTTCAGAATGCCAATGATCAAGATGTAACAAATGGGTATCGACCAAATTGGAAACAGCTGAAAAGCGTTTATAAAGTAGAGTAAGAGGGAGACCGATATAAAATGAAAAACCAACCTGATTTTGGTGGACAAATCCATAAGATCATCCATAAAACTGATGATGCAGATCAGCAGGAGGCCGAGACCAAAAATCAGAAAATTTGGACTTCCGTCTGCTTCATTTATCTTATGATCCCTGCTGAAGATCAAACTCCCTATGAAAAGTAAATACGCTATAGGGATAATAATTCCGGCACCCCGAATGGTAACCTCTGTGTGTGCACTGCGGTGATTGGGTTTATCAATAATGTTGAACCGATCGGCGATCCGGAAATAAATCAACATCATGAGGAAGAAGGCAGCGGTAATAATCAGATACTCCATTATTTTTTAAAACTTTTGAGGGTTTTTATAATTCCTTCTTCGGTGGTTAATGGCAGACTTTCTATATTCAAGGCTTTCTTTATTTTTTCGTTGGATACTACATAATTGTCTGTTAACTTGCTCAATCGCTCGGTATTCAGCGGAAGCTTTAAAACATCCCCTCCTTTTGAGAGAGCAAGAATAATACTTTTTGGTAAAGTCCACATTTTTGTTTTTTTACCCAGGCCCGCACTGATTAAATTGACCAATTGGTTGGTTGAAATTGCCTGATCATCGGCAAAATTGTACACTCCTGAAGGTAATGATTTTTTCTCAATAATTTCGGACACCAAAAAACTAAGATTGTCGATGCTTAAAAAAGAACGTTTATTTTCGAATGCTGCCAGGGGCCAGGGCAGCCCTTTCCGTATCATTTGGTAAAGAAGGTTAAGATTACCTTTATTTCCGGGACCATGGATCATGCAGGGACGAATGATAAAAAGTCTTTTGTTTTCCCGTAATTGCTTTGAAAATAAGTAATTTTCAGCTTCAAATTTACTTTTTCCGTAAGGCGTTTTCGGATCAGAAGGGTGGTTTTCGTGCAAAATCCCTTCAATAGTATCTGCGGTGGCCTTTACGCTGCTGAAGAAAATAAAGTCTTTTATTTCTGAATTTAAAAATTCATCAAAAAGTTTGATCGTTAAGTCTCTATTGACTTTGAAATATTCATCATCAGCGGAAGTATTCGCAGTATCATGAGCTTTTCCTGCGAGATGAATGATCACATCCGCATTTTTATTTAAAGTGAATTCTGGATTTCTCAAAGAAAGTTTTCCAACAATATTTCCTTTGTCTTCCAAATATTTTGAAAGATTAGAACCTACAAATCCTGTTGCTCCGGTGATGATAATTTTCATTTGAATTGCTGTAATGTAACTTTATTAATTCTACTTCTCTCCTTATCAAAAATACCACCCCATTTACTGAAATAATGAATAGCAGATTTTACAAAAATTTTGAAAAGCCTTTTATCTTTATTTGCTCCAGATTCATAACCATGAACTATAGAAACTTTCGGAAAATAAACTGTTTTATATTTCAAATGCATTCTTCTTGATAAATCCCAATCTTCGAAATACATAAAAAAACGATCATCATAAAAACCAACTTCTTCCACAGCCGACATTCTAAAAAGAGTAAAACACCCCGATAAAATGGGCGCATTGTATATAACATCTTTCTTTACATTCCTTAGCTCATAATTATTAATAAACTTTTCATAATAGAATTTAGGTTTTTTAAATTTTCTCATGAAAACAGAAAACGGTGAAGGAAGTAATTTTGGTAAATTCTGTACGGTACCATCTTCATTCAGAATTTGTGGCATCATCATACCAATTTGTGGGTTTTTCTCCATGCATTCTATCATTGGGCTCACAACATCTTCATGAAGTAGAACATCAGGATTAATTACAAAATGATATCTACTATGATTCTCAATAGCTTTCTTAAAGGCAATATTATGAGCCGCACCAAAACCCGGATTGTTTGGTAAATGTATATATTGAATGTTTGGATGAAGTTCGGCTAAAGTATGGAGGGTATTTTTTGGAGAATTATCTACCAAATAAAATACCGTGTTTTCTTGATATTTCAAGATATCAAGTGTTATTTTTTTTATTTCATTAAAATCACTTTTATATAATACTATCGATGCGGAAACTGTCATTACATTTTATATTTTTCTTCTTGATTATAAATTTTTTTATAATTTAATTTCCACTCTTTAGAAACTTAATTTTCAAGACGGTTAAAATGAATTTAAGCAATGAAAAAGTAATAAAAAATGGCAAAAGAAACAGATATTGCGATTTATTCCTAAAGTATTTTATATACATTCTTATTTCACCTTTTCGCATTCTCCAAATATTTGAACTTGCTCCACCAGAAGACAGAACCGCTCGATCTAGTTTCACCAATGGTAGATATACAAAAAGAGCCTTCTTTTCTTTATCGATGATTCTCAACCATAGATCGTGGTCTTCCGCATACTTCATATTTTCCTCAAACTTAAAATCAAGAGATTTTTTCATGATAATTGAAGGCGTTACCATGCAATTTCGAAGAAGTATATCTTTTAAAAATATAATTTTCTCTTTGGGATTTTTTGATAGTTGCTCAAACGGTTTGAGTGTAAAATTATGAGCTAATAAGGAAAACCCCGAATCAAAATACTTTGACATTATTTGCAATTTATCCATATGCCATATATCATCGGAATCCAAAAGTGCGATCCAATCACCTTGAGCTACTTCCATTCCGAGGTTTCTTGCTGAAGAAACTCCTCCGTTTTTTTTGTGTATTAATTGGATAGGAATATTTTTATTTTCTTCTTTGTATTTCTGAACGATTTGCAATGATCGATCAGTACTTCCATCATTCACAATCACAATTTCGTGCGGCGAAAAAGTCTGATTCTGTACAGAATCTAAAACATTAAGAATTGTTTTTTCCGCATTATACATTGGGATTACTACCGACACTTTCATTACGATTTCATATTTTCATTCAATACCCTTTTCATTTCCCTCACTTGTGAATCTGGCGAATAGCATTTTTGTATCAATGCAAACGCATTTTCTAAAATCTGATTTTTTCTTTCAGGATGATTCAAAACATCTTGAATTAATTCTACATAATGATCAATATTATTAAAATCTGCAATAAACCCTGTAAATCCATCCAAAACATAATCGGTAACTCCTCCAACGGCATTGGCAATTACTAAAGTTCTCAATGCCATTGCTTCCATTATTACTCTCGGTAAACCCTCAGTATCAGAAGGAAGCAAAAATAGACATGCTTCTTTCATGTATGGAAGAATGTTATTGGTATTAGCAATAATTTCAATGTAATCTTCTAACTGAAAATCTACGATTTGTTTTTTTATTTCCTGAAAATATCCTGGTGAGCCATCTGCTTCATGAACTTTTCCGGTAAGATAAATTTTATGTGGGACACCGAGTTCTTTTAGTTTTTTGGAAACGCCGAGGGTGATATGATGACCTTTTTCAGCAATAAAACTTCCACTGTGGATAATGGTGAGGGTTTCATTCTTTTCTTTAGGTTCTTTAAAAATAGGTTTATTAAGATCGATTCCGTTCTTAACTACATAAATTTTATCAAGAGGAGCCATTTTCCCACTAAATAGTGCTTGTCGTGTAGATTGCGAAACCGCCATAAAAATGTCTGCTTTCTTGTAAACGTATTTATCCTTCAAAGAAATTTGTGAAGGGATAAACCACCCCCGTGCAAAGAGAACTTTTTTGTAGTTTGCACTTTCAGGTATTAAAGACAAGGTTTTGGAATTATTTACGATAAAAAAATCAGGTTTAAAATCATCAATAATCTTCTGTAGTTTTTCTTGTAACTTCTTCCTTTCAGCAAAAAAAGTGAGATAATTTGAGAGTTCTTTTAACTTATTTTTATCTTGAATAATAAAAGGTTGATCTCGTTTGTCCAAGATTCGACATTGCACCGTACTTTGTTCAACATCTTTAATAAAATCTATGTTAGACCCATAGAAATCTACGATTAAAGTATTGATTCCCGTTTCGGAATCTAATCTTTTGGCAAGTTCAATTGTGCTTTTCCTCGCGCCTCCGTGGTCTTGTACAGCTTCTAAAAAAATAATGTTCATAAGCCACTGATTATTAATTTCTCACCTTTTTTTAAAGATTCTGAAAGCTCTTTATTTTTTTTGGTGGTCAATTTATATTTCTTGTTTTTTTTGTCGACAAAAACAACGTTTTTCAAACCTAAATTAACGTTGCTTCTTTTACCTGGATTGGTAGCTATAGGAGCTTTTGAGTTATTTTGATAATTCAGATCATTGACGATAATGTTTCCGGATAATTTATTATCTGGAATTTTTTTGAAACCACGATCAACGAAAAATTCTAAGGCGATATCTGAGCCATAATCTTTATGTTTATTGACTAGCACATTAATATTTTTTTGTTTATCACCGATTAAATTATCAAAAACCATTAATAAACCTCTTTTGGCATTGTTGAAAGTGTACAGGTTTTCTATAATGATATTTTTAACATCATCGTTATTCGTATTAGGTTCAATATCTACTCCAGCTTCTGGTTCAGTTCCATTGGTATTGGATACAATTGCATTTTTTATGGTAATATTTTCCCCGCTTATAATTGATATTCCATTTCTCCTATTATTGTCAACGAATGCGTAATTGATGAATATGTTTTTGGAGGTTATATTTTTTTGATTTCCGATGTAGATTCCATCTCCCCAGCAGTTCGTTACTTTGGGGGAATATAAGTTGATATTTTCACTATGCTTGATCCAAATTCCCATGCCCCACTCTCCTTGTGTATCAAGATGTTGGTCTCTGTCTCCTTCAATATTAGCATTATAAATATCAATATTTTTCACTCCATCAATAAGAAGAATATGGTAGGTGTTTTTATTATTGGGCAAAAGCTTTAGTAATGTATTGGTTTGGAAAATCACCTTTGAATTACTTTTTAGTTTAATTCCATTAGGGTTTACTGCAATTGGAAAATTAGGAAGAAGCACCACGCTATGGTTATCAATCCCCTTTTGGAGATAATCGGTATAATCGATGTCTCCTTTTTGAGAAAATCCCTGAGGCAAATATTTAATAATATCCGTTGCGGAAGTAAGAATTTGGGAATCTACTTTATCATCACAGCGCTGAGTGCGATATGTTTTTAATATATTTTCCGGTACATTCTTATTGCTAAAAACTTGAGCATTTACATTACTTATAATAAATAATAATATTATAAGATTTAATTTACGTGATATTTTAGTCATTGCTTTTTTCTACATTAAACGATTCCCACATACTGTGAATATATAACTTCTCTCTATCTACATTTTCTACGGGTTCAAATATTGAATAGTAAGGATAATACATATCATACTTATGTGTACCTTTCATCAAATGATCGTAGGATATTAAATAATAAGAAGCTTTATAATAAAAAATAACGGAAAGTGAAATCACCACAAAGCCAAATTTCATTAAATTCAAACGATAAATTTTATGTAAATTACTAAGCGTGTTGGTAAAATATACAATCATAAATATACCAAAATAGTTAATAAACCTTCCAAATCCAGATATTAATACAAAAATTGTGGCAAAAAGAAAGTATGCAAACATTAAGTTTTCAAATTTTTGCTCTTCATTTTTCTTGTTAAGTTTTATGATATAGATTGGAAAAATGATAAACAATAAAGTATTCAAAATAATTCCATTAATATTCGCACTAATTCCCGAGTACACAGTGAATTTTTCAGACAACGCATCAGTAAACATAAAAGCTTGGATGGCTTCTGGAACAAATAAGAATGTCACAGATAGTATTAATACAATGGAGATAAGCAGAACGACACTTTTGGAATTCAATTTAATCTTATGTAATAAAGGAAATATCAATAAAACAATGGAAGAATAATGAAAAAGTATTGCTATGATATTAAGAAGATAATATTTTTTCAAATTCTTTTTTTCCAATAAAGGGTACATTATTAAAAAAATTGCCACGGCAATAGATTCTCGCAAAATTTCCATATTAAAATAAACGAAATACACGAAAAAGTAGAGTACCAAAGCAAAAAATTTGTATTCACAATTCTTTTTAATAAATCTAAAAATGACCGTATTTATAAAAATAGCATGAATAATCTGAAATACCCAAAACTCTTTTGTGAAAGTTTTTACTAAAGATAAAGACAGGGTGAATAAAGGTTCCCAAGTATAATTTGATCTGGCTACATATTTTGCCAAACCTTCTAAGGGCGGGGTGCGATCAAAACCATATTGATAATTAATAGTATCTCCTCCCACTTTCCATCGAAGTCCGGAAAAAAGAATGAAAATAAGCAACCATAAGTTATAAAATCCATCATCTTTAATTTTGACTTTTCTAAAATCAAAAATTAAAGAGGAGAGTAGTAAAAACAGGAAAATTAATATATAAATCATCTAAATAAGTCTTTTAATTTGTTTATAAGATTTATAAAAAAACAAACCATAAAACAAAAATATAGCGAAGCATACTAATAATTTATATCCTAAATATAAATTGATAAACATCGAGACTATTGCAATAATCAATGCAGGCAAAAATAATATTAAAAAATATAACTTATCAAAATTAATAGGATAAAGCCGCGAAGAGGTAAACCAAGAAACCAGAACTAAACCCAAGTTTGTTGAAATCATTGCAAACACCACTCCTTTCAATTCAAAAGCATGAGTAAACAAATATAATGTGATAAAATTTACCAATAAAGACACCACAAAATTATAACTTAAAAACTTGGTTTTTTCAGTTATTTTAGGTCCAATATCGATGCATTCTTTTACGATATATAATGCAAAAAACAAAGTTAATCCTCCAACATACTTTGATGAATCTAAATAGTCGTTACTAGCTAATATACTTACCAATTCTGAACTGAAGATACTAAAAATACATACAATCAAAAAAACGATACTTGATACGAAAGGCAAAACTTGTTTAAATACTTCCTTATTATTCACATTTTTAAATTGTTGATGCATAAATGGAGCCCAAGCCATAATGAAAGCAACATTAGCAAGCTGCATTGCAGATGCAATTTTCATTGATATTGAAAAAATACCAATAGACGTTAAACTAAGGATTTGTAAAATAAAAAACCGATTCGCTTGGCCGAGCAAAACGCTTCCAATTCTGGCAGGAAACTGAGGAAGAGCATACTTAAAATTCCTTTTTAACATGGAATTCGAATAAATATTCACAAAAAGATGTCTGTTATAATAAAATGCAAGGCATGAAGATAGAAACAAAGCGATTATTTGGGCCAAAAGCGCCCCTTTTATTCTTAATTCATAATAAAATACTAAAAAATAAACCAAAGCGATCATTAATATCACTTTCACAATGACGGTTTTTAAAAAACTAAGATTATTTTTCTCGTATCTTAAAAGTAATAATAAAAGCACACTTACGTTGAGCAAAGGAATTTGTATAGAAACAAGATTAATTATCGAAGAATAATTTACACTATGAAATAACAAGAAACTAATGGTTTCGGAAAAGGCGAAAACAAACAGCCCCGTAATGGATGATAGGACAAAAACCATAAAGATCACATTGGTAATAAGAACCTTTTTCTTAAAAGTGCTTACTTCATAGTAATATCGTTGCAGTGCTGTCTCAAGTTGTAAGGTCCCAAAAACCGATAATATAGCCAGCAATACTGCCATTAAATCCAGAACCCCATATTCTGTTGGATTAAAGATTTTCGTGTAAAAAGGCAACAAAGCAAAGCCAAGCATCGCTTCTATAGAAGTTGCAAGTCCAAAAAACAAAAAAGATTTCCCTAACTCTTTCATAACTAAGAACAGAAGTGCAATGACCAGTTTTTAAATTCAAGTTGAGTTAGAGTGTCCTTTCGATCATTGCTTTTTTGATGAAAAAGAAAACATGAAAATTTTACCAATACAAATTGAAGATGTGCACCAATTAAGAATGTATTCTTATCAATAGGCACAATCTCTCTTTGAATAATCATTTTAATTAAATTTTTTTACCACAATCTTGTTATAACCGAAAATTTCTACCATCTTAGAAATTTTTGTCGTTAAAACTCTTCCGCTTCTTCGAAGTGATGAGCACTCTTCAAACATTCACATGATTTTCAGTTTTTTTAAAGCTCCAAAGTCTTAAGAAACTTCACCATGATTATTTTCAATAAAAAAATTCTTTAACCAACTAGAAACATCATATTTTCTAATAATTTCAGTATTGATTTCTTCGTAATTCTTATTCATAAAATCGACAAGAGAATTGTGATCATCGACCTCTAAAATAAAAATGTTTGAAGGATTATAAAAATCGTAATTCTTGATATTCCTATCATTCGTTATAAGTTTCTTCTTAAAAAAGATAGATTCTAAAGGTCTTAGCGTAAGGCCTGATTGACCTTTTGGTTGCATATCAATTAATCCTTTGGTAGAAGACACATATTTATATAAGTATTCTTTATATGATATCGGAACCAACTGCTCTACATGGCTTTCATCCTTATCTGGAACTATATAAAAACGGCTTACCAATTTATTATCCGTAACAACGGTTTTGATATAATCTAAATATTGCCTTCTTCCTTTATTGTTTCCCAAGAAAAATGCATCATACTTCGGTTCACTTTGCTTGAGCTCTATATTATCAAAATAAAACTGATTATTATAATGGAGATTATACTTTTTGCAATCCTCCATGTCAAAAGACCATTTTTCACATAGTTCTTCAGGTACTTTATCGGGATGGATACACCTGAACGCAGGATTCCAATACCATAAAATAATTCGAATATTAGGATGCTTTTTTTTATATATTTCAAATGATCAATACGGTTTTCAGCAAAAACAATAACCGTGTCAGTATCATCTAATTTATTTTTCCAATCCGAAAACCAAAACTCGAATCCAATTTTTGTGAATTCTGAGAACTTTCGGAAAATTTTCTCAATGCCGTTCACTTTTTTAAAGCTTTTGTAAACAGAGATTTCTTTTTCCTTAAAATTCTGTCTAAAATAGCTTATAGAATCGTATAAGATAATAACTTTACTCTTATCATAATAGTCCATAAAAAGATTTATTTAGAGTCTTATCACATTATCAAAATTTTCCAAAACACCTTTCACATCATAAACAACTCCATTGGTATTCAGATATTTATCCCAATCTAATTTTTTAAATTCGTCATGCGAAACTCCTAGAACAATTGCCTCATATTTTGCATCCGGAAGTTGGGTGATGGTGGTTAAGCTATATTCGTGTTGTACTTCATCAGGATTTGCCCATGGGTCGTAAGAAGTAACTTTTGTTCCGTGATCTTCCAATGCTGCTAGAACATCTACTATTTTGGTATTACGAACATCGGGACAGTTTTCTTTAAAGGTCATTCCAAGCATCAATATATGGGCGTTATTCTATTCACAGGGATATCTTTTTTAATCATTGCCTTCACTACCTGCCCTGCTACATATTGAGTTCATCGGAAACCGCAAATGTATCATCATGGCCTTGCTTTAAATCGTTTACACGTTTTTCGTTGATATTAAAACCAACTACTGGAAATTTTGCAGCAAATAATCTTGCTAAAGGAAATCCTACATATCCGAGACCTAATACGGTGATTTTGTACTGCATCATAATAACAAGTACTAATTAAAATTTATCGCGAAGTTTCTGCCAAAAAGATCTTTTCTCAGCGCTATACCCATATCCGTATTTATTTCCGTAACCAAAATGTTCTTTGCTTACATCGTTCAATACAAATCCAACATTTTTAATTTTATTTGAATTAATTTGAGTATTAGCAAAATCAATTAATGATTTCTCTGTTATACCGGATCTAGCTACATAAAGAGTAACATCAGCAAATTCGGTAGTAAGCAAGGTATCGGTAACCAACATCAGTGGTGCCGTATCTACAATGATATAATCATATTTCTTTTTCAATTCACTGATGAGTACTTCATATCTGCCGTTAGCCAATAACTCAGTTGGGTTCGGTGGAATACTTCCGGAATATATCAGATCTAAATGTGGATTAAATGTAGAAACATGAATAATATCTTCAATTCTTTCATCTTCTTTATAGAGAAACTCTGTTAATCCATCTAATCCTTTTCTTTCAGGATTATAACGTTGCAATTGTGGATTTCTAATATCCGAACCGATAATAATGGTTTTGTTTCTCACAGAAGCTAATGTTAAAGCTAAATTCACGGAAGTAAATGTTTTACCTTCACCTTTCACAGATGATGAAACAAAAATTACTTTGCCTTCTGCTTTCTTAGGCAACATGAAATTCATATTGGTGATAAGGATTCTGAATGCCTCTGCCATTGGCGACAAATCATTCTGTACCACAATTTCGTTATCGCCTTTCTCTAAACTTGGCAATTCACCGATAACTGGAGCTTTAGTATTCTTCTCAATATCGTGTTTAGAGCGTATTTTATCATTAAATAATTCATGAAGGTAGATATAAGCAAACGGGAATAAAAGTCCCAACAATAAAGCTACTGCAGCTATGATCATTTTCTTAGGAGAAACCGGCTTATCCGATGGATACGCTACATCAATCACTCTTGCTTTCGGAGCGGTAATTGCCAAGGAAATAGCAGCTTCTTCTCTTCTTTGCAATAGCATTAAATAAAGATTTTCTTTAATCTGTTGCTGTCTTTCAATACTTCTAAAGAGTTTTTCTTGTGCCGGTATTTTATTGATTTTGCTGTTGATTAGGTTTTGTTCCCCTTCAATTTGATTAATTGAGGTTTGCATCGCTACTTTATTTTTCACCAACGCATCAATCACAGACGAGCGCAATACTGCAATCTGTTTGTTCAAATCCGCTACTACAGGGTTCTGGGGTGTCGCGTTTTCTAACAGATTGTTGCGTTCTAAAACCAATTGGTTATAAGCATTGATATTGGCAGAAGCGGTAGGATTGCTTAATCCAACACTTGAAGGAAAAGTTTGGTTACTTCCAAGTTTCGAAGCGTATGAAATAAGGTCATCGGTCAATTGAAGCTGAGTCTCGGTCTCCAGAAGTCTTCTTTGTATCGAAGCAGAATTTCCTAATGCCAAAGATGCTTCAGCAGGAATATCAGTAATGTTATTAGCTACTTTGAACTGTTCTTTCTGGCTTTCAACCTCTCCTAATTCATTGGCAATAATTCCAATTCGTTCATCGATAAATTCTTTGGTTTTTTTGGATTCTGAATTTTTATCCTGAATTGCATCGCTATTGTAGTTATCAACCAATTTATTGATGATATTTTTCCCTTTTTCGATATGTTCATAAGGAAGAGAAAGTTCAACTACCGTTGCGTCTTTGTTAACCAAATCTATTGTTATATTTTCCTGAAAACTGCTGATGGTAGCTTCCGTTGGCGAATAATGAATTTCCAAATCTCCTAATTCATCCTTTGGCTTGGGTGCATAATTCACATTCTTACGAATCATGATGTTTGCATAAGGCAAACTAATGGTTTTATTATAAGTAGTAATAATTGTTTTGGAAAGCTCTGGTGAAGAAAGCTCTAATTTATCTCCTGAAATTTTCAATGATAACGGCTCTTCGATGGGTTCATCATATTGCTTTTCATTAATAAGCTGAATGATAACCGGAGAAGATTTTCCATAGAGTTCTCTGGTTTTAAGTCCTTCTTTGCTATATAACTTTGTTTGAAGCCCCAACTCATTTACCACATCGCGCATTAACTTCTTGGATTTCAGCACCTCTATTTCATTATCGATACTGTTCGTCCCCATACTTCCAAAACCACCTAATTGAGAAAGCATCCCCATATCTGAAGAGGGAGCTTTTTTGGTGTCTTTTACCAAAACGGTTGAGGTAATTTTATACGAAGGGCTGGTTGATTTGATATACAGTATCGCTAAAATCAAGAATGCCAAAACAGAAAGAACAAACCACCACCATTTGGCAAGGTAAGGTTTGATGACTTCATTTAAATTAATATCTTCACTAGAAGCCGCAGCTTCTGAATTCTGTTGTAAACTCATGAATATGATAAAAAATTAATTCCTAAAAATAGTAATGAAGATTCCGGCAAGACCTACTACCATACCTGCTACAGCAATATAGATATTAATATTCGGATCCTGACGTGAGATTTTCTCTTTCTTTTCGTTTGAAGATACGTAAATCACGTCATTCTGCTTAAGCTGAAAATATGGAGAATTGATTAAATTATCATCCATCAAACTTATTCTTGCCTTTTCGATCGTACCATTCACATTTCGCACAATAAGAATACCATCTCTCTTAGCATACATCGTTACATCACCCACTAAACCCAATGCATTAAGCAAAGTAGTTTGACCTTCCGGCACTGAAATTTGTCCGGGACGCGCAACTTCTCCCAGGAAAGTGACTTTGAAATTGGCAAGCCGCATAGTAACGGTAGGATTTTTCACATACCTTGATACCCTGTCAGTTAATTCTGTTCTGAATGTTTCTAAAGTTTTATCGGTAGTATTTAATTTCCCAATTACCGGAAAATCTATGTCACCCTCACTATCAACCAGATACACCTTCTCACTATTAGGCGCATTAGAAATAGTAGGATCAGGTGAAGTATAGTAACCTTGGTTAAAAGGTCGTACCACTTCCATATTCCTGGCACTCACAAAAATCACCAACTGGTCTCCTTTCTGGATGGTGTTGCCCGCGGTTTTAAGAGCGGTCTCCGTAGCAACCTGCTCTACATTCTGCATGTAATTAAGCTCACTGGTCTTGTCTCTTGTTTTACAGGAAGTTACCAACAGCAGCATCGCGACGAAGAAGAGAAATATGTTTTTATTCATTATAGCCATTTAAAAAAAAGTCTTGCAAATATACAATTCTAAATTACTTATCCAAAACTTCGTAAATCGAGTTATTGCTTTTAAATTCCGGCACAACGTCTTTCAGAATTTGTACAACCTCTACCTTTTCGCGCCGTATGGCCGCCTTAATCAGATGGTTTGTAAATTTCTCTATTTCTCCGAATTCCATATTGGGATCTTTCGAGATCATAATCTTATCGTTATGCGTCGGCATCGTTTTCGCATCGTCGCTCAAAAGTTCTTCATACAGTTTTTCACCCGGGCGAAGACCAGTGTAGATGATTTTGATATCGATGTCGGGCTCAAAGCCCGAAAGTTTAATCATTCTTTTCGCAAGGTCAATAATTTTCACCGGTTCTCCCATATCGAAAACAAAGATCTCTCCTCCTTTACCCATCGTTCCCGCGTGCAGCACCAGTTCGCACGCTTCCGGGATCGTCATAAAATAGCGTACAATGTCGGGATGCGTAATGGTAACCGGACCACCATTTTCGATCTGCTTCTTAAAATGCGGAATAACCGACCCGTTCGACCCTAAAACATTACCAAAACGCGTGGTTATAAATTTGGTGACATTATTTTCGGAATTTTGCAGCGCCTGCACAAAAAGCTCCGCAACCCTTTTCGATGCACCCATGACGTTCGTCGGTTTCACGGCTTTATCGGTAGAAATCATCACAAAGCGGTTCACCTTATACTTGCTGGCTAACGTCGACAGATTCTTGCTGCCCAGAATATTCACCAGCACAGCTTCGTGCGGATTTTCTTCGATTAGGGGGACGTGTTTGTACGCTGCCGCATGGTAAACCATTGAAAACTGATATTTCTGAAAGAGCGGCTCGATGCGGTGGCGGTTTGAAATATCGGCAAGCACAAATTTAAAATTGATCATCGGGTACTTCTCCCGCATTTCGTGTTCTATTTCATAAAGCGGCGTTTCCGCCTGATCTAAAATAACAATCAACTCCGGATTAAACTGCGAAACCTGACGCACGATTTCGCTCCCAATAGACCCTGCACCACCCGTAATAAGAATAGTATTGCTGTAATGCCTTTTATTAACTTCCTCGTTTTCAATTTTGATGGGTTTTCGGTTCAGCAGATCTTCGATCTGGAGATTTTTAATGGAACCTCCCAGATCACTGTCCCGAAGTTTTTGTACCGATGGTGACGTATAGATCTGCAGATCTTTCTCCAGAAAAAGGTTCGCCCAGGAATTCATCTCTTCCTTCGACATCATTTCTTTAATAATCAGCACCCCATCTAAAGCCAGATTTTCTTTCGAATTATTTTCAATCTTATCTTTCGTGTAGATGGGCTTTCCTAAGAGATGCGCCCGGCGTGAATCCAGCCGCTGCGTTAAAAAACCTACAATCTGATACGGCAGATTCGGGTTATCGAGCACCGCTCGCGCGATGGCGATTGAAGTTTCGTCGATACCGAGTACGATGATGCGCTTCTTCAGTGTGCTGCGTCTGAACTCGCGAACAATGTGGAAAAATTCTTTCACAAAAAGGCGGAACATAAAAAGGATCATGAAAGAAGAAGCAAAGAAAATGGTAAAAAACGGGATGTGCGCGCTCACCAGTTTAAAGTCAGTGATCATGTAATACGTATAACTGATCACAAAAACCGTCAGCGTACTGCAAAAAGTAGAGAGCAGAAGTTTAAAAAGATCAATGAAGGTGGAATGGCGGATAATGCCCGCGTATGTTTTAAAAATATACATAAAGGCCACGCTGACGCCCACAATCACCGTAAACATGTGCACGTTATTATAAAAAACCTCCTTATTATAGCTGAGTTTTGAAATAATGTACGACGAGAAAAGGGTCGCCAGAAAGATGAGAAAAATATCGATCATCAAAATGATCCAGCGCGGCAGATATCTTACGTCGGAAAGATTGACAATATTATCGCCACTGTAAATTTTGCTCTTAAAACCCTTGCGGTAATTCATTATTCAGTAAGATTAGTTGATGCACCTGCCTTCCCCAACGATTTAATCTCGCGATGTTCAGTAGCGCGCAAATTTACAAAATAATTATCAGCCTTCAAATATTCTTTTTCGTTGCCGTGCTCTCAACTTTATCTAATGTGCAGACGTTCAGCCATTATTTTAAACAAAAAAACCCGGGAATTCCGGGTTTTGATATTTTAAGACTTTGTCATTTGTTTTTTCCTGTACGTCGTGTAAACGATAATGCCCACGCCGGTCAATAGGAGAAGCGGAAGGTAGTCGTCGACGGGAGTGGGATCTGCTGGATTTCCGACGCTATTAGCCGTCGGGGGCTCGATTTTTTGTCCATTATCCTTCGTACCGGTTTCATTGCTTTCATTTTCCGCGGCCGCAAATGGGTTAGTCTCCTGCTGCGCAGGGACCGCGAGGTAAAACAAAAGCATGAAGACCGAAACAAATTTTCTCATCAAAAGCATAATATAGGCAAAGATATAAATCAAATGTAATAAATTGATAAAAAACGACGAAGATTATTTTATAATTTTCTTCGCACTCACCTGGTTACCCTGTTCAATTCGCAGGAAATATATTCCATTTGATAACGAGTCCGCCTTAATTCGTGCCATTATTTCGTTGGGTTGAAGACTTAAAATTAATCTTCCGCTTGTATCCAGCACCTGGATTGACGTTATTTTTTTTGTTGAAGATTTCACGACGAAATCACTTCCATCTCTGTACACAAGAAGGTTTTCCTTTGTAACCCCATCCGTTGCCAAAACCGTTTCCGGCTGATAAATAATTTCAAATCTGCCTGTACTTTCCCCTGCATTTGCGGCGAATGTATAACTTCCCTGACTTAAATTCGTAATAATGCCTACTTGTTTGTCTTTAAGATAGATTGACTGTCCGTTGGCAAAAACACCATCTAATTGTTCACCGAGAGCAATCGTATAATTTCCGCTGACGAAATGTTTGCTTCCTAAGGGCTGCACATCCGTATTCACACAAGAATTTTTACCATTGATGGAAATCTGTTGACCCTCGACGATACTGTAAATCGCATCTGAACCACCTAATGATCTTGAATCTTCCTTGGTATATCCATTATCACCCCCTTCGAAATACACCATTGCAATTTGGGAAGTAATATTACTCGGGCTCGTCATATTCAGCCAGTAACGGTCAAACGGAACGGCTCCCCTCGCTCCTTTTCCGAAAAAACCTTGGGAAACTTCTTTAGATCTCATTGTATTTTTAAAAGTAATAATTTTTGAAGCAGCTGTAGTTCTTGCCATAAATCCTTGACCTACTTTTACAAATCCGGTTGGTTCTTTAGTGCTCGTAATATCACCTGTAGCTTTTGTTCCACTCCCTTCCCCTGGTGGCGTCGCTGCATTCCACTGGGCATAAGCCTGGCCTGGGTAGCCATCTCCCGCTTGTATGTACGTATCATTGGCGGTGCTGTCCCAGAAATTAAAAGTGGGACTTAAATGCTCAGCATTTTCATTATAAAAAGCGTCTAAATCTAAATTGGAAGGGTATGGATTCCCTATTAAATTGAAACCGCGGTTACTATCTTCTGGTTTTGAATTGACGAGCGTATAAGGAAGATTACCATTCACGGGTTCGCCGGTAAAGGTGGCTTTCATTATTGGGCCCGCTCCCACGGGGAATGCAGCTGCGGTGGCTTCTTTCACCGCCAAAGCCCTGCCGGCAATATAAGCACCCGAAGAATTATAAAATTTATTGTTGGCTTCATTGTGATACAACACGAAAGGAACCTTCACAGGCCCGCCCTCGGCGTTTTTGTAAATATCTGTCAGACTTACATTTTTTACGGGCGAAATTAAATAATTGTATTGCTGTCTAGCTGCGGAAAATTTCAGATCGCGTTTTACGGTAATAATTCCCTTGTTTACTGCAATCGGATTTACCTGAATTAAATTAGCGTCGGATTCTACAGTCAGCGTTCCGGTACTCACGTCGAGATCATTTTGAATTTTAAAGTAATTCCCTGTATTGATCTTTACAACTGCATTATTGGTTATTTTCAAGGCACAGACTTCCAGATTAACACTTGAACTGTAGTTCGCCTGTATTTCCGCCGAAAGGGTGGGTGTTGGTTCAATCGTCCATCCGGTAATATTTTTGTACAGCGTCGTTTTTGTTTCTATGGTTATGCTTTCCGAGGTCACATGTGTATTTAATAAGCAGGAAGTATCATTAGAAGTCATCTCCACGGTAATAACGTCGCCTTTCAATAATTCTGTAGTAGCAAAAACAGAACTGTTATCTCCTTTATTGTTACCATTCACTTTCCATTGATAACTGGGCGCAGTTCCACCATGGGTCGGTGAAGCCGTAAAAGTAAACGAGCTCGGAGTTCCTTCGCAGATTATATTGGTAGGAACAGAAATAGAAACGCTCGCAATCATGATTGGTTTTACAACTATTGTCACAACATTAGAAGTCGCCGGTGAACCTATTGAACAGGGACTTGCATTCGAAATCATTACTACATTTATTTTATCATTGTTAGTTAAATCAGTAGTAGTATAGGTGGAAGAATTCGCTCCGATAATATCAGTATTATTAAGTTGCCACTGGTAGATTGGTAAAGTTCCACCGTTGGTTGGTAATGCTGTAAATGTAACTGAGCTGCCCGCACAAACAGCATCTGATGTTGAAGATACAATTGAGACGCTGGCCGAACTAGCAGCTAGCTGCGCTTCCACTTTGAAAGGAGAGCTAGTAGGTGATATACAACTCCCATTCCCAGTAGTAACTGTATAATTTGTTCCAACTTCTAAACCAGAAATTACTCCACCATTTCCAACAGTTGGTCCAGTGGGAGAAAATATGTAACTATTGGTGGCTATATAATTGTTAATTTTTGCGGTTCCCTGTATTGAACAGGTCGGTGCCGTAGTTGTTACAGTTGGTGCTTCCGGTGTTGTTAATTTCGCGGCAACAGAGAAGGAAGCGCTAGCTACAGAAGTACAATTTCCATCTGTGGTCGTAACTGTATAACTTGTTCCAGGTACTAAACCAGAAATTACTCCACCATTTCCAACAGTTGGTCCAGTGGGAGAAAATATGTAACTATTGGTGGCTATATAATTGTTAATTTTTGCGGTTCCCTGTATTGAACAGGTCGGTGTCGTAGTTGTTACAGTTGGTGCGTCCGGCGTTGCAGGTTGTGGGTTGATTACCACATTAGCCGAAGGCGGAGAATCACAACCACTTACAGTAAATAACTGTGCGGTCGGAATTATTTGAAGACTCTGACTTGTACTGCTCCATGACAATTTAGACACAGCACCTCCTGCATTTTCATAATATTCCAAGATAATATCGTATTTCACCCCGGCTGTGAGCAAGATGCTTCCTGTATTAGTTATTGGGGAGTGATCATTCCAGTTATCAATAAGTTTCACCCCATTCACCCATAACCTTATACCATCATCACTAAGTGTTGAGAAAGTATAGTTCTCGCTATAAATTGGTTGTACAAGGCCTGACCATCTTGCGGAAAAACCGTCAACGGGGATCACTGTATCAGGACTTCCATTTCCCCAGTCAAAATTAATTGTTGGATCCGTACGCGTCAATGTGGGCGGACCACCGAGGGTGATATTTTTGAAATAATCTGCTTTTAATCCATTAGTGAAACTGTTTACAGAAAAAGTATAGCTTGTTCCTGCGACAAGCCCTGTAATGGTTGCACTTGTTCCTGTTCCTGCAATGGTAACATTTCCAGGATTTCTGGTAAGTAACCATGAACCCACGGGTAATCCATTTAAAACAGTACTTCCTGTGGCAGTGGAGCAGGTTGGTTGTGTAACTGTTCCTATTGTGGGAGCTGAAAGTTTGGGGTTCACCGTGAGTAAAACAGCATTAGAAATGGTTGTACAACTTGTACTTGCTGATACTAAACATCTTATATAATAACCATTATACGCAAATGGAGTATTACTAAAAGTAACTGTTGCAGTGGTATAATTAGTGGCATTAGGACCAAGAGTAGCGCTTATATTTGTCCAGTTTGTGTTATCTTTCGAATACTGCCATTGATAAGTTGGATTTGTCGCCGAAGTTACTACGGAAAAGCTACCAGAAGTATTTTCGCAAATGGTTAGCGCCGTTGGCTGTGTAGTTAACAAAGGAGCGGGATTAACAGTTACAGTTGTGGATGACGAAGTTGCCACCGCACAAGCACCATTTTGTACCACGGCTCTAAAAAGAGTAGTCTGCGTTAGAGGACCAGAGATGTATGTGGAATTGGTATTAGGGATTGGCGACCATGGACCTGAAGCATTTGGGGCGCTTTCCCATCTCACTACATTTCCCGTTTGACCAGATAACGTCAATACTCCACTGGAAACTCCGGAACAAATGGTTGTACCACCGTTCACAGCACCTCCAACAGTGGCCGCGTTTGTATTTACTGTGATTATATTACTTACTACACCCCCGGTAGCATCATTTGAACCTCTTGATTTCACAAGTCTTCTGTAATAACGAACGGTATTTGTGAGCGGACTGAGTGCTGGCACGTCATAGTTCTGTAAATTCCCCGCTGAATTTATGTCGGTCCATAAAACATTATCAGAAGATGTTTGCCATTGATATCCAACGTTTGGTCTCGATGGGTTTGCGCCACAGGACGGTGTATACGGATTTGCACTTAAGGTCCCAGGCGAACTCCCTGAACATAAATTATAAGAAGTTGAACCTGTAATTATATTAGGATTATTATTTTCAACAAATGGTTTCAAGGTAAATTTAACCACATTTTGCCCACCGTTTTCGTAATAGTCGAGGATTAAGTTGCTATTGCCGTTCAAGTATATTAAATTATCACAGTAAGACGTGGCGCCCTGTTCTCTCCATTCATTAACAACCAAAACACCGTCAACATAAGCTCTCACACCATCATCGCCTGTTACATTTATGAAATAATAACCTGCAGGTCTTTTCGAATTCATCCGGTAGCGAACTGCAAATTTTTCAGTGTAGATTGTAGTCGCAGCAGAAGTCACTAAAAAACACGCATTATCTCCACCAAAACCTTCATTAATTTCTTCGTTAGCAGTAGAATAATAGCCAACATAATTTGAGTTTACAAATGGATCACTTGCCGTTGGTGTTTCCGATGAATTTCCGCCAGGAGGAATCCCGGTACCAGAACTTAAATTGTAAACATGTCCTATCCACTTATCTGTATTGGTTAGAGTTTGGTCATCCTTTTTATTCCCTATATTATTTAATTTAAGGGTCAAACTACCATTTCGATCATTTATAGTATTATCACAACTTGCGCGGGAAAGCTGTATTTTTACCTTTCCAGAAAAAGTTGATGTCCAATTAATATAAGCACCGATATTTCCACTGTTGTAGCTTGTAGTGCCAAGACCATTATTTGAATTGTTCTCTGCATTAAAGAGTGTTAAGTTTTCCTGAGAAGTAAAAATATCACCCACTGAAAATGTATAATTAAACCCTTGGACGACATTAACAACTACATATTGACCTGCGTGGACAGCGGGTGTTGCAATAGTATTAACATTATCAATACAGAAAGTATAGTCCTCTCCAACCTTAGGATTTGGATTTGTCAACGCTGTATAACTACACTGTGAGTATACAGACGTATTAAAAGCAATTAATAATACGAATGCTAAGAAAATATTTTTATTCGTCTTTTTTGGAATTTCAAAAAGTACAGTAGCTGAATTTTTCAGAAAATCTATACCTTTTTTTATCAATAGGTCAATTTTTTTCATATGTTGTGTTTATTTTTTAAAATCAAAGACGCAGTTTTTGTCGGCTTATAATTCAATTTGAGTTGAAAGATTCGAAATATTTAAAATGGAAGTATGAGCGTTGCTAAGTGCACTATTTTGAAATTTCACGCCTTATTTTAAATATTGAACAGACATGAAAAAAGCCCGACACACTTTGGTGCAGAGCATATTCCCGACACACTTTGGTGCAGAGCATATTAACGATAAGAAGTATAAGTGTAATAGGATGGACAATCCCTTTTATGTGCAATTCATGCGGAATAAGCGTTTTTTTTCTCATTATCGGAATGTCATTTGTGTTTAGCGCTAAAGTAAAAACAAATCTTACATTTTTTTTAGCGTGCACAAAATTAGTAATATTTTTGTTAAAAATCTCAAAAAATATGATATTTAATACATATCACTTCTTCGTGTTGCGAAATTTAATAAACAAAAGCATTAATTATACATTGTTAATAATAATAAGAACTTTAATAAAGAATAATAAAATACATTTTAAGTTATGAATACCGAAATAATAAAAATCGCTTACTATCTGATACATAAGTAAAACGTCGTAATTATACCCAACACTCAATCCTTTATCATTATAGACAGAAAAGCCCCAACCTTCAGAAAAGATTGGGACTTTTATAGAGCACTGAATTTTACTTAATAATTTTTCGTGCGGTGATCTCGCCATTCTGATTAACGCGTAGAATATAGATGCCGTTGCTGAATGCACCTGCGTCTATACGGGCTTGTACAGAGTGCGGCTGAGCAGCATACACTAACCTTCCACTGGTATCATATACTTCTATTTCCGTGATCTTTGTATTTTTCGCCTCCACCACAAAATCTCCGGCGTTGCGATACACGACCAGCTTCTCTTTCGAAACAGCATCGGTTGTTAAAACAGTTTCGGGTTGATAAATAATTTCAAATCGGCCCGTACTTTCGCCTGCATTGGCTGCGAACGTATAATCGCCTTCACTCAGATTGGTAATGGTGCCCGTCTGCTTGTCTTTTAGATAGATGTTTTGGGAACCTGCGAAAATGCCTTCTTTGTCTCCCGGACTTAACGTATAGTTGCCCGCTGCAAAATGGTGGCTGCCCAGATTAATTTTTTCGGTATCTTCAAAAACAGGGCGTCCTTCGATCTGCAAGCGGCGATCGTCTGCCAGACTGTAAAGCATGTCGGATGCATCCACATTCATTTCGGAATCGTCCATTCCGAAACTGGCGGAACCGCCCTCGTAATAAACCACACCAATCGTATTAACCAAACCGGTTGGCGTAATGAGACGCAGCCAGTATCGGTTCGTTGCAGAATCTGCCGGTTTGCTAAAGAAACTGGCGCCCGTACTGTCCGTCGTGCGGATGGAATTGTTAAACACCAGATTGGTGCCCGCACCAAGTGCTCTTACCATAAAGCCTTGCCCCACTTTGGCAATTGCGTTAGGTACCTTAGTATTAAGAGTTTCCTGAGGACTGAGAAGATAACCCGCAGCATTTCCCATTCCGTTGGAAGCATTAAGCACGGCATAAGCTCTGCCATTGTACCCGCTTCCCTGCTGTTGGTACACATTATTCGCAGCGTTGTCCCAAAAATAGATGGTAGACGATATTTTGCCGCTGTTCAGCGTATAAAAGGTCTGCAGGTTAATGTTGGAAGGATACGGATTTCCCACGAGGTTGTATCCATGCGCAGCGTCCGTATAGGCCATTGGGAAATTGATAATACCGTTGGCAAGAGCACCTTTAAAGGTGGCATCCACATTATTCGCGCTGACACCCGCCATGGTAGCCTCTTTTACGGCAAGGCCCCTGCCCGGAATATAGGCGCCGGAAGAGTTGCCAAACATATTATTGACCTCATTATGATACAGGACATACGAAATGCCTGGGTAGATGGTTTTCAGCCTTTGTCCAACCACAGGCGAGATCAGATAATTGTACTCAGCCCTCGCGTTATTTCGGAATTTTATATTTCGTGTGGCTGTAGCCGAACCCGTGTTGGGAGATGCCGGCACGTCGGTAACCTGTTTCAGGTTGCCATCTGAAGCGATAACGAGATCTGCATCTGTGGCCTGGTTGATGATGCCATCCGTAACCGTCAAAGATCCGTTAGCCGCAATGTTCAATTTGCCGGTGCTCTCAATACGAAGGTTTTTGGCTACCGCGTTCGTTGAAGATAAAATATTAACGGGCGATTTGATGATGACGCATTTGTCCGCTATCGGAACTGAGCTATTAGGCTTCCAATTATTTGTTAACCAGTCTGTGGCAGTTGTATTCCATATCTTGCTGTTGTTCGGAATTATTATAGTTGCGGTGGCGGAACATCCATTACTTAAATTCGCAGTGGCGTTAACGTTCCAGTTTTCCTTTACTTCTAAATCTGCACTATTTGGTTTGACGCAAACGGAAGCGGCTCCGCCGGATGGAACTGCTGAAACACAATCGGCAGCGTTGTAAATAGTACCTGTATCTCCTGACCATGTGAAATTGGTTGCAAGTGGCTTGTCGCCATACAGTCTAATGTTGTCAATCGCAACCCCATCAGCCCAACCCGCCATGTATCTGAACCGTAGTCTCAGATTGGGTTGATTAATGTATGCAGATAAATCAACTTCTTTGGTTTCAAATCGAGTTCCTATCCCAATATTTGAGTTAAAATTTCGTGCAGTAAACCACGTAGTACCA
This sequence comes from Kaistella sp. 97-N-M2, assembly GCF_021513235.1. Taxonomy (NCBI): domain Bacteria; kingdom Pseudomonadati; phylum Bacteroidota; class Flavobacteriia; order Flavobacteriales; family Weeksellaceae; genus Kaistella; species Kaistella sp. 97-N-M2. The sequence continues at coordinate 1,678,097 of NZ_CP090976.1, read as the reverse complement.
TTTGTAGAAACCTCAACGAATAATCCTTCGCCGGATGTTCCAAAATATGAATAATATCCATCGAAGGATAATTTTAGATTTAGATATCCAGTCGTATTGATAACCACAGACGAATATGTTAAAGCAGTATTGATTGAATAATCAGGCTGCGAAACAGGCAATACGTCTGAAGTCGCGAAAGCAAATTTGTTAGAACCGGAGTTAATTGCCGGATACCAAACCGCTCCAGTCGGAATAAATGTGCTACTCTTGTTTTGCCAAACTGTTGCAGCGTTAACAGTCGTACCATTATCGATTAAAGAATTTGAAGTAAATTTTCCGAGACCACTTTCGAAAGTCTCTGTAAATAACTCCACCTCCTGTTTATCACCTGAAGATGTAACTATTATTGAAGCTACATTACCACATATATCAGGATTAGAGGTGGAAAATGTGATATTTGGTGTAGGACTAACTACGGCTTTTACTGGTGTTCTTTTACCAGAGATACAAGTCCCATTAGTTGCACTAACATAATAAGTATAAGTGCCCTCAGAAAGAGCAACTGTGGTATATGTATTTCCAGTACCTAGAACACTCCCGCCAAATTCAGAACTGTACCACTCAAATCCTGTGGCCGTTGCAGATTTTGTTGCAGATAAAGTGACTGTACCCGAACCGCACCGTTGACCATTTGTTACGCCAGTAATTTTCGCCGCACAATCTGGAATTACATCGAAACTGTAATCTTCTGTTTCTCCATTTGCTCGGGGACCGCAAGGTCCAAAATAATATCCATCATTATCATATTGATAGTCGTAGTAATAATTTCGTAGCCTTATATTATAATTTCCGGCAAGAGTACCCAAAGGCACAACGTAGCCAAAGGTGGTTGAAACCGTCAAAACACTTCCCGAATCAAATACTTTTTCAGTAACCGGATCATAAATGCCATCTTTATTCCAATCAACCCAAGCCTTAATATAACTTGGACGGACTGAAGCACTACCAGTCGTGTTTATAAAAACATTAATACCTCCTCCTGGTATCTGCTTTGCTTTCGCGCTTGCCGCTCTGTAATCTTTATAACCTGGGGAGGTGTAATCAGAAGTTTGATCTGTATCAGGATTTAACGTTCCTAAAAATTTTACGTCGTTAATATATCTGTCTGACGATGCAGATGTAATGGTAGAACATGCAGAAGTATAAGTTATATTAAGATATGGCTTTCTGTTAGTAGCAGCACTGTAACCGTAAAAAACTCCATAATTGCCTGCGCCATTTATTGGAGTCCAAGCATTTCCAGTCGGATAAAATAAAATATTTACATACCCATCTGCTAATCCATTTTGCACATTCGTCCTACCGGCAGCACTAAATATGTTATCTTTAAACTGATTATTAGTATTGAAGTTTGTAGAATTGGCAGTAGAAAGATTTCCTGTATACGAATAAAACATATCTTCATAATAATAGCCAAATACTCCTGAATTTTGATAAGCCAACCAATGACGAGGATCTAGATTACTGCTTCCGGGAATATAGTTTCTACTGCCACTCATTACGCCCTGACCATTATATCTCCACAATCTTGATGTAGTTGAAGTAATGGTAGAACCAGCGGGAATCGCTGAGAGATCAAAACGAACATACCCATCAATTTCATCATTATACCAGTATCCAATTTGGATAATGTCATCAAAACCGACACCGCTCGAATCACATAGACCCGAAGAATAAACCTCATTTTTGGGATACGCACTAATGGAGGGATCAATAGCTAAAGGAAATATTCGCGAATCATCGTTCAGCCAACTTTGTTTTATTTTGAGCAAATAAGTAATTATATTTCCTTTGACTTTAACTTCAATATGAACAGGTTTATCTTTTGTCAATTGAAATTTTTCACTGCTCAGATATTCTTCAAAAACAACCGGCGCATGATAAAGAAAAACAGGTTCATCCTGTGTATCTTCAAGCAGAAGAACATTGCCATTTAATTTGTACTTCCATCCTTGTGGTAAATGAATATCTTCCGAAAAGACCAAATATTCTGCCTCTGCGGGAATTTTGCCGAGTGCTAAAATATCGGGAATGACATAAGTGAGTTTTCTTTTTCCCGTAAGCGATTTAAACTCTGCCGAAATCGTTCCATAGATATTTTTGTAATAAAGTTCATCCGCTTTTAGGGTCGCGGGCGCTCCTGAGTTTGCAATTTTATTAATAGCAACTCCATTTTTTTCCCAATACATGCTAGTATTTAGAAACTCTGTCAGTTCGCCTTCTTTTATGACAGATTTTATACCCGTTCTCGAATTTTCACCATAGTAGGACTCCATTATATTGGCTTTGTTACTGTAACCGTAAATACCTGCCTTTTCTTTTTTGATGGAAGTTACAATATCTTCCCACTTTCCATTATTCCGATAATGGATAGGGCCTGCAGCAATCAAAGAGGTAAAGCTATCATCCTCATTTACAAACGTTTTTGAGGTGGCGTTCCTTCTGGATAAAACTTCTCTCTTACTTTTCATTACATCCAACGGCAAACTATCAGATGTTACAAGTACTTTGTTTAAATCTTTGGACTTGAGAGTCTGCAAAGTCCTATTGCTAAGTCTTCTGATATCAATCCTGTTTGAAACTTTGTTAAGTTGTGCCGCTTCAGTTCTGGTTTGTCCAAGCAGCAGAGGTGAACTGAAAAGCACGCACAATAGCAATGACACCCGCAATGGGAGTAAATAAAAATTTTTCATCAATTTGTGTTTTGTGTTGGTTTGTATTTTATAGAATCTGTACAATCACTATAAAATACTACCAAATTTAGGGAAAGAACACCTTCACTTTCAGGGTGAAAACACCTTTTTTGATTAACAATTTTTATCTCAATACCTATTTTAACGAAAAATATTTTTCGCAATAATTGAAATTCCTAAGAATTAATTCCGTCCATAATGGCACAGCGCGCTCACAAAAAAAATCTCAAACCGAAAAGATTTGAGATTAAAGACACCAGCATGCAATGTTTTTATTTCATCACCTTTTTCATCGTCAGCAAACCGTGCTGGTCAATTCGCAGGATATAAACACCACCCGGGAATCGTTCCGCCGGAACGGTGACCTCGGTGGTGTTTGGCCGCGCTTTGTATAGCAAACGTCCCACCGCATCGTACATTTCCAGCGTAGTTATTGCTTTCGAGGCGGCTTTTACAACGAAATCACCGCCTTTGCGGTAAACCAGAACATCGTCCTTCACGGCCGAATCCGTGGCTAAAACTGCCTCGGGCTCGTAGATGATTTCAAACCTGCCCGTACTGGCGCCCGCACTTGCGGCAAAAGTGTACGATCCGGCACTTAAGTTCGTAATAATGCCCGTCCGAACGTCCTTCAGATAAATGTTTTGCCCGTTCGCGAAGCGGCCTTCCGCCGCATCCAGGCTGAGCGTATAGTTGCCCTCTGCATAATGCTGCGTTCCCAACGGTACTTCATCCGTCTTCACAAAAGCGCTTCTTCCGTCGATGGCAACTTTTTCACTTTCCACGCGGCTGTAAAGGGCATCGGACCCGCCCAGGCTGCGGGAATCTTCCGCGCCGAACAAATTGTTGCCGCCCGCGTAATAAACAATCGCGATCGTCGATGTAATTCCCGACGGTGCGGTCATTTGAAGCCAGTACCGGTCATCTTGTATTCCCGCTTGTCTTTGGCCTAGAAAATCAACCACGGACGTAGAATTTGTTCTGATGCTGTTATTGAATTTGAAATTATACGCGGCGATCAGAGATCTTGTCATAAAGCCCTGCCCTACTTTCACGATATTGGTCGGCACTTTCGAACCGAGCATCGATTTTGTTCCGGTTCCGTTTACACCGGACAAAACGTTGAATATCGCATAGGCCTGACCGCCGTACCCGCTTCCCTGCTGGGTCATCTGCGTGTTTCCCGTATTGTCCCAGAAGTAAAATGTCGCACTGATATTCGGCGATTCAATCTGAGACGAACCTGTTCTGCCGCCATTAAGATCATACAATTTCAGAAGATCGATATTGGACGGATAAGGATTTCCTATCAAATTATATCCATAGGTATTAACGCCCGTATCTTTATTCGCCACCGCAATCGTGATCGCTCCGTTTTGCGGCACACCTTTGAATATTCCCGTTGTATTGGTAGCGGTTGCCGGAATGGCAGCAGAAATGGTGGGCTCTTTTACCGCCAAACCACGTCCCGGAATATTCACGCCGGAGGAAGTTGAGAAATAATTTGTCGCCTGATTATGATAAAGGACCGTTGTGCTGGAGCCGGGGAAGATGGTTTGGAACGATTCTCCCGTCTGGAAATCGACCGGTGTTCCCAAATAATTGTACTGGTTGCGCGCACTGCCAATTTTTATAAGCCTTTTCGACGTAATATTATTCGCGTTCACAATACTGTTTTCTTCCTGCAGCAGGTTACCGTCGCTTTCTACAATAAAGTTGTCCGCCGCTCCTGCGTTGATGATTTTATTACGCACACTGAGCATTCTGCCCGCGGGAATGGTAAGATTAACGCCATTGTTAACTTCACATTCACATACTGACAAATCTGACGCCTGGCTTCCTGCAAAATTATAATTTCCTGCAAATACTGCTTTCTCGCGCGACGTCGGCCGGCTTGTATCGTCTCCTGTCCAGGCCGCGCCGGTCCACGTCTTGGATTTGGCGTTTCCGGCATCAACGTGAACGTTGTCGATGAGCCATAAATTTCGGTTAAATTGCTTGCCTGTATTAACTTTATCACGAGACCTTCCGGTCCTTGCCACGATTCGAAATTTAAAGTTATTAGTAAGTTCTGAAGTTGGAATATTAAGTTTAAATTTACCGTATTTCATCGTGCCTGTATTGTTGATGGTTACCAACACTCCATCAAAAGAACTTTCGGGAATTAAGGTTCCGCCAAGGCCATATTTATAAGATCTGTCAGCCCATTCATTGGAAGCATTTGAACCGGATCCGTACAATTTAATTTCATCAGACCAAGTTATACCATCTTTTTTCAATACCTGCAACAGAACGTAGTCATATCCATTTACACCTGATCCAGTAGTATTGCCACTTGACCCCACATTCGAACTCGAAAAAGCAGCGACTTCAAAATTCACACTTACTTCCTGTTGTCCGGTGATATCAATCGGTCCAAATTCTAAAGTGACGTCATTTGTTCCCGTTACGCCACTTTCGTCTGTACCATGACCCCTTACAAATAATGATCTGGTAGACGATCCTGCCGCAAATAAATTGGTAGAAGACGGATAAAGACCACTAACTCCTTGTATAATGGGGTTAGGAGAATTAGATGTATTACCTGTTGAACCAGGGATTCCACTAATCAAAACAGCACTGAGATTTGATCCCGATGTTTCAAAATTTTGAACTAATATGGGAACAGGTTCAAGGTTGCAGCTTTTTCCATTGCCTTTAACTTCAAAACGGAACGGATTATTAGGTGTAATGTTCGCTGCAATAACAATTTCTGATGTTGCTATACCCTGATCTGCGGGAACAAAGCGTACCGTAAAGGTTGCGTTTTGGCCTACAGAAATGGTATTTGGAACAGTTCCTATTATACTGAATCCGACATCGTTTGGGATCAGTTGAAGTGAACTTATTTTCAACGTCCGCGAGCCTGTATTTGTTATGCGATATGTTTTATCCACCGGGATGTCACTAGTCAGAACACTGCCAAAATCAGTATCATTAATTACCGATGCAGGATCATTATGGTTAATCAATGGAGGTTGTGGAACCTTGGTACCTCTAACGGAAATAGAGGTTACATCCTTAACTAATTTTAGATCATTGACTCCAAAAAAATTAATTGTAGCACCGCCTGTGCTGCTCGCTCCAACAACTCTTATTTTAACGAGGGAATTTACAGTTAAACCTGTAAGAGCAATTGAAAAATCATCCGCATCACCTCCCGCAATAAAAACCGATGCATTTAGATTTTTTTCTCCAATGAGGGCTTCCGGAAGACTGTCAACCTGCATATAGACTTTTATATTCCCGCTTACAGAACCAAAACCTAATCCGCCTATTCCGATGTGAAGTTGAAATATAATACCATCACTATAGGTTGAAGGAGCATTAAAAGAAAATCGGACTTCATCTAAATTGTTCTGAAACAATAAATGGTTAAGAAAAAAAATTGGTGCTACAACATTCGGTGGATCATAATATCTTACACTTGGATTGGTGATATCTATAGGACCTTGATTGGCATTCAGATTATTTGCCAAAGGGATATCCAACCAGTGTCTGTCCGAAATAACACGTGGATATAAGAGTAAAACAAATTATCAACACGTATTTTTTAAAAAATAGTATTTGTGTTTTCATCACCTAGGTTTTTGTGTTACCACAAAATTACCAAAGGCCCAGAAAAATATACGCGTGAAAACACCTTAATAATGAACGGTTTAAACCAGAAAATTACCTATATAGATTTTACTTTATTTTTAAGCAGATAATACCTAAAAAATTTCGTTTAACGGTATTCCCCGTTACGGTCCCGCAAAAATTAGATTTACTTTATATTCCGTTCGCAAATTTCACATCGATATTAATGTCCTTAAGGAATTTCTTTTTTATTTTAGCGAATTGGTATATCGAATACTACAATGTCAAATCAGTTTTATTTATTTTTTGCAGCGGACGTTATAAATAATTTGAACTTTTCTACGCCAGCTTTACTCCCGTCTTCATTTCCTTCCAAAAAGTTTCCAACATCGCATTAAAAAAGTCTTCCTAAGAATTGCTCACCAACCGTCTATACCATCAAAATACTCCACCTGCACATTCAAAAACCTGCAAAAATTTGCTGTAGCGCACCTTTAACGCTTCACTCCAATTTCCTGCCCAAAAGCCGTTTTCCGACCACACAATGGAATGGTCTACCGCATCTCGTCCGCAGCGTCCAGGTAATCTTTGAGATTTTCGCTGAGTTGATGAAGAAATTTAGTTCGGTCTATTTTTCGGTTTTTTATTTCTCCCATGGTGTTATGGTAATTCCCCAGATTAACGGAAAAGTGTTCCTCAAAAAACTTCACCGTTTCAGCCAGTGTTGCGGAACCTCCGTTAAAACAGCGGGTATGGTGCAGCGCATACACAAGTTCAGTAAGAGCAGCTTTGGACGCGGTCCACTGCAGGCCGCTGACCTTTGCCCGTTCACCCTCTGAAGCAAGCTCAAGATTCCGGATCTGTTGTTTAAGAAAGGCTTCGTAGTCATCATTGGCGAGGATATGAGCGATCAGGTGATCATGCGAGGTCGAAAACCTGTCGTCGTAGCTGTGAATATCCGTTGCGAGTTTTACATCAAGGTCATACCTGAAACGAACAAAATATTTTAGATCTAGATAAGACGCTTTCCGCCGGTAATAACTGATAAAAGCACTGTTTTCGCGCGAGAACTGCTGCAAAGTTTCGAATTCGGCCTCATACATTTTCTTTTTATACTTAGACCCAGACATGGGAAGAGACGACAGCAGCGATACAATCCGGGAATAATAAATAAACCGCGCGATGAACTTAGGCTTGAGCTCTCTAAAGAACAAAATCTCACTTTCCCAGCAGTCAAAGCGGTGTTCAAGAACCCACGACTTCAGCTTTCGGATCACCTCATCCGTTTCCGCCAGCCCATACTGTGCCTGCACAAGGTCATTATGATCTGTCCTGTTTAAAGACCTGATTTTATATTGCAGTTCATTCCATAATTCGGCGGTCTGTTCAAGAAGTATTTTTGAATTCATAGGCATTTTTTGGTAGAATCAGCTTCGATTTCAGTTAATATTTAGTTCTTTCTTTTTCTCACGGATAAAGTCAGATGGTTTAATACCGTTAATCTCATGAAACATCCTCGAAAAATGCTGCCGTGACCGGATACCGCATTCCTCTGCGAGACTTTCGTTATGAAACTTAAGGTACTTCGGGTCAGTATTCATCAGGTGCGTGATATAATTGATCCGAAGTGTTGTAAGGTAGGTGCTGAAGTGCATGTTCCTGTACTCGTTAATTACATAGGACAAATGGTTTTTGTTCGTGCCTAATTTTGCCGCGAGACTCAGCAGGGTAATTTTAGGGGAGGTGAAACCGGCCTCTTTTTCAAACTTTTCGAGTTTTATCAGTATTTTCTGCACAATTTCAGGACTGTATTCCATCCTGCGACCGGGATCAGGCTGCTCCGTTACAGTCAATGCCGCTGCTGCCTCTTGCTGAAGCCGCTGCTGGAGCTTTTGGTAATTTTGCACAATAATGCGCTGTCTGATATAGGCGTTCAGCAGAAATACAAGCAGCGCTCCGCTGAGGGCGAGCGAGAAAATTATAAATCCGTTGTCAGCAGCCCTAGCCTTCTGCAGCTCTTCCTTTTCACTCCGCAGCGTCTTTGTGTCATATTCCCGGTAAATACGTGACGACAGATACGGCAGGTCTACCTGAAAAATGCTGTCGGCTTTCAGCAACTGAGCCGTGTGTCGGGCCGTTTTATCCGGTTTCCCGGTGGTCTCCGCATCCTTAAGCAGAAATTCATAGGCTGCACGCACTTCTGGAAACATAACACCGTTTCTCCTGAAAAGGGAATCGACCTTCTCCATATAGGGTATGCCTCTTCCCCGTTGCTGCTGTTTCAGGTAGGCTGTGCCGATATAATAGTAAGTCACTGCCAGCACACCTTCATCTTTTTTACTTTTAATGATGGCGGCAGCCGGAAGCAGAGCCCTCAGGGAGGCGCGGAAATCCCCGCGGTGAAAAGAAAGAATACCTTGTTCTTTCAGAAAATAACCGTTCTCCTGCGCGAAATCGGGTTGATCCCGGTACGGGGCGGTGCGTTCGAGCAGGCTGTCCACCTTGTCAAGTTCCCCAAGCTGACGGTGGCTGATGCACATCTGATGAAGGCTGTTCAGATACCCTTTTGTATTGTTGTAGATGAAAGTGGGATGTTGCGCAGATTTCAGCTCCGCCGCGAAAAATTGGTTGCATGCCCGAAAATTTTCCAGTGCCTCACGGTGGTAGCCCAAAAAACTTTTTACAGCTCCAATATGATATTTTACTTTATAGATCAGATATTTATCCCGGCTTTTCTGCGCGTGCGTATCCGCCTCCAGATAATTGTGCAGTGCTCTTCCGTACTGCCGATAATTAAAATACCACACAATACCTCTTCCCAGCAAGGCCTTGCTGATTAGGGCTTCATCCTTCGTTCTGTATGCTGCCTGCACAGCACTGTCCGAATATTTGAGTTTTACTTGCCTGTCGGGTGAAAAATAAATCGCGTCTTCGTAGGCGTACACCAGATGTCTGAAATTCCGGTTCTTTCTTCCCACTTCAATGCTCTTCCGTACCGGGAACATCGCCTGCCGGTCATTTTCACCCAGGTGTGCGTACGTTTCGCGCATCGCGGTGTATTGCATAACCGGATTTTGCGCAGTGCACACTGAGCAGGTAAGGATGATCAATAAAAGAAGAATGTTTCTACACATATCCCACTTTTTAGACGCTGCCGTCCTTCCTCCGGCTGTTTCGGAATTCGCATTCTGGCGCAGCCTAACAGCAAAACAATATACGAAAAAAGATGACCGACACGCAAAACTGTACGGATGGACAGTGGAACCAGGTATCTATGATGCTACACTCATAGATACGTCCTGCCACCAAACACTTTTTTTATTGGTTTTGCCGTCCTAATTTCGGGATAGAATTCTAACGGTATAAACCGGCGCCGGGATAACTTTTAAATCTTAAAATTATGAAAAAAGTAATCTCAGTCTTAAGTTTCTTATTGATTATCAATGCATCGTCCTGCCGCGAAGTTCACGGAGCACCCGATGACCTCAGTGCAGAAAATGCCCAACCCATCCAGGCGCCCTCTGTGCAACGCGATTCGGCCGACGACTCCGCAGCTGGCGGTGGCCAGGACGAAGAACCGCCTCGTAAAGACATTCAACAGTGGAAACACAGGTAGTGGAATGGCAAAACAGAAACCGCATGAAGCTGGGCGCGGCGGCTCCCGCAGGCGGCTTAAACTTACCGCCAGGAGCGGTACCGCCTGTCCGCGAAGCGGCGAATGGGAAATTGCGGGCCCTGTGTCTACCGCCAGGGTGTTCGCGAAAGGCAGTATCATGCCTGAGCATTATGGCAAAAAGGTCATATGGATACTGATCCGTGCGGGCTGACATCACGGATGTCCGCCTCTGGTTCCTAACAAATTATAAACTTCAACACTATGAAAGCTACCGCGGCCAGGTGGGCCAGTTACTTTTTCACTCTGCTGTTTGTCTATGCAGCATTCAGCAAACTGCTGGATTTTGAGAATTTTCAGACCCAAATGGCTCAGTCCCCGTTACTCAGTGCTTATGCAGGATGGGCGTCCATCGGGATACTCGCGCTCGAGCTTATGACGGTGCTGTTGCTGGTATGGGACAAAACAAGGCGGGTTGGGCTTTACGCCTCGTTCGGACTGATGACGGCCTTCACGCTGTACATTTATCTTATACTTAACTACGCGGAAAATATCCCGTGCTCGTGTGGCGGTATTTTCGAGAAAATGAGCTGGGATCAGCATTTATTGTTTAATATCACAGGTGTGCTTTTGGCCCTGCTGGGGATTGTTTTCATAAGGAAAGAAGACGCGCGCGGCTGGATCCGCTCCGCTGTCGCCACGGTTCTTACTGCGGTAGTTTCAGGCGGCAGCATTATCGCCCTGTTTTTTTCATCCGAGTACCTCATGAAGAGGGAAAATGCTTTTATTAGGCGGTTTCCCCAGCATCCGGTCACCGAAGAACGCACTTTTGATGTAAAAGTCAATTCCTATTACTTTGCAGGCTTTGACCGGAATTATCTCTATTTAGGAAATCTTACATCACCTTTCCGGCTTCGCAAAATTAATTTTCAACTTAACGCAGAGAGAACCATGTTCATCAAACCGAAAATGACGGTACAGTTTCACCAGCCTCCACGTCTTCACGTGATGAATCAGCATTTTTTCTTTTATGACGGTTCTGCCCCTGTCATTTACCGCGGTAAAACAGATGCTCCTGAAGCTGAGCTTCTGATGTATAAAAATGCATATTTCAATCAGCTTGTCGTTCTGGATTCTGCTCATTTTGCTTTCCGTACCATTGTTCCCCAGTCCAAGCATTTTGCAGTCGGTACATTAGGATTTAACAGCCAACAGGGGATGATCATCCATAAGAATTTTTTACCGGGCAAGGTCAGCAGCTTATTTGAGACGGACGGACAGCTTCTCACCGACCCTGTTAATCAGGATGTGGTTTATCTCTATTCCTATCAGAACAGGTACACCGTGGGCAACAGATACCTTCAAAAAACGCAAACGTATAACACCATTGTAAAGGCCGGGTTGCAGCACATGAAGTACCGAACGATGAAAAATGGGGATAAGCGTTTAGAGACGCCACCGCTTAAACTTAGCGGAACAGCGGCCGTGTACGGCAATGTACTTTTCACGGTATCTGCCCTTATGGGACGGTATGAGCCCAGAAAAGCTTGGAAAGAAGCGAATATTGTGGATATGTATTCCACCGCAGGACAGGAATATCTGGGAAGTATTTATCTGTACCATCACGGTCAGGGTAAAATAACAGATATGGTGATTACCGGGGATTACCTTTTTGTATTGAGAGACGCGCTGATTACGCGATACCGTCTGAATACCGCTATTACGAAACATTTCCGGACAGGGGAAGTCGAAAACCTGAAAAAAGAGTAGGCATTAACAACCAATTTTTTTATTATGAAAAAATTCATTTTGCCGGTAGCCTTATTTGTATTTGGCGCCGGTGCAGCATTCGCAACGAATACTGCAAAGCCAGGAGAAGCTGCGACAGAAAATGGTTACCGCATTACCTCCAATCCAATGGAACCGTGCCAAAAAACGGAGGTTAAATGCAGTACTATTCCTTCGCAGGAACTCTGTACAGACGGCAGCGTAACGCTGCACCGCATTGGCGAAACCAGTTGTGGAAGTGACTTATTTAAACTTTAAAAAAGCTGCCCCGAAAGGGGCAGTTTAATTTTAAAACCACTTGGGCTTTTCTCCGTTTTTAAGATAATAGCCGAACCACCCTAGGATTTTTTCTGTGGCGTCGATTTGATTTTTCGGTTTTGTAAGTACATGCACATCATCCGGAAACAGCACCAGGCGTACTTCTTTTTTAAGACTCGATAGTGCCATAAACATTTCAACACTCTGCCGCCATTCTACATGTTCATCTTTATTTCCGGACCATAGCAGGAGAGGGGTTTTTATCTGGTCTGCCATTAGGATGGGGTTATTTTCCAGATACTCTTTTTTTAGCGCAAAGAAGCCATCCGAAAAGCCGAACTGTTCGTTGGTATATCTTGAAATATTGGAGTTGAGGTACATTTTATGAACCGTAAAATAATCGGCGATAATGTCCGCAATTCCGCTTCCGCTTACTGCGCTTTTAAAGAGCGATGACTGTGTGAGGATGTAATTGGTTTCGTAACCGCCAAACGAGTGTCCGATGATTCCGATATTCGCGCTATCCACCGAATACAATGACTGCACTTTCTTAACCGTTTCCTCCACTGCCCGGACCGCAGAATTTCCCACTTTATTTTTTGAGTAGATAATTCTGGGGAGAATAACGATATAGCCGTTCATGGCCATCAACGTTCTGTTAAAACCAGTGGCGTTGCGGAAGGTGGGGAACTCAAATTCCGTGTATCCTTGAGCCTCGTTTTCATATACCCGAACGATGGCCGGATATTTTTTTTCAGGTGAGTAGTCAGGAGGCAACACGATGGTAGTATAGGTCTTTTCACCGTTACTGTCCGTCCATTCGCACAGTTCGGTCTTCGGAAAGTGCGAATAATTCATCCCCTTACCGCTGTCATACGTGGTTTTTCCAACAATTTTACCGAATGGGTACACGATTACTTGAGGCGGCAGATTTGCATTCTGTTTAACATATGACATGGCGTGCTGTCCCATTCTAACATAGGTTACGGACTGTATCCCAGGAGGTAAAATGACGCGCAGCCTATGGTCTTTCCACAATGCTAATCCCTGCCTAAGACCAGATTTATCAGAAATCTTTAATGCCAGATGTTTCGTTTGAAGAACAGGGTTCTGGTGCCATTTCATTTTCGATACTCCACCTCCTCTGAAAGGCGCAACAATTCTGAATGAATAGTTCGGTCCGGTATGATCTGTGAGTTGAACAATCAGTCTTTTCTTAATATCATATTGCCAGATGTCATTTTTGGAAGTCAGGTAGATAAACCGGTAATCGCACGAAAACCACGGGGAGTCAACGGGGAACAATACCTTGGTATTAAGGCGGTCGAATGAATAAAAATCTGCCTTCAAAGAGGACGTCAAATTAACCGTTTTGCGGGACAATACATCATACCGGTACCAGTCCCGACCTTTAAAATAGAGCAGGTAGTGCCAGTTGCCCGACGGGTAAACACCGCGCACTTCTTGCACCTCCATTTCTATTTCGTCGGTTTTCCGGTTCCGCAACCGGATTTTTGGACGGGGTGAGATGTCATTAACTTTATAGTCGTAATTTTCCAGTTCTGCGACTTCCAGTATATAGTCCTCCCCAAAAACAACGTAAGGCTCGGTCAGAAATTTTCTGTATGTTTTCGGTGGTGACCCGCATCCCGAGACATCGTACAGCGTAATATCACGCGCAGTGGAAGCCATATTGATCAGTCTCGGTTTTACAGCTTTGTCGGCACTGCTCCAAACCTCTACACTATCGGTTACTATCGAACCCCCACTTATCAGTGGTTTTTGCTCCATGAGCGTATTGCTGCTCAGGAAGGACAGTGCACCCACAGAAGTACCGAATTCCATTTTCTCCGGAGATGTCACGCTGTTTCCAGAATGATCTACGGTCTGCATCCAATATCCTGTTTCGTTCTCCCACAATAGTTTTATATTTGGTTTGTCAGTCTCTGCCACGGCGGATACCAATTTATCTTTTACGTCTAATACACGCACTAGTTTTCCATAGGCCCGGTTCAGCAACAGAATTTGTGTTTCATTCCATAACAGAGAGCATGGTGATCCTGTAATGTCCTGGGTCTTGATGATGCTGTCGAACAGGTGTTGGGTGCCTTTTTTGAGATCCAGCCACCGAATCGTTGCACCGGTCTTAACAATCAGCGTTTCAAAAGAAGTGTCATATACAAAATCGGACACATCCGGATAAATTTTGCTGGTACCTCCACGTAAATCTTTCCATAACAGCTCCCTTTTCCCATTCAGGACGATGAAGTGGTGATTGTCCAGATCGAATTTTCCTGCTGCTTCAATGATGAGAGGTTGCAGCGTATTGGTGTTCTGAAGTACCCCTTCTGATTTTCCGCCATCATAAATTCTTGTAAAAAATGTCCATTTGCCATCATCAGAAACAGCACCGTTATACAGCCTATGCCAGCCCCGCTGATACACGGTTTCCAGAGATTGGGATTTCAAAGCCCACGGAAGACAAAAAAAAGAAAGATGGTGCAGCACCATGTTTTAATATCCATCGTTCTGCGGTTTAAGGTTGCTGTTCACGAGCAGTTCACGCTGGGGCAGCGGCCAGTTTTTCATAAAGGTCTGCCACTGCGGTTTTACAGATTGCATGGTAGTAGTAAGAAGATCCCATCTTTTGAGGTCTAAAAACCGATGGCCACCTTCTGTAAAAAATTCGTGACGTTTTTCCTGAATTATAAGATCCTGTATCTCCTGCGCGGTACTAGAGGAAGGGATGGTAAGGCCTGCCCGTTCGCGGATTTTGCTTAAATTCTGCAGTGCTGCAGTTGTATTTCCCATTCTGTTTTCAGCTTCTGCTGCAATCAGGTAGGCTTCCTCTATCCTTAACATCACAGAATATTCAAGAGAAGCTGGTGTTTTAGCATACTGCTTATATTTGTAGGGATAAAAATAGGTGTCTGTACCGGCCACTATCGCCTTCGTCCATTCACCGAGTCTCAAATCCCCTGTTTCAAATGAAGAAAGCAGGCCTGTGCTTAAAAAAGCATAAGGTGGCGGTGTATCCCGGATAATATACGTCTGCCCCTCTAGGGTATTGGCACCCGCTTCCACTGGTGCAAATTGCCACACCGTACTTTTGGCTCCTTTCAGAAATACATTAGCAAGGGATGTTTCCAGCGAGTAGATCGGGTCAGCTGTTACCAGATTTGCGTATCGGCGTGCCTTTTCCCAGTCCTGATGATAAATAAACACCCTGGCCAAAAGGAGACGCGCTGCCGTTCTGTTGATGCGCGTGCGTTCTGGAGTGGCGTAGGAGTCGCTCAGCAGATTTTCAGCATGTAGAAGGTCGTTCTGCAATTTCGAATAAATCTGAGGCAAGGTGTTTTTAGATATAGTCTGATTAACCTTATATTCTGTTGTTTCTACGTAGGGCACTTCTCCATACAGACCCGTCAGGTAAAGATGAAGGAGCGCCCGTATGGCCAGGGATTCTCCTGTAAGCATATTTCGCGTAGACTCATCCAGATAATCACCACTGCGCGCAGCTCCTTCGATTATATTGTTTACGGCATAAATATTCCTGTACGAACTGATCCAGATATCGTCCACTGCAGGAGTGGTACTTTGCAGGGTCAGGTCATAAAAAGCTTTCATTCCGTTTTGCTGCGTGTTATTCGTCTGAAGTTCGTCCGTGTAACATCCTGTCAGGAAAGGTACACCGGAAATATCGCCGGCTAGAAGACTGTTGCTGCGTAGGTTTGCATATACGTCGGCTAACGCCGAGAGCGCGGTAGCCCTATCTTTGAAGACCGTGAATTGGGAAATCTGGTTGGTAGGATAATCTACTTCTACGAAACGTTCACAGTGAACAAAAAAGCAGAGTAAGGTACCGGTAAGGACGTGTGAAAATATGTACTTTGTTTTCATTGTTTAGAATTTTAATGTTGCGGTCATACTGTAGGTTTTTAAGGTGGGCAGATATGTACCTCTGACCTCCGGATCCAAACCTTTAAAAGGAGTGATGGTAATCAGGTTCTGGCCGTGAAGCCCCAACTCAAGAGTCTTCCCGGAGTGCCCATAGGGCACGTTCCAGCTTAGCTGAAGTGAATTGAGCCGGATAAAGGAAGCATCTACGATAGCTGCGTCGCTGTACTGGTAATCCGTGAAAGCCTTTAAAACTGCGGCATTAGCTCCGGTGGTGGGCCGCTGATATTTCGCATCTGGGTTGCCGGGAGTCCAGTAATCCAGCATATAGGTAGCCACATTAGCCATCGTGCCGGGAGCCCCAAGACTATAAAGCAGATCAAACTGCTGCTGCTTTACAAACTGCCACAGAAACTCCAGCGACAGATTCCCGTACGAGATGCTGTTGCTCAGTCCACCAAAGAATTTTACGCCCATATCGACACTCTTCTTCCGGTCGTCTACCGTAATCTTTCCGTCGCCGTTCATATCGGTAAATTGGTAAATACCTGTTGCCGAATCAATTCCGGCGTACTCATACACCTTACGGATATTCATAGACCTGCCCACTTCATACGTATTCGCATACGTGCTGGTTTCTATATTCGGAAACTCAAGAAGCTTTGAAGCGGGAAACGATATATTTGCACTCACATTCCACCGTAACTCCTTTGTCCGGATCACCGTGGAATTTGCATCCAGCTCAAGCCCGGTATTCTGCACGGTTGCGGGAAAATTCTGCTGTAACGTGTCAAAACCCGTAGTAGCAGACAATGGTATTCCTACAAGCTGGTTGGAGGACCGGTTCCGGTACCACGCTGCAGTAAAATACAGTGCATCCCTGAACAGGCTCAGTTCCACTGCTGCTTCAAGTTTACCTGTTTTCTCCCATGTAAAATCCGGATTGTAAAGCCGCGATGGATACAGTACAGGTATTCCTCCATAGTTAGCAGTACCTGATGTATACGTGTTGAGATACTGATAATCTCCGATCTGATCACTGCCTGTGATACCGTAACTTCCGCGCAGCTTACCGAAACTTAGCCATGAGACCTCTTTTAAAAACTGCTCACGCGAAAATATCCATGCGACACCTGCCGCTCCGAAATTTGCAAAACGGTTATTCGGTCCAAAGCGGCTCGAGCCGTCGCGCCTTGCCGTCAGATTCACTGTATATCTGCCGTCAAATGTATAATTCGCCCTGCCATATAGTGCCTGATACCGGTATTTGATTTCAGTATCATTACTCACTTTCTGAACCTTGGCATTCGAAAGATTGTACAGCAATTCGTTCGTAGAGAAATCACTTCCCTGTACCGAGAATATATCAGTATTTCTTTCCTCAAAGGTGCTTCCTATAAGGGCGCTAATTTGATGTGCAGACCATCGTTTATCAAAGTTGACCTGCGGCTCCGCAATCCAGTTTCCGTGCTTGGTATTACCCACGGTGACCGCAGAATATTGCGCAGTCGCACCGTAAACAGGATTATATTGCGTGGACGGACTCGTCTTAAATTCCTCCAGAAGCGTTTGGGTGTAGCCGGCATTGAGACGGAAGGTAACTTCAGGAAGCAGCCTGTATTCAGTCAGAATGCGGCTTGCAAGCGTTTTTGTTTTCACGAGGTATTTGTTCTCCAGCTGTGCCAGTGGGTTTTCAAAGGTGTTGCCCTCCCAGTTCAGGCTGCCGTCCGCCTGGTACAGCGCTGGCGCATTGGGCGGGCGGAACGCCTGCCGCGTAAGGTCGGCCACTGCGAGCTTATTGTCTTCAGTGGTGTACTGCACCGAGGGTACAATCTTCAGTTTACCATCTTTCGAACGAATATTGGAATTCAGCGTAAATCCCGAGCGTTTGTATCTAAAACCGTGGCCGTAAACCGTACCGCGCTGTCCGTTAAAAATACTCACACGGGTTTGGTGCTGTACATTTCCGCCACTCAGTACAAGTTCCTGCTGTTGGTTCAGGAAGGTGCGGCCGATAAGCGTTTTGTACCAGTCCGCGTAGCGTGTGCTGTCCCACTTGCCGTTCATGTCGTAGGCGATGGCGGGGTATGCGGTGATGCCGTCCAGACTGAATGCATCTTCGCGCAGTTTGCGGTATTGTTCCGTGCTCGCCAACTCAACAAACTGGTTTGCATAAGACAGCGAAGTGCTCAAGGTAAGCGCGGTCTCAATATCTTTTGACGTCCCGTTCTTGGTGGTAATCAACACCACCCCGTTGGCACCTCTCGATCCGTAGATGGCCGTTGCGTCCGCATCTTTCAGTATTGCTACACTTTCAATATCGTTAGGATTTATTGCGTTGAGTGGACTCGACTCTCCTTTGGAGAGGATGCCGGTGGACAAGCTCAGAACCGAATTTGAATTGGAATTGAGCGGAACACCGTTGACGATGATCAGCGGAGCATTGCCGTCGAACCGCACGCTGTTCTGCCCACGTATGGCAATATCAAACCCACCGCCTGCATTACCGGTATTATTAGTAATCGATACGCCGGACATCCTCCCCTGCACGGCCGACAGCACATTGTTAACAGGCTGGTTTTCGATGTCTTTGGCGGTAACCTTCGCAATGCTCCCCGTGCTTTCTCTGGCTTTTACATTATAGTAACCCGCATTCAGCACCACCTCCTGAATAGTATTTATTTTTTCTTTCAGGGAAATCACAAAAGTGCTTTTTCCGCCGGCCGTTATTTTCTCTTCCGCATACTCCGGATGCCGGAAGATCAGTACCGGGTTTTCGCCCGTAGTTTGGAGACGAAACTTTCCCGAGGCTGACGTGGTGGCCATCTGATTCGTTCCTTCCTGCGTCACGGTCACGCCGCTGAGGGGTTTTTCTCCACTGTTTACCTCTCCCGTGACTGTACGGGTCTGTGCCTTGACCTGCGAGTGAACCGCTGAATATATAAGGCAACAGGAAACAGCTCCTACGTTTAATAGGATTTTTTTCATAGTTTTGTTTTGGTTTTAGTTATACGTTAATTAATTCCGCGCTCTTTCCTCTTGGGTCTGCAAACTTTAGGGAAAGGGCTTTTTTTTGTCCTCATTGTGCGCCGTTGTCATCGCGGGCGCAGCGAAGCGATCTCTTTTGCGAAGCAAAAGCCGGATTGTCCCAGGGGAAAGCGTGTAGAAACTTATGAAGGGGCACTTTCCCGCTGAAGACGAATCCTTTTAAATAGCTTGGTATGAAAGTTTACTTTTTTTACGAACTATCGTTAAAATAATATTGGTCCATTATTTCTGTTGCTTAAATTAATAATCGCTGCGCTCCGACCTGGGAGATTTTTGCGTTAAGGAAAAATTGAATTTCTTCCCATCCTGTACTCTCAACATTTACAATATAAAAATTTCCACTGTTTGAGTGGCGGCAAAAATCTTCGTACACAAAAACCCATCTTCTTTCCGCCCGAGTTTTGGAAATTTTCTTAGAAGAAATTCGATTTTTTTTGCCAAAAGATCCATGTCTTAAACTTTTGGTTCTTTTGTGTCAAGACAAAAGAACGAAATCCCGGATTGCTTCAGGGGAAAGCCAAACACAAATGATGAAAAAAAAGAACACTTTCCCGCTGAAGACGAATCCTTTTAAATAGCTAGATATGAAAACTTACTTTTTTTACGAACTATCGTTAAAATAATATTGGTCCATTATTTCTGTTTCTTAAATTAATAATCGCTGCGCTCCGACCTAGGAGATTTTTGCGTTAAGAAAAAATTATAATTTCTTTCTTAACCGATTTCTCTAATTTGAAACCACCTAAAAATTTCCACTGTTTGAGTGGCGGCAAAAATCTTCGTACACATAAACCCATCTTCTTTCCGCCCGAGTTTTGGAAATTTTCTTAGAAGAAATTTAATTTTTTTAGTAAAAAGATCCAAGTCTTGAACTTTTGGTTCTTTTGTTTCAAGACAAAAGAACTGAAAAAATATAGTCTGCATTTTTGGTTCATTTTTCATCAATGAAAAAAAATTTAAACTCGGATTGTCCCAGGAGAAGCCAAGTAAAAATTTATGAAGAGGGTACTCTCCCCCTGAAGACCAATCCTTTTGAAAGTAGTGATTTTTGATTATTACGTTCCTTAGGAGGTGTTGTTGAAAACATAAGTAATCATCATATCTAACTTTTTAATTAATAAACATGCTACTGCACTATACCGCGACCTCGGAGATTTTTGCGTTAAGAAAAAATTATAATTTCTTTCTTAACAGATTTTTCTAAGTTGAAACCACCTAAAAATTTCCATTGTTTGAGTGGCGGCAAAAATCTTCGTACACATAAACCCATCTTCTTTCCGCCCGAGTTTTGGAAATTTTCTTAGAAGAAATTCGATTTTTTTTGCCAAAAGATCCAAGTCTTGAACTTTTGGTTCTTTTGTTTCAAGACAAAAGAACGAAATCCCGGATCGCTTTAGGGGAAAGCCAAACACAAATGATGAAAAAAAAAACTTTCCCGCTAAAGAACAATCCTTTTTTTATTTTAAATGTCATCGCGAGCAACGCGAAGCGATCTTTTCTGTGAAGCAAGACCAATATTCAAATTACCGCATTTTCAAATCGCCACATTATCACATCATTGTCATCGCGAGCAACGCGAAGCGATCTCTTTTGCGCAGCAAAAGCCCGGACTGCCCCGCGGGAAAGCCTGTGTAGAAAGTGGGAACTTCCCCGCTGAAGACAATCCTTCTGAAGAGCATTGATATGAATGTCAGGAGCTCTTTACGAGGTATCATAGTGATTGGTATGAGCTGGCATATACGTATTTTAAGTTGTTCTTATTCTTTTCCTAACTCTTGTATTCAAATCGACCTGGGAGTTATTTACGTTAAGAAAAATGGAAATTTCTTCCGTAGATAATCTCCGATGATATCACACATAAAAATTCCCTTTGTCCGAAGCGCGGCACTCTCTGGTATTCGAAGTGCAGCCTATCTTCCCGCGCAAGTTTGGAAACCTAACGAAGTGGTTCGACGACCGAAGGGAGTCAAATTTTCTCAGAAGAAATTTTTTATTTTTTAGTAAATAAATCCAAGTCTTGAACTTTTGGTTCTTTTGTTTCAAGACAAAAGAACTGAAAAAAATATTCCTTCATTTTTATGGTTCTTCTTCATCAAGGAAATCACTGAAGTGATTCGCTGATCCCTAAAAAACATCAAAGAATGAAACAAAAAAGAATAAATCCTTCTGAAGAGCATTGATATGAATGCCAGGGTCTCTTTAGGAAGTATCATAGTTATTGATATGAGCTGGCATATACGTATTTTAAGTTGTTCTTATCCTTTTCCTACCTCTTGTATTCAAATCGACCTAGGAGTTATTTACGTTAAGAAAAATGGAAATTTCTTCCGTAGATAATCCGATGACATCACACATAAAAATTCCCTTTGTCCGAAGCGCGGCAATCTCTGGTATTCGAAGCGCAACCTATCCTCCCGCGCAAGTTTGGGAATTTTCTCAGAAGAAATTTTTATTTTTTAGTAAATAAATCCAAGTCTTGAACTTTTGGTTCTTTTGTTTCAAGACAAAAGAACTGAAAAAAATATTTCCTTCATTTTTATGGTTCTTCTTCATCAAGGAAATCACTGAAGTGATTCGCTGATTCCTAAAAAAAATATAAAAGAAGGAAGCAAAAAAGAACAAATCCTTCTGAAGAGCATTGATATGAATGTCAGGGTCTCTTTAGCAAGTATCTGTATTATGAGGTATCGTGCAATAAATTCATGGCTTAAAATGAGTGGTTGATGAAGTACGAAAAGTAGAAAAAAGTTCCCGCGAAAGCAGTAATGCCGCAATGGTTGTGCACACCATTGTAAGTGTCATTCTGAATGGAGCAAAGCGAAATGAAGAAACCTAGCAAAGCGGTTCGACGAAGTCAATCTCTTTTAGGGAGCCAAAACATTTCAATTACTCCTTTCATATACAGTGAAGCGGCTTAGAAATTTGTAGAGAAAGCGAACATCATGGGAAAACAAAAACGGCATGAAATCTCAACATTATCCGACTTGAGGTACTGGTATACCATGCAACAGATAAGAGATCGAGACTCACGCCTAGGTCGTGAGCTCTTCAGCTTATCGTCTCGTTGCTTTTAAATTACCAGTTTTCAAGTCGAGATTCTAAGCGAATAGCTTCTAATATTTTGAAGTATCGCAAAACTACATTTATAAGTAATTTGATACAAATATACCAAAAAATATTTCGGTATACAATAGTATACCGAAATATTTATCATTATGTATTTAATTGCAGCTATGATAAAGCAAGGTGAAAAAATTATAATTATAAAAACAGCGATTACTTTACGGACCTTGCTCAATCGTAATAAGACCTTACAACTCGCTGAACCAAATAAGGATATTGTATCCAGTTATGAAAAAATAGCAATAAACTCTAGTTCAGATCTTACTAAAGCAACAGTGAACAATGCATTCAGTGGTGTAAAAAGATCAGCAATGACTACTATCGTAGTTATCATTGAATGCATGGGTTATAATCTAAGTGAATTTGCTGCGGAATATGATAAAATCACCGATGAAGAAATCACTTCGTTCCAAAAAGAGATTATAGAAGAGAAAAATAAAAAGTCCTGACAAGATAGGGATTAGTAAATAATAAGGTGATGGTGGGATTATGCAATGAGAAACGACGCTGTTTTTACCTGCCTAACCGGAAAAAGAATTCAAAAATAAATCCTCTAAATTGGACTGAACTGACATAGTTTTTGAAATCGAAAAATGTTGTTACCAGTCTTGTAATCTAACGTTAGTTCTAATATAAACTGCAGTTTCGTACAGATATTTACCGTACACATTGTTTTTATTACGGATTATTTACGTACATTTGTAAAAATATTCAGGTATGAGCACGGCAACTAAAGAACACGCACGGTTTGACGCACGACTTCCTAAAGAACAAAAAGAATTCTTTGAAAGAGCTGCATATTTAGGCGGTTTCAGAAGTTTGACAGACTTTGTAATATTAACAGTACAGGAAAAAGCGAAAGAAATTGTTCAGGAAAAAGAACAGATAATAGCTTCTGAAAAAGACAGCCAAATCTTTTTTGATGCCGTTACAAAAGCCAAGAAACCTTCTGAAATACTAAAAAATGCTTTAGAGGATTATAACGTTTTTGTAACAAATTCAAAGGAATGATTGAACTTTTAAACAAAAAACATAATCGGGAAGATTTTAATTGTGGAAAGGATCTTTTAACCAATTATCTGAGAGCACAGGCCGGACAAGATATCAAAAGAAAGTTATCTGCTTGTTTTGTCTTATCTGAAAATGGTACAGGAATTCAGGGGTACTACACGCTTTCAAATAATAGCATTTCTTTGAGCAGTTTTTCGGAACACATTCAAAAGAAACTTCCAAGATCATATAATGCTGTTCCAACCACTTTACTGGGGAGGTTAGCAATTGACAAAAAACATCAGGGCAAAGGACTGGGAAAAATATTTCTGATTGATGCACTCAAAAGATGTTATGAAATATCAAAAGAAATAGGGTCATTTGCTGTTGTTGTAGACCCCATTGATGAAGAAGCCGAAAAGTTTTACAAAAAATATGATTTCATAAAACTTCCAACCAGCCAAAAAGTGTTCATAGCAGCCAAAACATTACAGGAGTTATTCGGGTGAAAGGCTATAGTCTGCGCAGTCGCAATAAAAGGGGAATTCGTTCGTATGTTCTGCCGGTCGAGATAGGTCGGATTGTTTCCCGTTTCCTTTACAACCTGAAGATTAAAGCTCTCTTTTATTTCCGAATATTTTCTGCTCCTGCCGGACGCAATTTCGGAATTTTTTCTCTAACCTCATAGCCAAAATTTTTAATGAATGCAGCTTCAGCATGTCCCGCAGTCCGTTCTGCGGTCGGAAGGTCGCTTACGAATACGCGGTGTATCCTGCTGCACAAATTCACGGAAATTATTCCGGCCGTCGGCACTAATACCCACCTGCGAGTCAGCCCTAACCGGGGAAGCCGTTGGTGATGTAGCGGATGTCAATGCGATTATGTATATAGTTATACCTTGCTTAAACCCCTTAAAATAAAGTCCTCGGATTTAAAGCTTCATCAAGATTGATGGCTTTCAGCTCCGCCTCATGCGTCGGGAACGCAAAATCCTGAATATCCCTGTTGCCCAGCCATTCTTTTTCCATCGCTTTCGGCAGAATAATCGGCATTCGGTGTTTCGTATTGTGGATTTCAGTCATCAGTTCATTGGCCTGCGTCGTAACAATAGAAAACGTTTTAAGCGTTTCCCCCGTTGCTTCATCGGTCCATTGCCCATAGATTCCGCCCAGTGAAAAAATTTCCGCATTTGGAAGGGTCAGATAATGTTTGTGTTTTACCTTTCCTTTCGCGTCGATCCATTTCCATTCATAAAATCCTTTAACCAACACGAGACAGCGTTGCTTATAATGTTGACGGAACGAGGGCTTTTCTGCCACCGTTTCTATCCTCGCGTTAAGCGTCTGTTTCTGGATTTTGCGGTCCTTCGCCCACGACGGTATCAGTCCCCAGTTGGCTGACGTCGCCACGCCCGGGTTCTCATCCAGAATGACGGGAACCAGTGCATGGCTAAATCCATTCAGAAATTTTTTGGGTTCATAGTCTTCCCCGTCGAATCCCACACCATACATTTCCTTTATTTCTGCCTTCGTAAGGCTTGAATCTACATAATTACACATAACCGTTCTATTTAAACGCTGATTTCAGCCAGTCCAAATGTACATATTTTATTAAAAAAAGATGGGTGCATTCTCTGATTAAAAGTTAGCGGCCGAAAAGCTGCGACCGGGACAGGGTTTAAAAAAAACACCGCACTGCTCTTTGAAAATTAAATTTATATATCTAAATTTGAGTTCATTAATCCTTTAAATTGACCGTCATGGGAATTAAAACGGGACCTAAGAAAATTGCAAAATCTACTGGAAAGCCAGACAGACGGCAGAGAGATAACAAAGAAACTCCTGCAAACAATCCGGCACTCAAGCCGCATAAGCATAAGAAAGGCGATTAAGATATTTGCTTCAGATGGTGGTTTCTCCACTCGTGCGAACGCCCACGTTTTACACCTTAGTTTCCACTTGGTACACCCCATGTTGGCAACTCCGGTTCTTGCCTCTTTCCAACCCCAGAGTCGTCACCTGCACCAATGCTCAAACAGTTTTATTCGAAAAAAATTACGGTACTACCGAAAGCCTACCGAAAAACTTCCGTTTTGTTTGCTCAACTTTGTTCTTATAAGCATCAAAACGATGAAACCCAGGATGACCCGTCTTTGCATCTATCCCAAAGATATTCAGCGTATTACCGGTAAAAGTGAACGGTATAGCCGTAATTTGCTGCACTCCATCAAAAAATCCCTCCAAAAAACCGACCATCAGGTCCTCACGGTAGAAGAGTTTGCCCTCTACATGGGCATTCCCTACGAAGCAGTACAACACTTCATCACCGACTAAATTTCCTTCATTCCCCCCCATCACCCTCAACCCTTCCACCCATCCACTCCTCAACCCGCCCACCCTCACCCCTCACCCCTCACCCTCCAGTAATCACCAATCTACCCCTCCACTCCTTCACTCCTCCACCCCTCCACTCCTCCACCCCTCCACTCCTCCACTCCTCCATCCCTCCACTCCTCCACCCCTCCACTCCTCCACCCCTCTACTCCTCCACCCCTCCACCCCTCCACCCCCACATAAAAAAGCCCCCCTTCCGGGAGGCTCATCTTTAGTCTTTACCATCTTCTGCGGAAAAAATGGATCAGATACTTAACCGTCAGGGTCACAAGGTAGCTGGAAACTCCGCCAATTCCGGCCAAAATTATGGTTTTTACCACCTCATCCCCATCCACCTGCATCAGCACGATAAGTACCATGCCACTTGCGGCACTGATGCGCTGGGAGGTGTCGAACGTTATCACCGCAACCGGTCGTTCGCCACCGCAGTCTGACTTACAATGCTGGCTATTGCACCTGCCAGCGCCGCATAACCGGCAGCTGTAGTCACTACAGCAGGCAACACAACAGGCGCGGTAACAATGGCACCGCCAATGCCCGTCAGGATCAGTCCAAAATTGCGGATCTTTCGGAAGAACTTCGGCGTGGGTTCCTGAACCCGCCGTACTACTTTTCTCATGATCACTCCTTTTTAATGATTAAGGTTACTTCATAGCCGCTATCCAGGATTGGATACAGGCAATCTTTCATTCTTTCCAAAGCAGGGCGCGAGCCGCTGCCTCTTCCTGCGCCTGTGTGCTGCAGCACGGGGGCGATACATCCTCTCAATTCTTTTTTAGCCTCATTGGCCGCATGGAATAGGATGTAGGATCTCTGCGGAACCCCCATCACTTCAAAGTGCCAGTGGAAACGGGGACTTTGCCGTTTTCGCAAAATATACCGCCCTTCCGGAATGCAGGACACGCGTGGGCGGTTATCCTGCCACGGCAGTTCAATCGTCCGGCACAGCTGCTTTCCCTCAAAAAACAGAATTCCATTCGCACCTTCCGGGTGATAGGTTCGGATCAACTGCACTTCCATCACTATGGGGTTCCTGAAACTTTCACAATCTGGAGGGCATTGAACGCGCCGTTTTTCATTTCGTAAAAAGTACCGTTGACCTCCTGATAAAAACTGATTCCAAAAACAAGGAATAGCGGATTCACCGACGCGGCCGGCAAACTGTTACTCAGCTGCAGCGCACTTGTAAGTACCGTATCGATAGGCTGCACGGGTTGTTCAGAGTGTTCTGAAGCATACGCTGCCGTCTCGAAATTAATATCCATCGCTGCGGCCACCATCTTGTAATGCGTGCTTCCGCTCGGCGCGATAATGCTGTCTGTAGGAATGAAAGGATTCATACTGATGACCGCGTCGCCGGTTACCCGGTCGATTGTAGCGGTAAACGGTGCGACGATGGAAGTGGAAAGCTTTCCGCTGATATTAAATTCAAATCCTTCCAAAAGTTCCGCCTCCCCGTCGATAACATTTCGCAGTCCACGCGGGTTGATCGCATCCATCTGAATAACTTTCACCATTTCCTTTGTCAGCCGGCTTACCATCCTCGGATCAGCCGAAGTCCGCAACAGACTTTGGATCGTCGACCGCAGAATTTTGCCTGCTTTCCCGGCCCTGCCAAACTCCGCCATATTTTCCCGCGTCCGCTGGAATTTTGGGTCTGTCATCATCCGTTCTGCGGAAATTCCGCCTTTTTCTCTGGCCATAAAGCCATCTCTCGTACGGTAAAAGGTAATGTCACCTAAGGTACCGTGCAGTTTAATAACACCTTTTTGTCTTGCCATTGTTTTAAGTTTTAAAATGAACATTCGGATGTTAAGGTACATCCGTGAAAACCTCTTGTGATCACAGGACAAAATTGATCAACAAACCTATACAAAGCAAGCACCCATGCCGGTTACAGCCGTTTTTGCCATAGTTACCATAAAGAGCCCGGAACCGACCAAAGTCGCCGGAAATTGCCGAAAAAAACAAAAAAATGATGACCGCAAAATACCACCATGCACCAGATTAAATCCTGCTGATCCTTAACGGCGCCTACTGCGTCCTCGTCCTGTATAACATGCTTTGGAATAATCCTGATTAAGGCCAGCGCAAATGCTTAATGCTTCATCCTTACTTCATAGATACTTCATGGATAATGCATGGATAAGGCGTGTAAAATTCTGCGCACCTGCTCTAAGTTCCCCCTCACCATCCACCACCCCTCAACAACCCTCCACCACCCCTCAACAACCCTCCACCACCCCTCAAAAACCACCCCTCACCCATCATCCAACAATTTCCCCTATTTTTGTAAAAAAAATACCCATGCTCCTCATCGACTCGCCTTCCCACAACGCCTATTTCAACATCGCTTCCGAAGAATACTTACTCCACCGCTTTCCTACCGAAGACCTTTTTCTCCTCTATGTAAATGCGCCCTCCATAATTGTCGGTAAATTTCAAAATACGCTCGCCGAGATTAATCTGGATTATGTGCAGCAAAACAACATCAAAGTCGTTCGTCGCATGTCCGGCGGTGGCGCGGTTTACCATGACTTGGGAAATCTCAACTTTTCTTTTCACACACTTTTGGGCGAAAACGATTTTGGAGATTTTTCCTTTTTTACCCAACCCGTTTTAAAGATGTTGAATAATCTGGGCGTACCCGCCGAGTTGCAGGGCAGAAATGATCTTTTGGTGGATGGCAAAAAGTTTAGCGGCAACGCGAAACTCGCGCGTCACGGCAAAATGATCCAGCATGGCACCCTCCTTTTCAATTCTGAAATGGAAGTCCTGGGTGAAGCCCTCAAAGCAAATCCCTTAAAATTTATCGATAAAGCCACCAAATCCAACCGCGCCCGCGTCACCAACCTTCTCGGTTATTTGCCTGAAGGAACAACAACCGATGACCTGAAAGATTTACTTACGCGCGAAATCCTCAAGATTCATCCCGATGCGACACGCTATATACTCACCGACGAAGATCTGCTCGGCATCAAAAAACTGCAGCAGGAAAAATATGAAACCTGGGATTGGAATTTTGGCTTTTCCCCCAATTATAACTTTAAGAGAGCCATCAAAATTCCCGCGGGTTTCATCGAGATTCATCTGGATGTCGTCCACGGGATAATAGACAAAGTAAAAATATTCGGTGATTTTTTCGCGTCCCAACCGATCGAATTGCTGGAACAGGAGCTTGTCGGTCAGAAACACGACCTCAATGCCCTAAGGCTGAAACTTTCTCAGCTCGATCTGACCCAGTTTTTTGGTAAGGTTACGCTGGAAGAAATCATCGGAGGATTCAAATAGAATTATTGCACATCCGGAAATATAGATCCATCCCTCAGGTCGAGTGAAATTATTCGAAACAACGCGCCGTCAAGTCGAATGCGTCAGGTCGAGTGAAATTATTTGCAGCGAAGCGAAAAATAATTTCGTATCGAGACCTTCCATAAAACTTCATGATACGCTGCGCTACTCGAAGTGACGATGAGGGTTACATAGAACCAGTCGTCAGGTCGAATGCGTCAGGTCGAGTGAAATTATTCGCAGCCAAGCGGAGAATAATTTGTATCGAGACCTTCCATAAAACTTCTCGATACGCTTCACTGCGTTGCGCTACTCGAAGTGACGATAGGGGTTACGTAGAACCATTCGTCAGGTCGAGTGAAATTATTCGAAGCGCAGCGAAGAATAATTTTGTATCGAGACCTTTTACACTAACTTCGCCACGCTGTTCCTCGGTTAACGTACCTCCTTAGGTGCCAGCGATCTCCCGGTATTCATTCAAAATAGCCTCCCAGATTCTTTTCTGACAGTATTTATCCACGATTTTTTTGCGGCTGTGCATTTGAAGCAGTTGCAGTTTATTTTCATCATCCACAACGCTTTGCATGGCGGCCAGCAATGCCCGGTCATTTTTTACAGGAATGATGAGTCCGTTATGACCATGTTCTACAATTTCGTTGCACCCGTTAATATCGGTTACAATACTCGGCACGCCCATCGCTCCCGCCTGCAATACGACATTCGGAAAACCTTCACGGTAACTGGGCAACACCAGACAATGGCTGAGCGCCAGATAAGGCCGTACATCCTGAACATACCCCGTCGAGATGATCTGGACATTTCGTTTTATTTCAGATAGCGTAATGTTCAGAATCGGATTATGCTCCTGTTCCAGAGCACCCACAAGAAGAAGTTTTATTTTCGGATACTTGGCCTGGAATACATGTCCGTTTTCGGAGGGTGGCGCCGTATAATCGCCTGCACCAGCACTCGAGCCATTTAGTCGGCCATAACCATCACGCATCACTGCGGGTTTCCGGTATAAAACGCGGCTCAGACGTTGCCGGAGTGCAAGCCCCGTAACCGATTGTCCGCTGGTATTCATGAGATTTCGCTCATTCGCAAAGGTTTGGCGGAGGTCGTCTGCGGCGGAAAGCTGTGGCGACCGCATTTGAATAAGGTGTGATTTGTCGCCGTTTTCCGGCCGCGGATATGTCTGGTCAGCCGGCATCTCCGACAGACTTTTAAACGCCGAAACCAACTCGTTAATCCCTTTGTCCTTTACAATCCTGCCCAGAAAAACAAAGACGAAATCGTCTTCCTCAATTTGCAGGTCTCTTTGCAGCGCCATCTTCTCAGCCGTTGAGACCGCCGTGGGTCTAAAATGAGACAGATCAATGCCGTTCGAACTTCCGTTTCCCAGGACCTTTAGTTTGGAGGCCGCGCAAAACTTTTCCTGCAGAATAATATTTTTGAGCGCAGCCGAATTCGGATACACTTTCGTACAAAAACGATAGGTTAACCACTCCACACGCGAGAGCAGCTGTCGTTTAAAGCCTGTACTTTCCAAAAGCGGTAAGCCTGCCACCGTATGCATGCGCACGGGCACCCGCGCCAGATAAGCCGCGATCATGGAGACAAGACCCGCTTTAGGTGTGTGCGAATGCACAATATCGGGTTTGTTTTTCCGAAAAAAGCGATACATTTTGTAAATAGACTTCAGGTCTTTTAGCGGCGTAATTTCGCGCGTCATTTCCACCGCATGGTGCTGAATTCCCAGATTTTGCGCCAGGCGTTGCAGATACTCTTCATCCGACGACACCGCGGTAACCTCATAGAAACCGTTCATAAAACTAAGCTGATTACCCAGGAGTTTCTCCATAGAAATCGGCACAGAAGTGATTCTGATTAATTTTTTCATGAATCAACTGTATTTAGACTTTTTCTAAAGTCCGGCCGGATTTGTAAATATTTTTCATAGCATTTGTGTTTTATACTGCAATAATATAAAAAATAATGCGGTTTCCCGTAAAAAATAGATTTTTTCCCCCACGAAAGTTCCAGAAGCTAAGTGGGAAGGTGTTTTTTGAGTAGGGTTTCCAACGCTAAGACGTCTCTTGCAAAAGTTCCGATCATTCGATCCTGGCCTTCTCGCGTGCGGATAAAGATTTCTTTTTGACACCCACAAAAAAATCACCCCGTTAATTTAAATGATTCTGATGGCTATATTTATTACTTTAACTTTACTTGTGGAAAATACAACTCGATCCGACATCCAGGCAATTTGAGGAACAGAGACTTTAAATACTATTTTCCCAGAATTAATTCTGCCATCTTCTTAGACGTTTTTTCAATATTGAAGGATTTCTCAACCAAAGCACGGCCTTTTTTGCCCATGTTTTCGCCGCTCATTTTATTGTTGATTAAGAAATGTAAAGCTTCTAGAAACTCCTCTTCCGTATCTGCCAAAAACCCGGTATCCCCATTTAAACACATCTCCGCATTCACTCCCACATTTGAGGCAATCACGGGTTTTCCACACGCCATATACTGAATGATCTTATACGCACATTTGCCTTCTTCCCAGGGAGAATGCCGCAAGGGCATAATGCCAACATCAATCTTGCAAATTGCTTCAACCTCAGTTTCTGCCGTCCAGGGCACATATTTGACGTGATCGCCGAGGAAAACATCATTTTCAGTAATGCCGATAATATGTATTTCGAGATCGAAAAGATCCTGCGCTTTGAGGAGCCAGTCTTTAATGGAAAGAAGGTGCTTTTCAAAAGTCGTTTTTGTACCGATCCACCCAATGATGAATTTTCTTCCTTTTGTAGATTCAGCCGATGGCACATATCTCTCTAAATCAACTACCGTTGGAACAATGATAACTTTTTTTGCGCCCGCTTTTTCCGCCCGCTTGGCGAGATAGCTGTTTCCTGCAATTACGACCTCCGCATGTTTCATGACAATATCGATCTTATTTTCAAGAAAAGTTCGAATGAAAAAATTGGAATTGCGATCGTAATTGTGAAATATCGCGTCGTCGTAATCAACGAGGTAATCTTTACCGCTTAGAAATAGAAGCCACTCCGCAAAAGGTGGAGAATAGGGAAAAATTTCTTTTTCGATATAAACCTTATCATACTTAAAGACGGTAAAAAACACCAAAAACCTTTTCATATAAAAATTGAAAAGTGACCATCTGCTTGGTTTTCCTCCATACAAATTATGGAGATAGGCATCATTGAAAAAGGAGGAAACCGTGCAATCGATTCCCGCAGCTTCGTAATGCCGAAGATACTGAAACGTCCGCATCCTGCTGCTGGCGCCTAAAGCGGTGTATTTGGTCAAAAAAAGTAATTTCATATTTGGTTCTTTAATTTGACGGCCATTTTTAAATACACAAACAGCAACAAGCCAAAGGGCACCGCAAAGAAAGTGAGGAGCTTTTTCGGTGAGTCGGCAAGAAACCTTCTGTTCGTGGCGATCATACTTCCGGAAACATAATGCACCGCATTGCGAAAGCGGTCTCTAAATGAAGGAGAATAAATCATTCGAACGGTCCGCGAATAATTAAACCCTTTGGGATTATTAAAATATGAGCGCACAATATTTTTCGTGGACCCATCGTCACGGTATTCTACTACACAAACCACTTCATTCAACGTGAGCATTTTGTAATCTTTGTCGATCATAAAGGGGAGGCAAAATATCGGCACAAACTTCTCGCCTGCGAATTCCGGATAGTTTGGGTATTTTTTCACCACGTCGGTTCTGTAAATCAGTTTTTTATCGCCTTTCAAACGGTGGATCCAGTAGAACCCGCCAATAGTGGTTTCAGGTAAATTATCGGGAAAGCGGTCACCGATGACACTGCCGTCTTTTAAACTGTCCAGCGCGAGAATCCCGGCATACTTTTCCGAACCATTCTTCTGCCAATGGTCGAGAATGACCTCCACTGCGGTAGTGGTACAGTAATCATCGGAATCCATACACATGTTGAGTTCGGTCTCGATCACTTTATAGGCTGCATTATAGCCGGTATGCATTCCACCATTTTCTTTGTAAAGATATTTAATTTCTATTTTTTGCTCCGCCAGCCACTCATCCACCAGATCCTTTGTATTGTCCGTGGAGCCGTCATCAATAATGAGCCAAAGAAAATCCTGCGAAGTTTGCGCACAGAGACTCTTGTACAAATCGCCAAGGCAATAGGCGCGGTTAAATGTGGGGGTAAAAACGGTTAATTTCTTCATTATTATCCTTTTAAAAACATAAAGTAGGTAAATAAATAATAAACGGCAATTACCACCCCAACAACTCTATATTGATTCGGAAATAGTTTGTACCGCAACAGCGGATAAGCAATAACGGGTGCCATCAAAAACCAGGAAAGGTACGCAAAGCGGTTAGAGAAATTCGCGCGAATGACAAGGATCCAGAAAGCATTAGCGATCATATAGGTGCCCCATATATGAATATAGAAGGTATCTGTTACTTTTTTCTTAAAGATAAAATACCACCCCGCAAAAGCGGCAAAGGAGGAATAAAAGAGAAAATCCCACCGAAAGCCGGTATAAGCGAACTGATCGTTATTTACATTTCCTTTGGTTAAATAATCTGCAGCCCGCGTATCATCCCCAAAACCCAGACCGCCAAAGAAACTTTCCCAGAATCCGCCCCCAATTAGGGAAAGTGGAATAGCAGCCAACCAAATATATAAATAGGTTTTGGGATTTTTATAAACACCCGAAACTGCGAAAGCGGCAATCGGAATAATTAGGGAACTATGAACACCAAATGATAAAGCCATTATAGCATACATTAAAAATCGTCTTTCGTAGAAGTAGAGCGCTAGAATAAAAATTGAAGTTCCCAAGCCATTCCGAATGCCATTGGTACCAAAAGGCCAGAACATATAAGAACCCACAAAAATAAAAAACACATAATACCAGTAAGAGCCACAGTATTTTTTCGAAAAGAGATAACACGGTATAATATAGATAACCGCGCAGAGAAAGAAAAAAAGCGGTCGCTCATTATGTTGGTGGAAGCGATTAGAAAATAATTGAAAAGATAATCTTTGATTATCACCGGCACTTCACCCGCAGCCACCAGATTAAAAAATTTGCCGTACGTTCCCATATCTCCGAACGTATAACTCACCGGTCTTGTTCCCAAATAGAGGATCATCATGACGAGTAAGGTAAAACCGAGGCCTGCCGAGAAATTCTTCGTTCCCCTGTCGAACAAATCATTTTGGTATGCATGAAAAAGCGTGACGAGCATAAGGATCATCATCATGTTGTAATAGATCGCAGTGTAACTGCTTAAGGAATATCCAATCGAACAAAGGCTAAGGTTGTGGTTAAGGTTAAGGTTAAGGTTCAGCTCCAAACCCTATTTTGAAAGCTTCAGTTCCGGATTTCGACAGGGTTAAGGTTTAGTGGTTAAGTGAGTAAAAAGGTCCTTCCATTGTTGCATGACTTTATCAATACTGAAGCGTTGCACATTTTCACGTGCGGCACGTCCCATTTTACGACGTAAATTTTCATCTGACATGAGCATTTTTAATTGTGCCGTAAAAATATCTAAATTTTTATAAGGAACGAGAAAAGAATCGTTTCCATTTCTCACAATATGTTGCGGACCAGTTGGCGAATCATAGGTAACGATAGGGATATCCACTGAAAGGGCCTCCAGCAAGACCATGGGAAAACATTCGGTTTCGGAAGTCACCGCATAGATGCTGTAATGCTGCATCTCCTTTTTAAGATCAGAGGTCACCCCTTTAAATTTGACCTTATCATTGAGTCCCAAAGTGCGAACCTGATCTTCGAGTTTTTGTTGGGTCGAGAGGTAATCCTCCCCAAAGAAGTGCAGTTCCCACTCCGGGAAATCTTTGCTTAGGCGAGCAAAAGCTTCAATCAGATCAGAGAAATTCTTAACGGGAGAAATTCTACCGGCAGCCAGGATTTTTTTTGAGATATAATCGGTTTGCTCGGCTGTCAATTCTGCCGGATTCGGAATGATAGTGATGTGGGAGTTCGTATAAAACGCCTTTTCAGATTCATTCAGAACCGCAATGCATTCATATTTCTCTTCTATCAGGCGGTTTAAATGTTGGAGAAATCTCTTCTTGATAGAAGCTGTGGGACCTGTATAAAAGAAACGCGAGCCGTGAAATTCCTTAATCTTTGGAATCTGCTTTTCGAGATAAGGCAAAAAATAAAAATCGGGACCAAAACTGCAGCTGATTACAACGTCGGGTTTAAGCTGGCACAAAAGTGTCAGCAAAGCATTACGGTGTGCTGGAATTTTCTTCAGATTTATGGGATGAAAATAACTTTTACCTATTTCGTAATTGATGTCTAAATCAAACATTTGAATTTTCGCACTGAAAGCATAAACCGGCTTTCTCCCCTTCTGATTGTAAGTTACGATGATCACCTCATCACCCAAGACATCAGCCAGATAATTGGCTTTGTGGGAAAGCACTTTTTCAATGCCACCGTGGAGATAGGTCTGATCGGTGAGGTAGAGAATTTTCATGGTTGCACAAAGATAAAAATTTTAGAGGTGTGGCCGCACCGCGGACTGTCCGAAACCAGAAAGTGTAATTTCTTCGGGTATTGTTGCAGATAGGTTGCCAAATTTCGGCCAAAAAGCAAGTTATTTGGGAGGATTCCCGAAGAACCCCGCAACAAAATCAAAAGGGCAGTAGAACAAATAAGTCATTTCAATGACGGACCAACGGAAAATCTTTTAATGACAAACTTATTTTACGGTCATTGAACAAGACTTAACTACAATTTAAAGACGCATTGCTGATGACGGAGACTTCCGAATAAGCAGCGAGGCACATGATTTAAAATTTATTACTGCCGCCATCATTCAGTGTAAACGCGAAGGGCTGCGAGGCCAGTCGCGTTTACCCCAAACTTCGGAACAACGCATCCCATTGCTGCACAATCTTGCCGGCAGAAAAACGCTGCACATTTTTCTTTGCTTTCGCTCCCATTCCTTTTCGAAGTTGATCATCATTCATTAAGACACTCACCTGCTTCGCAAACATCTCCATATTTCCATTTTCAATGAGAAAGCCATCTTCACCGTCGGTAATAATATCGGCGGGCCCGCTTGGACAATCAAAACTCACAACGGGAAGACCACAACCCATCGCTTCAATTAAGACCATACCGAAACCTTCTGAGCGGCTCGGAAGTACCAATAAAGAAGAATTCAAATATTCTTTCTCAATATCCAGAACAGGCGCATGAAAATGGATGTTTTTTAAATTTAAATCTTTTGCTGTACTGTGCAGATGATCATGCGTTCCTTTACCATAAATATGCAGTTCCCACGCCGGAAAGTTCTTTTCGGCTTTCGACCATATTTGGAGCAGTAAATCATACCCCTTATTGTAACTGTAACTACCAACAGCCATCACTTTTTTATTTTCTAATGACGAAACTTGGTTAGATTCGAAAGGAATAGGATTTGGAATGACCGCCAGATTTTTCAAATGCCACTCTTTCTTATTGCCTTCCGTGAGAAGCACAATTTTCGTAAAGCGTTTCCCTAAGACCTGTTTTAAGCGATGTTGAGCTTTTTTAAAAAGGGAAACTCCTTTGCCGCGATCGGCCAGGAGCAGAGAGGCGTGACTTTCATGAATCCATTTCGCTTTTGTGGAAATAAAGCCCGGAAGAAAAAATCCTTTTAGTGCATCATCACAAACCGATATAATGCCGGGCTGTATCTGATCTATTTTTTTTTGAAGGCTATTTTTATACTGTAAAAGATAGGTGACAGGATTGCCTCCCACTTCTACAGAATGGAAACGTATTTTTTTTGAAAAAGGGAAAAAAGGGTCTTTCGCGATTTCGTTCAGGCTCAGCATATGCACTTCATATCCAAGATCCTCTGCAAGCATGGACGCTTTGACCGACAAAACCCTTTCGAGGCCGCCGGAGCCGCTGATACCGTTGGTGATATAGAGAAGTTTCATTTTGAGGTTGATTTTAAAGTTAAGGCTGAGGCTGCGGTCTAAAATTTAAGGTTCGTAAAACAAATCCCTGTGTAAAAGGCAAAATGTCAAAATTCTGTGAGTAGATACCGATCCCTTTGGTGTCTCCCTGGGAAAAATCAATGGCACCAGTGCGGCGAGTAACCTTCTGCAAATAATTTAAACATTTTTCTTTGGCCTCATTACTTTCTATCTTCAATTCGGGGATTTCGGCAGCGACGGTTAAGAAATATGCCACCGTAGCCACGGTAGAAGAGTCTTTGCGGCTTTTCTCATCAAAAATTAGCCAGGTGTAGGAGCCATCAAGTAGTTGAAATTTTAAAACAGAATGTGCCACCTCAATAATCAGGTGCTTTAGAGTTGCCTTTTGAGGGTGTAATACGGGTAAGGCCCGATAAGTGTCTGCCAGGCCAATAAGAAACCAGCCCAGACCTCTTCCCCACCCAAATAATCCAGTGGGTATCTTGGTGTGGAGATGATACGTATGACACGGTATCTTTTCCTGAGGCATCAGTCCATATTTTACAAATTCGAAGACTTGATGTAGAGCTAATTGAATGGCTTCAGGTTTATTGAATTTTACACCGTATTTTACGAGAAATGGGCAGATGAATCCGATCGTATCTACAAACCGGAATTGTCTCACATGATTTTTATAGGCAATTGTTCCGTCTTCGCCCTTTAAAGAGAGAATCATTTGATATGTTTCGTCAAGTGCTGCTTTATACTTACCCGCATCTATAAAATCCGCGTTCAGTAGCGCATACCCCAGAATTGCGTGATCACTGTCAGTGGGTTTTATTTTCCAGCCACCCTGCGCAGTTGTTTTTGAAATAAAAAAATCAGCAATTTCTTTTTCGGTTTTTTGAGCAGCGGTTTTTTGAGCATAGGCGGTTAAACCCAAAACCAAAGAAGATTCCTGCCAGACTTGAATAGCGGGTCTGTCGTAATTGCCTTGCCATTTGTCAATAATAATCAATCTTTTATGATCGGTCAGGGGAATTACCGGAGTGTTATGCAACCATTTTTTAGCAGTTTGGAAAACTTTCTCATTCCAAATATGCTGATTGGGAAATCTTCCGATTTTAATTCGACTTTGCCAGATATTGAATTGAGGAATGGCGTCCATTACTAGAGCGCTGACAATTACAACCACTGAAAAACTTAAAAAATAAATCATTATTATTCCATTAATTGATAAAGCTTTTCAATTTCTTTTTCATAACTCGTTTCTTCAGATCGCAGTTTTTGCGAAAAAGCATTTTGCATATTTTTATCATCTAAAAGCATTTTAATCTTTTTTGCAATTGAAACCGCATTTAAATCTGCCAGCAAACCATTTACTCCATCCATTATCTGATCTTTTGCAGATGGATAATTGGTAATTACCATCGGTTTAGCAAAAAGTTTTGCTTCATCAATGGCAATGGATTTACCTTCGAAAATAGAAGTCTGGACATATACCGTGCATCTTTTTAAATATGGGTAAGGATTTGGCTTATTTCCTAATAGATGAAATTTATTTTCAAAGCCTTTTTCTTTAATTTTATTTTCTAAAAATGGGCGCAAAGATCCTTCTCCCAAAACAATCCATTGCAGTTCCGATTCTGTTTTCTGAAGAATTTCAAAAGCATCGATTGCTTTTTCAATTGCTTTTTGTTCAGTTAATCTGCCAATCGTTAAAATAAATTTTTGATTCACCCAGAGTGGAATATCCTCATCTGATAAAACGCACAGTTTCTCTTGCGAGGAAATGTTATGAATCAATTTGATCTTTTCTTTAAATTGAGGGAAGGTATTTTCCAGGGACTTAACACACTCTGCTGAAACCGTAACAATATGATTCAATTGCTTAAAGAAATGATGATCTATATCTTTATTTAAAGAAAGGGAAATGTAGTCATTATGAATCCAGCCAATTTTTTTCGCTGCAAGAGTGTGATCGACGACAAAATAGTTCGGATTTTTCTCTAAAAACCCAATCGCAGCATCGTATTGTTTAGACAAGGGATTCAATGTTTTCGATAAAGCCTTCCAGCCAAACTGCTCTGCTTCTGCTGAATTCTTTGCTTTCTTGCACTGACGCTTAAACTGAATGCGACGATAAATAACATTCCAGTTTCCCTGCAGTACATTTTCTTTTAGTATTTGCAAAAAAGGCATATCAAAATAGCGTAAGTTTTTAGGTGCTTCTAACAAGGTCACTTCTGAGGGAAGTTGATTAAGGAATAATCCCTCTTTTTTAAATAACAACAGATCAACTGCATACTTTTCATAATCAAAAATCTGCAAAAGTGATATCAATGCCTTTTCGGCACCACCCACATTCAAATTATTCATCACAAATAAAATATCTTTCTTTTTATGCATTTAAAACCTGGTAAAATTTTTCTATTTCTTCCTCTGTTCCGTAATCTTTGCTCTGCAAATTTGCAATAATTTTCTGGGTGAAATGTTTCTCTTCAAAGTATTTCACTATACTTTCAGCAAGAGATGAAGCAGACATTTCACAAATAATTCCGGTAACGCCATTTTCTACCTGATCTCTAGCCGTGGTGAAATCGGTTAAAATGATCGGTTTTGCCAATATTTTAGCTTCATCGATGGCAATTGACTTTCCTTCGTAGCGGGATGGCTGTACAAATATTTTTGCGTTTTTAATATAGGGATAAGGATTTGCTTTCAAACCTAAAAATGTAAAATGATTTTCCAGATGATAAGTAGCAATCTGCTGTTCTAAACTGCGCTTTTCATTACCGTCGCCAATGATATACCAATGAAAATCAACTTTATCTTGTTGCAAAATATGAGCGGCTTCTACGGCCAGATCAAAACCTTTTACAGTTTCCAGTCTGCCTACTGAAATAACAGCGTTTGATTTTAGATCAGGGTTTAATTGCACGCTGAGGTTACGGATCAAATGAGGAGAATTAATATTGTGAAGGACCATACTTTTAGATGCAAATTCCGGGAAAACAGTTTTAAAGTCTATTTCACAATGTTTCGAGACTAAAAGCACTTTATTCAGAGCCGAAAAATAGGTTTGATCGAATTGAAGATCTGTTTTTAATTTCGGATAATAGGTGTGAATAAATCCTATTTTATTTTGGGAAATGACCTTATCGACCACCAAATAAATGGATGATTTTTCTAAAAAACCAATCGCTGCAGTGTAATTCTCTTTTAATGGTAAAATAGAAGCAGCGATATATTTCCAGGATTTTTGTTCCGCAATGTTTTTATTTCCGTAGAATCTATTAATCAAAAAAAACATGATCCTTGCCCAAGTCAACTTAAACTGTAGTTTTTTTAAAAATAGTTTTAAGGAAGATGGAAGTGGTAACTGAAAAGTTAATAAATCAGTACTGTTGGCTAAAATATTTACTTCTTCCGGAACTTGCGGAAGAAACAGACCATTCTTTGAAAATAAAAACAGATCAACTTCATAGCGGGAATAATCGAGTTCCGCGAGAAGATTAACCAAGCTTTTTTCAGCTCCACCTGCAGCCAAACTGGGAATTACAAAAAGAAGTTTTTTTTTCATCAAGTCAGTTTGTTATCTAAAATAACCTTGTCAGGGTTTGGAACCCTGACAAGGTTGAGTACATCCATATTATTTCAAATCCAGAAGATATTCACCCGCTCGCGCAGCCCTCTTTTTTATTTCAGGTATTCTATTTTTAAGGGTTTCTTTTAACTGAAGTTCTTCCCTTTTCATTTCCTCAAATTTCGCGATCAGTTTCTCCGCATCTGAGATTTCTGAAAGATCAAGAACCAGTTTTTCTTCCCCAAAAATATCCTTTGCAATCCCTTTTGATTTCACACTGTATCCCAGAACCATGGTGGGGACCAAGCACGAGTACGCCGCAATAGTGGCGTGAGTTCGTGCACCGATAAAAAATTTCATTCGTGCAATATATCCCTTGTACTCAGTCGCGTTTAAAGTAGAGGGAAGCAAAATCACGCGTTTACTATCTTTAAATTTCTCGTAAAACTCATTTAGGATCTCGTGATCATCGTTACCAGACAGAGTAACGTGGGGTAAAAAACAGATGGTAAAATCAGTCGTTCCTAAAATATGGCTGATCAAAGCAAATGCAGCGCCTTTGGAGGCCGGATTTTTCTTGGAAACCAAAGGAGAAAAATTAAAGCCAATCGTGTTGCCTCCTTTCCAAATTTGTGGCAATGAAAGTTCTGTTTTTTCCATTAAAAAAGCGCCATCGGCAACCAACGCTACATTGATAAGCCCGGCATTCTTTAGAACTTTTTCCGTTAATGATTCCCTAGCCAAAATGAGATCAAAGTTTTTTAAATCTGCCAGTTTTTGTTCCGATAAATCTTCTTCCCCAATAGAGGCTCCCCAAAGCACTAATTTCTTTCCCGCTTTTTTAATCTGTCGATCAATTTCATAGATACCAGGCTGTTCGCCGTAACAATAGTTGTCGCCCCCAATGGAGAGGAAAAGATCGTAGTGTGGAATCAGTTTGATGATGCTTTCGTGAATTTTTTGGTATGCTAAACTTTCGTCTTTGAAGAGTTTTACCTTGAGGGCACTTATCAAACCCCGAAGTGAATAACGGTCCAACATGCCTTGCTTGTCTAAATGCAATACATCAATATTTGGAATCAACCGGTCGGAAGCTGGATCGCCAGAGCAAAGTGCCAATTCTGTAACGGGTTCATCGGATTTTAATAATTGAGCAGCCGTTCGGACAATAGCTTCGCACCCGCGGTTTTTACTTCCGGCGTGGAAGAACATTATTATTTTCATGAGTCTACAAGGTAATCAATTAACTTCTTTATATTCGTAGTAGTCCTAAATTTATTCATACGAATAATCTCAAAAGAATTAACCCCAAATTCATCACGTATTTTTTTACTATTGATTAGAACTTCGAGCTTATCAGCAAGATCTATGTAATCGCCGGTATTAAATAAATATCCATTTATATCATGTTGCACAAGTTCTGGGATACCACAATTATTTGCACCTACAATAGGCAACCCAACTGTCATGGCCTCCATTACTGTAAAGGAGAGCGCCTCATGCCGTGATGGTTGGCAATATACATCAGACTGCAAAAGAAAAGGAAAAACATCTTTTTGTGTTCCTTTCCAATGTAAATTATCAACATTTAAAGATTTTGCTAAGTCTTTCAAATGCAAGGTATAGTGGGCAGTGTCTGAAATTAAGCTACTTCCGATTTGATAGTACAACACGTTGTCAAAACCTCTTTCATTAAGTTCTGCAATAGCTCTTACAAAAATGTCAATTCCTTTTATAGGGGCGTGAAAACCGATACAGGAAATGATGATTTGATCCGTTTTATTTTTCGTTTTTGTTAAGATATCCACAAAACTATATTTATCTAATATGTCATCATCAAGACCTAAATAATTTACTTCAAATTTCTTATTATGCCCGAAAAAACCCCTAAATTCCTTTTGAACACCTTCAGATGCGCAATACACCTTATTTACGTAAAATAATTTTCTGAAAGTTTGTAAGCGATACCATAAAACGCCTAAATATAATTTCAAGTTATACTTCCATTTGGTATCGTAAGCATAAAAATTCCCCATGTACAAGCACCAAACAGTTTTAATTCCTGTTTTATTTGGTATTTGAAGAAAATTTAATGCAGCTTCAAATTGGCCAATTACTAGGGAGATATCGTTTTTAATTAAAAAATCTTTATAGATCTTAGAATTTCGCTTTAAATCTTTATTTGCGAATATATTCACTGAAATATTATTTTCACTGAATTTTTCTAAAATAAATTCGGGAGGCATACTAAGGTTATAAAAAAGAAAAATATTTCCTTGCTCATCTAACATATTCGCTAATTGAACATACCAGCGTTCTAACCCACCAAATTTTTCCGATGAATCTAAACCTGTTATAATTAAGGTGTTTTTCATTTTTTGACAGATAATAATTGATGTCTAAGTAAAAAGTATATATATATTACTTTCCTCAACTTTAGTGCAAAAAGTTTTATTAAAAAATGCCTTTTAATTTTGTTGCAATCTTTAAAAAATGGAAAATCCATCACTTCTATTATAAATCGCTTCCTCTCATCTACGAGTAAATTTGTAAAATTATTCAATAAGAAAAAACTCGCATCGTAGGTATTCCAATACAGTTCTTGTGAAATATAACTATTTATTATTTCATCACTTCCAAAACGACTTTCTAAAAATTTTTTAATTTCTATAATCTGAAAGTTCTTATCATTAAACATTTTAACAGTGAAGCTTTTAGCTAAAGAATTGGGTGTGGTAATATTATACTGGTATAAAACCTTGCAGGAAACATACAAACTACTAACATGTCGCAAATAATCTATATTAAACAGTAAATCCTCACCATAATTAAAATCCGAGTTAAAAGCCAAATCATTTTTAGTAATCAGCTCTTTTATATATAACTTACACCAAGGCATAAAGAGCAATCCAGTTTTAAGCAACATTATAAAATCAACCAATGATTTTTTATTTAAGTTTAAAACTCCTTCGTTGAAAGTCATCTCTTCCGAGCCGATGTAGCCACAGACTGACCATTGTACATCTCCTATTTTTTCATGTAAAGTTTGCAGATAGGTAGGAGCAATTGCGTCATCACTGTCTACAAAACCGATATATTGGCCACTAGCGATTTTTAATCCTGAGTTACGTGCAGCGGACACCCCTTTATTTTGTTGATCGATAATGATGATGCGATTATCTTTTTTCTGAAACTCTTTAAGTATCAGTAACGAATCATCGGTTGAACCGTCATTAATACATATAATTTCGATGTCCTGGAAAGTTTGTGCAATGACACTTTCCAGACATTCGGGCAAATAATCGGAAGTGTTGAACACGGGAATTATTACAGATAATTGCATTTGCGAAAATCACTTTAACAAAAATTATTTTTTGTTTTGGTCTTAAAAATTACATTCAAGACTCTCTTGATAAAATATATTAGTTCATCAGGCTTTCTAATTAATTTTAAAGAATATATAATATTGTTCTTGCTGTTGTTATCTTCGCCCAGTAGGTCTAAATAAGTATAGAATAACTCTGATCGAACTGCTTTCCGAAATTCAGGGAATCTATGCAAACCAATAAGTTGCTCATATCCCATCTTTATTTTATCAATTTGGGATTTTGACGTCCAGGCACCGCCAGGATGAGTTCTTCTAAATCCGAATATTTGATTAAAAAAGTATCCTTTACCTGTTAAAAGACAGATTAAAAAAATTACATTGTCACCTGAATATTTAAAAGTTTTTAATTTATCAGTGTCCAGACTTTTTGATCTGAAAAACATATTCAAGTAATGTGCTCGGAATCCATCTTTTTTA
Organism: Kaistella sp. 97-N-M2; assembly: GCF_021513235.1. NCBI lineage: Bacteria > Pseudomonadati > Bacteroidota > Flavobacteriia > Flavobacteriales > Weeksellaceae > Kaistella > Kaistella sp. 97-N-M2. Next base: position 1,633,983 of record NZ_CP090976.1, on the reverse strand, counting down.
TTAAATTCATAAGTAATACCATCAACATTCTCATGCAATTTCCTTACTACCAATCCACGAGCTGGCGTTATTGACTCATACCCACCCGTGCAAATGGTATAATCTGGGCTGCTTTCCAAGAAATCGAACTGCTTTTGCAATTTATTCTGGTCTGTCCAGTAATCATCTCCTTCTAACAATGCAATGTATTTTCCCGCCGCTTGCTCTAATGTATAGATTAGGTTTCCGTTGATGCCAAGATTTTTTGCCTGATTGTAGTAACGAATCTTATCACCGTGGGGATGATTTTCGATAATTCTTGTAATTACCTCATGGGTGCAATCTGTAGAATGATCATTGGACAATATAACTTCGTAATCAAAATTACACTCTTGCTCTAAAACGCTGTGAAGTGCTTCTTCAATAAATTCTTCATGATTGTAAGCACTGATACACACACTGACCCGAATTACAATATCTTTTATAGCCATCTGATTATTTTCCTTATAAATTCTGATTATTTTGAAGCCAAGAACTTGACATCGAAGCAGTTTCCGCATAAAACTGTTGCTCTTCTGTTAAATTACTTTGATTTACATACCAACCTCCATGTTTTGCAACAAAACTGTTTGCAAATCTATGAGCATTCAAGTACGGAACCTGATCATATTTCCGCGGATAACCAGGTTTGTACAAAGCAAATGTGGTGTCAATAGGAGCTATATAAATATTTTCAGATTGTTTATTTTGCCAAAATTTTGCTTCCCACTTTAATATCTTTTGTTTTAGGAGATTTTCCTTTGGTATGTCATCTAACTTTAATGCAAATCCTACCTTAGTAATCTGCGACCAATGCTTTTTTAGATGTATTATCATGTGCTTTAAAAAATCAGCAGGCAGATTTTCATTTGGTATAACGTCAGCATCAGTGACTACATAAAATCCTTTTCCGTATTTTTTTTGTAATACTTTATTTTTAAAAAATACCGCGTGACCATAGTTTTTCTCCATAAATTCTATCTCCACGTCATTGCTTATTTCTTCATAATATCTTAACAATGGTGGATAAGTTGATCGATTATCAATAATTACAATATTATTAAAGTTTCTCTCGAATAAAAAATCTACTAGTTGCTTTAAGTAAAACAATTGATTAAAATTGATTATAATTATTGGTATTTGTTTTGGCTGTTTTAACTGCTTTCGGACTATAGGATTACAATACAAATCAAAGCTGCGGTAAAAAATATTATTTATAACATTGTAAAGCCAAATATTAAAAATAGTTAATTTCATACTTTTGTAAATGCTTTACTTAATATTACTTTCAAAATATATATTTTGCTTTTAATCGGCATATAAAGTAAAAAAAGTTTCGTTATGTTTATTAAATCTCGTCGATCCACCTTTGTAAAAATTAAGGCGCAGTTTTCATAATTTTCAATAAAAAATCTTAACTGTGCTCTATCCATCTTTTTCTTGTAATCAAAAATTAATTCTCTACTGCTTTCCAAAATAGCTTCCTGCATCAAATTTGAATAAGCCATAGTTGAAGAAATATTGGATGCCGACATTCTAACATATACGACTGCTCTATTGATTGAAAATATATCTTTGTTCTCACAGAAATCTATAACTGCACGATCGTCTACCGACCACGCTAAAGGATAGTTTTTTAATCCATATTTTTTATATTTCAATATTCTAAATATATATTCTGATAGTGAACTTCGGTTTTGTCCCAAAAGTTTTCTTTGATACGATCGCAGTGCATTTTCGCTTTCAGGCTGTTGATAAACTTTTGAAATTTTGGTGCCACAGTCATTGATAATTTGTGTAGAAAACCTTACTACATTATGTGACTCATTAATTTCGTGGAAACTTTCGTAGAAACTTTCGATAGCATTTTGACCTAAACAATCATCATCACCCAAAATCATAAACCATTCTTCATCTTCCATCATTTCAATACATCTGTCCCAATGTTTGGTTAATGAAGTTCTTCCAAAATTCTCTTCAAATTTTTTGTATACGAAGTTAAATTTTCCTTCGAATTCTTTTAATAAATCTTCTGGATTTTCAGAAGAGGCATCGTTGCCGATATAAACTGTAAATCTTTGATCGGTTTGTGCTGCCAAAGAAGCTAAACATTCCCGAAAGAAAGTGCGTTTATAATAAGGAATAACTACGGCGAGAAGCTTCATTTCAGCAATTTATTTATACAAGCCATCATGGTATTTTCGTCAGACCTCAGTTTTCTGCGGCCTTTTTCGCCATAAATATATAAATTTGGAAGATGATGAATTAAATTATCTTTGAATTCGGAAATACAAATCATCTTCTTGTAACCGCCATATTTAAAAACATCGGTATTAACTTTGCATTTTCGGCTATAACAGTGTATTGGAATGAACTTTCTATCAAAGAATTTAATTTGCGCGTTTTTCCATTTTATTTTAAGCCAAGACTCTCTGTCATCTACTAATTCACAGAAATTTATTTTGCTTCCTATTTTATCTAATTGGTTCTTAGTAAGAATGAAGCTAGCCTGATGAACATTTTTAAAATGTGCGAATTTCTTTCCTCCATAGCTTCGCACAGAATTGAAATCCCACTCGAAAGGTTCATGATATCCAGGAAAATAAAACTCATCTCCTGATTTTTCATATTGAATTAAACCGGAGATCATATTTGAAGGAAGAATATTTTCATATTCCAAATGTTTATCAATATGCGTTTCTAAAAAAAGGTGATCATTTTCACCGTAAATAAAAAGGTCATAATTTTTCCTATGTTCCCAGATTGTTTTTCTGCAGGTTAAAGGCAGTAACTGGTAATCCTCAAGTTCAATAACTTTGACCGTATCAATTCCTTCTATTGAAAGAGGAATATTACTATTGACAAGTACATGAACATTATATTTTTTGAAACTCTTTAATTTCGTAACAACTGCCTTTAAATATGAAATTTGTTCATCACCATAATTAACCAAAACGGCCAGTATATGCATCTTATTTTGACTATCCATATTTTGTGGCGTTTATTTTAAAATCTGTATAATTTAATTTGATATGTTTTAATCGTATATCAGTCTTCCCACCACTTATAAGTATATTGAACGAAAACAATATAAGAATCTATATAGATGTTAAGAACTTCTGATTTGTAATTACCGTACAAGATTTTAATCCTGCAAAAGTAGAATAATAAATGTCGGAACGTTTTTTTCTTAATAGTTGAAGAATAGTAGCCAAGGTATTTTGTTCTCCCGCCCGGTTTGTGTCGTCCAACAAAATTACGAAATTCCCTGAAAATTCATGTTCATGTATGTATCCGATTACATCATATCTGGAAACCGGATTACATCCAAAGGGGCCGTCAATTAAAATAAAGTCATAGTCTGCTGAAAATTGATTCGTAAAATCTTTATATCTGTAGTATTCATTTTTTTCAAGCACACCCTTTTCCAGCTCTATTTCTTTAATTTCCGATCTGGATGATAACTGAAAATTTTTTGAAAAAAAATCAATCCATACAGGATCGTGCTCAGCTATATGATGGTGTGAATTTGGAAGGTAATTGTTGACGTAGGTTGAAATAAACTTTGTGGATTCACCTAATCCCAATTCTAAAATATTTTTAGGTTGAAAATCCTTCAGAATACGGTTCAGTAAATAAAAAAATGAATAATTACCAGCCCATCTGCCAATATTTAGCGGAAGTTTTTCCAGCGCGGAATACCCTCTGATACTGTCGTGATAAACATTTGCCCATATAGATTCTTCTACGGACTTGTCCAGATATTCTATTTTCTTTAACAATGCACCGACATCCTGTGGTGTATTAAGTAAATTTTTGAACTTTTTAGTAACTTTTGATATCATATTTAAACAGAATATTACCTTGATTTGGTGGTGTGAGACGGCCTGTGTTATAGTAGTCTTTTTCAATCACTGTAAATGGAACCACTTCCTTTAGCCAGTCGCTGACTTCTTTGTCTATCTCCAAATAAAGAGTAAGGCTATAATCACCTGGATATAGTGGATTTTGATTAATATAAAATGTTATTTCTGTCCCGGATGGGATTTGCTTTACGGAACAGTTTGTGGATGATAACCACCCAACCCGAACTCCATGATTATTGTTTATTCCGACATCAATACGATAATTATCTTTACTAAAATTGATATCTTTATTAAATTTCAAATTTACCTCCATCCCGGACAAACTTTCGACACGGCTTGCTTCTGTATCGATGCCTTTAATTGTAACATTTTGAAACTTTACCTTTCCTGTACCATTTCGGTTAATGATTTCCGATACTTTCTTAATATCTGGCTGGTAATCTTCCAAATATTTGTTTGTAATTAGTCCGATTTCTCCCTGGTTCGCAATATAGCCATTCTGCAATAATATACCTTTTTCACATAAATTCTCCACACTCGCCATATTATGACTCACAAACAAAACCGTCCTGCCCTCGCCTTTGGAGACATCGCCCATTTTTCCCAGACATTTTTTCTGAAACTCCGCATCGCCTACGGCTAGAACTTCATCTACAATCAAAATCTCCGATTCCAGATGCGCGGCAACAGCAAAAGCCAACCTTACATACATGCCGGAAGAATAGCGTTTCACCGGCGTATCGATATAGCGTTCAACCCCCGCAAAATCCACAATTTCGTCGAACTTCCTTTTGATTTCCTGGCGTCGCATGCCCAGAATAGCGCCATTCAGAAAGATGTTTTCCCGGCCCGTCATTTCCGGATTAAATCCCGTTCCTACTTCAAGCAATGACGCGATCCTGCCCTGCACTTCAAAATGTCCCGTTGTAGGTTTCGTCACGCGGCTTAACAGCTTCAACAGCGTAGACTTCCCTGCGCCGTTGCGCCCGATAATGCCTACGGCATCACCTTTCTCGATCTCAAAATTAATGTCTTTCAAAGACCACACATAGTCGCTCCCGCCTTTCGTGGAGCGGTCATTGCTCTCCCCAATCTTTAGAAAGGGATCTTCCCTGCCGCGCAGTTTTGCCCACGCCCGGTTCAGGTCATGGGACAGGGTTCCTGTACCGACTTCACCCAGCCGGTACTGCTTGGAAATATTATGGGCGATAATGGCTGTATTCTGCTTCATTTTTTTATTATCACAGGATCTATTGTCTTGAAAGAAAAATCCACAAGTTCAAAACGTGAATCTTTTTGCCGCCTTCTTTTTATATTCTTATTGGAATCGGCGAACCTCCTTCGTCGGTTTGCTAAAATCAATTTTCATTTAAGAAATTGCCAAACTCGGGCGGAAAGTTAAATTTAAAAATTGAACTGCTTTATTTGCCGCCACTCAAAATCGTTATAGAGTTCAAATTTAATAAATTATGTTTTAAAGAAATTCAATTTTGCTCACACAGAAATCTCCAAGTCGTTTAAAGTACTTCAAATAATTATACAATAATTTATTCTTGTACCTATTATTACTAAAATTTATAAGTGGCAAAGTCTTCTCGTAATCAAGCATAAATCAAAAAATGACCGCATTCCTAAACCGTATCCATAAAACTTTTTTCAACCTTGTTAAAGATAACCGTTCCGATGATAAGGATCACCGTTATAAAAATTCCGCTCCATAAAATATTCCTCAGATCAAAACTCCCCGAACCTAAAAAAGCATACCGGAAACATTCAAATATGGAGGATAAAGGATTCATATAAACAAGGAACCGAAATTTTTCCGGCAAAGCAGATGTAGGATAGACCACGGGCGTAACGTACATAAACAGCTGCGTTCCAAATGTCAGAAGAAACGTGAGATCTTTATATTTCGTCGTCAGCGACGAGAAAATCATGCCCATTCCCAACGCAAACATGGCCATGAGAAGGATCAGCAGGGGCGTAAGCAGAATCCACCAGTTCGGCTGCACGGCCTCCGTAAAAACGATGTAATACAGCAGCACCAAAATAAAAATACCAAACTGTACGGCAAACTTCATAAGTGACGAGGCGACAATCGACAGCGGCATAATCAGGCGCGGGAAATAGACCTTGCCAAACATTCCGGCGTTCGCCGTAAAGACGTTCGACGTCTTCGTCAGGCTTTCGGAGAAATAATTCCACACCGTGATGCCGGACAGATAAAATAACACCTGCGGCACACCATCGGTCGACAGCTTCGCAATATTTCCGAATAAAATAATATAGATCGCCGTCGTGAGTAAAGGCTGCACCACAAACCAAAGCGGCCCCAGAACGGTTTGCTTGTAGAACGTGATGAAATCCTTTTTCACCAACATCAAAAGCAGATCGCGGTACGCCCACACCTCCTTTAAATTAAGGGAAAAAACAGATTGCTTCGAGTTTATAAAATATGTTGGCTGCTTTTCGTTTGTCATTGTTTTTTTGATGAAATTGTGAAATTGTGAACGTGTGAACTTGTGAACTTGTGAACTTGTGAAGGTGTGAACTTGTGAAGGTGTGAACTTGTGAAGGTGTAAACGTGTGAACTTGTGAACTTGTGAACGTGAACTGGTTTACAGGTTCACTTCTTCACAGATTCACTTGTTTACTCCTTCACAGATGCACTTGTTCACTTCTTCTCAGGTTCACTTGTTTACCTTTTCACATACTAATCACTATCTAATTTCTCAATTAATTTCAAGAGCATTCTTTTTAGGTGCAAAAACAATTCTGAAAAGGCAGTGATATCAGAAACATACCCCAACCTTCTCGAAATCTCAATCTGGGTTTCCATTTCATTTAAGGAACCAAGTCCAATATATAAAAACTGAATAAACTCTTTCTTACCTCTTCTGCCCGCTCCTTCAGCGATGTTGGACGGCAGAGAGACTGCACTTCTTCTCAGCTGACTCGTCAGTCCAAATCTTTCTTCTGCCGGAAACGCCTTAGTGAGTCTGTAAATATATTCAACCAGGTCAAGCGATTTTTGGTAAAGCAGCACATCTTTGTGGTTGTTCATGTTTTGAGTTCTTTTTGGGTGTGAAGGTTTGAACTTGTGAAATTGTGAACGTGAACTTGTTTACAGGTTCACTTCTTCACTTCTTCACTTCTTCACAGATTCACAGATTCACCTTAAATAAATCTTTTCACCACTTCGGTTTTTCGTCGTGCGTATAGGAATAATAGCCGTAGCCGTATTTTTTGCCATAACGCGTGTTTTCGGGTTTGACGCTGTTCAGCACAAAAGCCATATTTTTAATCATATTTTCCTTGCGGAATCCTGCGGCGAAGTCGATCATCTCCTTCTCCGTAAAATCAGATTTCACAGCATACAGCACCACGTCGGAAATCTCCACCAAATGCAGCGTATCACTGACAAGCATTACCGGTGCAGAATCCAGAATAATATAATCATATTTTCTTTTAAGATAAGCGATCATTTGATTGAATTTAGGCATGTCCAGCAAATCATTAGGATTGGGGGCGATCTGTCCACTGAACATGACCTCTAGATTTTCGTTAATGCCGGACCTGCCGATGTATTCATCCGGTACGGTATCATCGGAAACCAAAAAATCCGTGAGTCCAAAGTTTTTTCCCAGGATAAAACGGTGCAGCTGCGGATTCCGAATATCTGCACCCACAATAATAACCTTGCTTTGTCCGGCCAGGGTCAGCGCGACGTTCATGGAAATCGTCGTTTTTCCCTCGCCTTTTACCGAAGACGTTACGAGGATCGTTCCTCCTCTATCTACATTTTTTGCCCGCAATAAAAATTTAAGATTAGATCCTAAAATCCGGAACGATTCCGCAAAAACCGAAAAATCGTTCGGATGAACCATCGCGTTTTCCTCCTTATTAACCGGAATTTCCGCGATTACGGAAGCATCTGGGAGGCGGGAAGCGATATGTTCCTTCGTATGAACTTTGGTATCTAAAGTGTTGATGCCGATAAATACCAGCAACGGCAGCAGAAATCCTGCAGCAAGCGACCCGTAGATGATCTGGCTGTAGTTGGGCTTTACAATACCGGTTGTAAAAGCGGGATTGACGATTTTAGCCTTTGGCGCCGTCACCGCCAGCGTGATGGCGTTTTCTTCTCGTTTTTGTAAAAGGTACAGGTAGAGTTGTTCCTTCAAAGTCTGTTGGCGGTCGATACTTCGGAAAACTTTTTCCTGCGTTGGATATTTCTCAATATTTCCCTTCGCAAGGTTGAGTTGCCCCTTAGCCTGAGCGATTTGGAGTTGCAGCGTCTCCCGGGATTCCAGTAAATTCTGACGCACCAGGTTTTTCAGTGCGGCAATCTGCTTATTAATTTCGATCATCGCCGGATTTTCTGGCGTGGCCTGCTTCAAGACTCTGTTTCGGGTGAGCATTAACTCATTGTATTCTGAAATAGTACTTTCTGCACCTGCAGGTAAACCCAATCCCGTCGGCAAAAGCTGATTCCCCGAACTTGCTGCAATAACGGAATTAATTAAATCCAACTGCATCGTTTGCGTTAAGATCTGCTTCGTGTTTTCCTCGGCTTTCCCCACCGATAAGCCAGCCTGAGTTTCCAGATCTGTAATTTGATTTTTACGCTTGAACTGTTCCTTTTCTCCTTCAATACCCGAAAGATCGTCCGTAATAATGGCCAGTCTTTCATTAATGAAATCCTGCGTATTTTTTGCTTCTTCGTTTTTATCTTTTACGCCGTCGATGATGTACTGTTTCGAAAGCTCGTTAAGGATATCTTCCGATTTTTTCGGCACAGGTCCAACCATTGATAACTCCATGAGCAACCCTTTGTTCTCCGGCAGAGAGACAGTTATTCCACCTTCTAAGGCGGCAACCGCATTTTTCGGATTTCTAAAAACTATTTTTAAAGGGGCAGTTAAAACAACACCAGGCTTCGCATCGATTTGAACTGTTCCAAAAGGCAGTTCCGCGGGGCTGCCAAAGCGGTATTGCTTCTTCAATCCGGAAAGTTTGTAAGAGTTTTTACCTACCGGCTCTAAAGTGTAAGCGGTACTGTAGAAAGTGTCCGGCTGATAAATGCGGAGGATTTTTCCCTTGAGTGGCGAATCCTGATAAAGTTCTACTTCTTTAATGGTTCCCAGACTAAAAAAAGTAACATCCAAATCAAGATTTTTAACCACCGCTCCTAAAATCGGTTTAGAGACGATAACCGTAGTTTCACCCTGTAGTTCGTTATCGCCACTCACGCCCATGCCCAGATTTTTTAAATCGCTGAGGGCCGTAGACTTTCCTTTTGATTCCTGAAGTTTTAAAGAGGTTTTTGAATAAAATTGCGGTTGTGCGTACCGCAAATAAATTTTCGCTGCGGTATAAAACAAAATGATGCTCAGTAAAAACCACGGCCATTTCCGTAAATACTTGCCAATCTCCTTTTTAATATTGAGCGGCTTAGCCTTTTGCGCCGGTACCGAATTTTCTAAAAGTTCCATCTGCTTCGTTATCGGGTTAAGGAAATGATCAGGGTAAGCAAACCAAGTCCTACGCCTCCATATTTGATCCATTTATCTGTTGACGAATCGTTATTTACAGAAACCTGTTTGTTCCGATCTGGTTCTACATAAAGGATATCATTCTGCTGCAGATAATAATAGGGAGAGTTCACAATAGAAGCTTCGGAGAGGTCCAAAGAAACGACCTCATCTTTTCCGCTGGTCTCTGAGGTTCGGAGCAATTTTATATTGGTTCGGTTCGCATCGTATGTTAGATCGCCGGATAAAGCGATGGCTTGGAAAATATTTAATTTTTCGGTAGGACTCGTTTTTTGCCCCGGACTTTTAACCTCTCCTAAAACACTGAAATTGAAATTGGAAAGCGTAATGGTAACAAGGGGTTCCGTAATATACCGTTTTAGCCGGCTCTCCAGATCATCTTTGAGTTGCTGTTTCGTCATGCCTTTGCAGTAAACCGCTCCTAAAACCGGGAAGATAATATTTCCTTCCGACGTTACAATATATTCGTTTGCTGCCGTGGAACTTCCGGTGCCACTTCCTGAGGCCGCGTCGCCCGTTCCCGTCATCGTAGACCGGTTGAAAGGCCGCACCGCGATTTCTTCGAATGCGGAGACCTGAATTTGCAGCTTGTCGCCCTCCTGAATATGAAGACCTGAATATTTTGCCTGCGAGACTTCCTGTTCGAAATTATTGTTGGAGAGATAAACGATGTTTTTCTTCGGCTTGCAGGAGAACAGGAGAAGTAGGGTGAGTATCACAGAAAATACCGAAAAGTATTTCATCATTTCTTATTTTTAAGATTACAAATATAAAGATAGTTCCGGAACCCATAATCTTTACATTATTTCGTCTCCTACCACCAGTTTTCGTTAAAGTAATAATTAATGCCCAGCGCTAAAAGCCTGTTGTAGGTGTTCCGGCGGTCATTATTGGGATAAACGGTTCCGAAGCCGCGATCGTATCTTAAAAATGCTTCAAATTGTTGCGTCACTTTTAAGCCCGCGCCAAATGAAATCCCGTAGCCGAATTTATTTACCTCGTCGTCGCCATTATATTGGTAGTATGCCAGATCGTAAGCCGGATCCACCTCCCGCTTTTCGTGGACCAGATATTCGATGCGCGGTCCGGCAAATAAATAGAGATCCCGCTTCATATTTCCCTGATGGAAAAAGTATTTTAAATACACCTGCATGGCAATATAATCGTGATGAAATTTCTGTATACCAAACTTATCCTGCTCTGCCTTAGCAATCTCGCCCTGCATACTGTATTCCAGCTGCGGCATTAGATAAAGCCATGCAGAATCGAAAACATCATTTTCCACGAGCGACCATTGTCCGAAAATCCCTACTCCGCCACCATAAGCACCTTTGGAAACATCGTGCACCCCAACTATGGAACCTTTATGGAAATTCCCCGTCACCCCGTAATTAAAAGTCTGTGCAGTCGCTGTGACCATGAGGAAAACAGCGATGATGAGAGTTATTTTCTTCATATCATGTTATTGATATCGGCTATTAGTTATAAAATACGAGTGCAAATTAATTAAAATATTCAAATAATTCTCATTTTTTTTTAATCCGCCGCTCCGTCTTTAAGAATTTGGTTAATAAAATCATATTCAAATCCTCTTCCGAGTAAATAATTCACCGTTTTTGCTTTTTTTTGATACGGCTTTGCGGCGGTTTGTTTGGAATAGTAATTCTCATAAATTTTGCGCAGTGTTTTTTCATAATCTTCCTCCTCAATCTCATCAAAACAGGAGGTAATTAACTTGTCGGAAACACCCTTAAATTTTAGATGGTTGCGGATTTTATTGCGTCCCCAGGATTTCATATAAAACTTGCCGCGGATGTAACTCCGCGTGAAACGCTCTTCGTTCAGATAATTCTCCTTCATCAGGTAAAGCAGAATTTCTTCCTTTGCTTCGGGGATGATCAGATAATCGCGCATCTTCTCTTCCACTTCTTTATGGCAGCGGTCCTGATAAACGCAGTAGTTCACCATCTTTTGTTTGATTTCGAGGAAAGTATAGGATTTATGTTCCAAAGTAAGGTTGAGATTATGGTATAAATTTAAATTCCGGTTTGGTATACACTTATCGTTTAGCTAAAGTTCTCGATACAATTTTGCTCCGCAAAATCACTCGAACTGACGAAAGCGTGTAATTAATACAATTCTGCTTAATGTAACTCCGTCACTTCGAGTAGCGCAGCGTATCGAGAAGTTTTTTATGTGCTCCTCAGCAAATCATTCAAACCATCGTCACTTCGAGTAGCGAAGCTTATCGAGAAGTTCTTTATCAAACATCTTTTTTTTATGTAATTCTTATAAATGAATTCCGTTCTGTTATCACGTATCGTTTACTTAAAGTTCTCGATACAATTTTGCTCCGCAAAATCACTCGAACTGACGAAGTCTAATTAATTAACCAATTCTAGAAATCTAAACCCCTCATCACTTCGAATAGCGCAGCGTATCGAGAAGTTTTTAAAATATATTTTCGCACTAAAATCCCAGCACCGTACTTCTCATTTTTTAAAAACCTTTTTCGCGAGCGCCGGAAGATCGTCATACCGGCTTTCAATGAGCGCCAGTTTCTTTGCCCGCGACCATTTTTTGATCTTTTTTTCAAATTCAATGGCAAGATTAATATCCGTAAAACTACAGAAATAGACCAGTTCGACAGGCAATCTTTGGGCGGTATAGGAATCACCGTGCTTTCCGCCCTGATGCTCCTGCACCCTTTGTTCCAGATCACTTGTTACTCCCGTGTAAAAGGTACCATCGGAACATTTTAAAATATAGATGTATGAAAGCTCCATCTTGTCTGTTTTTTAATATATCAGTCTTAAAAGTTCTCGATACAATTTTGCTCCGCAAAATCACTCGAACTGACGAAGGCGACTTAATCACTCCAGTTTGAGAAAATTAAACCCCCGTCACTCCGAGTAGCGAAGCGTATCGAGAAGTTCTTTATCGAGCATCACTTTCTATTTATTATAATTATAAATTTCCATTTGGTATCCGCTTATCGTTCACTTAAGTTCTCGATACAATTTTGCTTCGCAAAATCACTCGAACTGACGAAAGCGTTTAATTAATACAATTCTGATAACTTAAACCCACCGTCACTTCGAGTAGCGAAGCGTATCGAGAAGTGCTTTTGGACCAGCCTTAGTTATAAAGTTCTCGATACAATTTTGCTTCGCAAAATCACTCGAACTGACGAAAGTAGCTAATTAGTGCAATTCTTACAAATTTACCCCCGCCGTCACTTCGAGTAGCGCAGCGTATCGAGAAGTTTTTAAAATATATTTTCGCACCAAAATACCATGACCCTACTGCTCATTTTTTAAAAACTTTTTTTGAAAGCGCCGGAAGATCGTCACACCGGTTTTCAATAAGCGCCAATTTCTTTGCCCGCGACCATTTTTTGATCTTTTTTTCAAATTCAATGGCAAGATTAATATCCGTAAAACTACAGAAATAGACCAGTTCGACAGGCAATCTTTGGGCGGTATAGGAATCACCGTGCTTTCCGCCCTGATGCTCCTGCACCCTTTGTTCCAGATCACTTGTTACTCCCGTGTAAAAGGTACCATCGGAACATTTTAAAATATAGATGTATGAAAGCTCCATCTTGTCTGTTTTTTAATATATCAGTCTTAAAAGTTCTCGATACAATTTTGCTCCGCAAAATCACTCGAACTGACGGCGTGATTTCTAATTAAAAGGCATCCGAAAACTTGAGCCGGTCGTCACTTCGAGTAGCGAAGCGTATCGAGAAGTTCTTATCAAACATCTTTTTCTGGTGTAATTCTTATAAATCAATTCCGTTCTGTTATCACTTATCGTTCACTTAAGTTCTCGATACAATTTTGCTCTGCAAAATCACTCGAACTGACGGCGCGATACTTCTTACGGTTTGCGCTTGTTAACGGACAAACGAAAGCCGTCAACCCACCGTCACTTCGAGTAGCGCAGCGTATCGAGAAGCCTTTAGATTATATTCTTGTACTCAAAATCCCATCACGTACTGCTCATTTTTTAAAAACCTTTTTCGCGAGCGCCGGAAGATCGTCATACCGGCTTTCAATGAGCGCCAGTTTCTTTGCCCGCGACCATTTTTTGATCTTTTTTTCAAACTCAATGGCAAGATTAATATCCGTAAAACTACAGAAATAGACCAGTTCGACAGGCAGTCTTTGAGCGGTGTAGGAATCACCGTGCTTTCCGCCCTGGTGCTCCTGCACCCTTTGCTCCAGATCACTTGTTACTCCAGTGTAAAAAGTATCATCGGAACATTTTAAAATATAGACGTATGAAAGCTCCATCTTGTCTGTTTTTTTTTAATATATCAACTATTTCAGTCTTAAAAGTTCTCGATACAATTTTGCTCCGCAAAATCACTCGAACTGACGGCACGATTATTACTTAAGGGTCATTCGAAAACTTGAGCCGGTCGTCACTTCGAGTAGCGCAGCGTATCGAGAAGTTTTTAAAATATATTTTCACACTAAAATCCCATCACCGTACTGCTCATTTTTTAAAAACTTTTTTTGAAAGCGCCGGAAGATCATCATACCGGTTTTCAATGAGCGCCAGTTTCTTTGCCCGCGACCATTTTTTAAGCTTTTTTTCAAATTCAATGGCAAGATTAATATCCGTAAAACTACAGAAATAGACCAGTTCGACAGGCAATCTTTGGGCGGTATAGGAATCACCGTGCTTTCCGCCCTCATGCTCCTGCACCCTTTGTTCCAGATCACTTGTTACTCCAGTGTAAAAGGTATCATCGGAACATTTTAAAATATAGACGTATGAGAGATTCATTTTGCCTGCTTTTTTCTTATATCAACTATTTTAGTCTTAAAAGTTCTCGATACAATTTTGCTCCGCAAAATCACTCGAACTGACGGCGTGATTTCTAATTAAAAGGCATCCGAAAACTTGAGCCGGTCGTCACTTCGAGTAGCGAAGCGTATCGAGAAGTTTTTTATGTGCTCCTCAGCAAATCATTCAACCCACCGTCACTTCGAGTAGCACAGCGTATCGAGAAGTGCTTGTGGACCGGCCTTAGTTATAAAGTTCTCGATACAATTTTGCTCCGCAAAATCACTCGAACTGACGGCGCGATTTCTAATTAAAAGGCATCCGAATCTTCAGTCGGTCGTCACTTCGAGTAGCGAAGCGTATCGAGAAGTTTTTTATGTGCTCCTCAGCAAATCATTGAACCCGCCGTCACTTCGAGTAGCGAAGCGTATCGAGAAGTTCTTTATCAAATGCTCCTTTACATCTCCCTTCAACTCTCCGTCACTTCGAGTAGCGCAGCGTATTGAGAAGTGGTTTTGGACCGGCCTTAGTTATAAAGTTCTCGATACAATTTTGCTTCGCAAAATCACTCGAACTGACGGCGTGATTTCTAATTAAAAGGCATCCGAATCTTCTGTCGGTCGTCACTTCGAGTAGCGCAGCGTATCGAGAAGTTTCGTATAAAATCATCAACCTCAAAGCAGTCAGCAGCCTTAATAATTAAACAACGCCTTCCCTTCCATCATCTGATTCGCTTTCTTCCGAACCTCCGCAATTTTGCCCTCATCGTTAATGTTCATCACCACCTCGTTGATCAGTCCGGCCAGAACTTCCATATCCCTTTCTTTCAAACCTCTCGTCGTGATCGCTGCCGTTCCCAAACGGATTCCCGACGTCGTAAAGGCAGATTTGTCATCGAACGGCACCATGTTTTTGTTGCACGTAATATCGGCTTTTACCAAAGCTTTCTCGGTTTCTTTGCCGTTCACATTTTTATTGCGGAGATCCACGAGCATCAGATGATTATCCGTGCCGCCACTTACAATATCGAAACCATTGTCGATCATGGCTTTGGCCAAAGCACGTGCATTGGCAACAACCTGCTTGGTATAGACTTCAAATTTCTCATCAATCGCTTCTGCAAAGGCGACGGCTTTTCCGGCGATCACATGTTCCAGTGGCCCGCCCTGAATTCCCGGAAATACGGCACTGTCCAAAACCTGACTCATCATTTTAGTGTCACCTTTTGGTGTTCGATGTCCGTATGTGTTTTCGAAATCTTTGCCCATCATTATTAAACCGCCTCTCGGTCCGCGAAGTGTTTTATGGGTTGTTGTGCTCACCACATGGCAGTGTTCGAAAGGCGAACTCAAAAGACCTTTAGCAATCAATCCCGCGGGATGCGCAATATCGGCCCAAAGTGTCGCCCCTACCTCATCAGCCACTTCACGGAATTTTTTAAAATCCAGATCACGCGAATACGCCGAATACCCTGCGATGATCATTTTCGGCTTTACCTCCAATGCTTTCTGACGCATGGCTTCGTAATCGATGAGACCGCTTTCCCGCTCCACGCCGTAGAAATTGGCGCCGTATTGAATTCCGGAAAAATTCACAAAAGATCCGTGCGTTAAATGGCCGCCCATGGACAGATCCAAACCTAAAATCTGATCTCCCGGCTTCAGTACCGCCAGGTAAATGGCTGCATTCGCCTGGGACCCGGAATGCGGCTGCACATTCGCATACGCCACACCGAAAAGTTCTTTCGCTCTTTCGATGGCCAGAGTTTCCACCTCGTCTACGACTTCGCACCCGCCATAATATCGTTTTCCGGGATAACCTTCCGCATATTTATTTGTTAAAACGCTTCCGACCGCTTTCATCACGTTTTCGGAAACAAAATTTTCCGATGCAATAAGTTCGATGCCGTGCGTTTGCCGTTGTCTTTCCTGTTCAATAAGGTCAAAAATTGGATCCATAGGGTATAATTGATGTTTTTAAGCTGATTAATATGCCTTCAAATTTATGGAAATTTTCGGGAAGATTTTTGCAGCATAATGCAAAGTACACATCCGGGGATTTGGGTGAAAATTCATGGCATTAAAAACCGTGATCACAAAACCTTTAACGCTAAATATCATGGATGACGTTAATGATACTTTTCTACGCACTTCAAAGGTACGGCCAGAACAGAAATTTTCTTATTTTCGCTGCAATGAAAAGTACGAAATGAAAAAAGGCGACTCAGTTTCGGTGGTGGACGAAAATTTAAAAGGAAAAATTATCTCCATTCAGGGAAAAAAGGTGATCCTCGAAGATGAACACGGCTTCCGGTATGAGTACGACGAGTCTGACCTTGTGCTGCAGGCTGCCGGGCTTTACGACGAAATGCACACCGTTCAAAAAACAGAATTTTCTAAATCGGTCTCCAAAAAGCATCACAAAAAACCGGTCCTGCTCGATCTTCATTTTGAAAACCTCGTGAAAAATACGGCCGCGTACGATTCCTTCGAAAGACTTTTTCTCCAAAAGGAAAAACTTCTCTCGACATTGGATTACTGCCGAAAAAACAACCTGAAGAAGCTCGAAATCATCCACGGCATCGGTGACGGCGTTTTGCAACAAATGGTCCACGACGTGTTGGAAAGCCAGACGAACCTCGAGTTTCATAACAAGGAAATTCTGCATCATCAATCGGGCACCGTCCTCGTTTTTTTTCGATAACGGCCTCAGGTCCTATCCCCAAATTCAGCTCATGTATTACATAAAGGCTCATAATAAAGAAAATTCCGAAAGCCGATTAATTTTAATAAATTTGCTGGCGTAAAGCATGGAACAACTCAAATTACTTTTTACGAAAGACGGCCTGCAATATCAGATTTCCCGAAACAGAAATGTTTCCGGGGAAGATTCTTTTTTTGTGAGCGAAGATTCGCCCGAAAACTTTCTGCAGACAAAACTCGACGCTGTTTTAGAGCAGAAAAACTTTAAAGAAATCAGCGTCATCTCGGCGCTGAATCATTTTACTTTGATGCCCGAAGGTTTTTCGGACCACGATTTAGGTTATGACCTGATCGCCTTTAACGCCCCTGTCGACCGCGAAAAAGAAGAATTAATGCTCTCCGTCAACAAAAAGTTTGGCCTTCAGTTTTATTATACCTTGCCGAAAGTGACCTATCGCAAAATTAAAGACCTGGCGCTGCCCACGAATTTCAATTTTTCGGGGGAGCAGTTTTTGAATACAATTTCTGGAAAAAATCAGAAGGAAATTCATATCAATCTCTATCATCAGCAGTGTGAATTTTTCGCCCTCGACCACAAAAAAGTGATTTTATATAATAATTTGGACGTAAATTCGGAAGTGGATTTCCTTTATTTTATTATGTTCACGCTCAGCAAAATTGGTTTCGGCAGTAACGACACCCAGTTTTATGTTTATGGTGAAACCACCGAAAATGAAACGTTTATTTCCGAACTGAAAAAATTCGTAAAAAATTTAAAGATCGTTTACGATAATATTCCGAAAAAGAATTTTATTTTGAATGCCCGGTAAAATTCCAGAAGCAAGGCAAAGGTGAAAAAGCTAACTGAAAATTGCGGTAAATGGTCGGTTTTTATGAAAGTTATTGCGGTACTAAAAAAGGCTCTGGGTTTTGACTTGACTTTGCAAAGTGAAACGCCTTTGCGCCTTAAAGAGTAAGCAACAATTGATCTCGCGCCTTTGCGTTAAAAAAATAAAATTCTTTTCTCAGTCCTGCTTTTATCTATCATTTAACAAACACCAACCTCTCAATGTACAGAATCATCAGCGGCCAATGGAAAGCCAAACGAATTTCCGCTCCGAAAAATTTCGATGTAAGACCCACCACGGATTTTGCAAAAGAAGCCCTCTTCAGCATTATCGAAAATCGGTACCGGTTCGATTTCGCGTCCATTTCGGTGCTGGATCTGTTTGCAGGAATTGGCTCCATTACGCTGGAATTCGCTTCCAGAGAATGCAAAGACGTGACTTCTGTAGAAATGAATACCAAACACGCCGGCTTTATCAATTCCACCGCCACCGACCTCGACATGGGCGCCCAGATTAATGTAATGCGTGCAGATGTTTTTGAATACCTGAAGAAAAACCGAAACCGAAAAACCTTCGAAATTGTTGTAGCGGATCCGCCTTTCGAAACGGAAGAAAAAAAGTACCAGGAACTGATTTCTTTGGTGCTGAACAATAATTATCTCAAAGAAAACGGCGTTTTTATCCTCGAACATCAAAGCCGTACGAAACTGGAACATCCGAATTTAATCGATACGCGCAAGTACGGAAACGTAAGCTTTTCGTTCTTTAAACCAAACGAGGTTGCGGAAGTAATTTAATTTTTATATCAAATCCTGGTCTTCAAAGACTGATAAATCTTTAATTCAGAAATAACTAAAAAGTTTCCTTTTTGTCGTCAGCTTCTACGTAGAAAATATTAAACATTCGTGTTTTCGTGGCAATTTCCTAGAATTCGGCGCAAGAAACTTAAAGTACTTTCAGTTCCAGATCAATACTTTTGCCGAAGAACTTTTTTGAGATTTTCTCGAAATTCTTTGTGATATCCGACAGGTAAAAATGATAGGTCGGTTTTGGATTGTTTTCGTTTAGGAGGTTGTGTTTTTCCAGAATCATTTTCAGCTGATTTGCAACAATTGTCGGAGAATCAATAACGCGAACTCGGTTTCCGTAAAACTGTTTGATTTCCGGCAGCAATAACGGATAATGCGTACATCCTAAAATTAAAGTTTCAATATTCTTCAGTTTACTGCTGCTCAAATAATTGTAGATAATTGAATGCGTGATCGGATGGTTACGAAAACCTTCCTCAATGGCCGGCACCAGCAGCGGCGTGGCCAGTTCCTCGACTTTGATGAACTTATTGTGCTTGCGGATGGATTTTTTATAAAGTCCCGAATTCACCGTAGCTTTCGTCGCAATAACGCCCACATTGGTGTGGATTTCGTACGAAACTTTTTCGGCCACGGGATTAATGACGTCGATAACGGGAACCCGATGATCCACCAAATCCAGAACCTCTTTCAATGCGTTTGCAGTGGCGGAGTTACAGGCGATTACGATTGCTTTACAGTTTTTCTCCAGCAAAAAATCCGTGATTTTCGTAGAATATCCCACGATCGCTTCGCGCGATTTTTCGCCGTAGGGCAGGTGTTTCGTGTCCCCAAAATAAACCAGATCCTCGTGCGGCAACAACCGTTTAATTTCTTTTGCGACGGTTAATCCACCCACGCCGGAATCGAAAATCCCAATGGACTGTTTAGCAGAAAGGTGGCTGAAATCGGGCTTTTTAGTTTTCAAGAGCTAAAATTTTTACAAAAATACGAATTATGCTGCAATGGTGCGGGCGGAATGTAAAGGTGAATGTGCTTGTAATTCAATTGTGTTATTCCTGAATCGTCGAAGAAGAGCCAGAGCAAAAGGCAAGAGCCACTTAAGCTCTTTTAACATCAAAAATCTTAAAAAAACGGTATGAAAGAATTGTTATCAGAAAGTCGAAAACGCCGCACCATATTTTCCGAAAAATATGAATAATAGTAACCGCTTAATGGCTAATTTTTTTTTATTTTGAACTTCGTACCGCTTACAAAATAAACAGATCGGCAGCAATTCCGTCCGCGAGGAACCAGTGTTTTTCCGGAATTTTCAAATAATTATTTTCGATGACCAGAATTCCATCCGCAATTTTTTGTTGAATTTGCGTTTGAAAAGACTCGGTCAATTCGCTGCTGAATTTCTCCTTTAATGAAGATAAATTTACGCCCCACGTGGTCCGCAAACCAATCATCAGCATTTCATTGAACTGATCTTTTTGTGTTAAAATTTCCGTTTCCTTTGCGGGTTTATTTTGATTTAAAGAATTGATGTACAATTGATTGTTCGCGATATTCCAGCTCCGCTCGTTGCGCCCGTTGTAAGAATGCGCAGACGGACCGATGCCCAGATACGCTTCATAATTCCAGTACGCGGAGTTATGTTTGGAGTGAAAACTCGGCTTTCCAAAATTAGAAATTTCGTAATGATCGAAACCCTGACCTTTCAGAAATTCCGTCATGTAAAAAAATTCTTCGTGCTGTTCGGTCTCTTTTGGCGCTGCAATCTTGCCCTGCGAAATCCACGTATTCAAAGCGGTTTTCGGTTCAACCGTTAGCGCGTAAGAAGAAATGTGCGGCACCTGCAGTTCGATGGTTTTATTTAAATTTTCTTTCCAGATGTCGAAACTGGAAGTTGGTGATCCGTAAATTAAATCGATGCTGATATTTTCAAAGCCAAAATCCTGTGCGCGCTTGATGGAATCTTCCGCTTCATTCGAAGTGTGGGCGCGGTTCATCAATTTTAAATCTGCTTCAAAAAAACTTTGCGTTCCGATGGACAGCCGGTTAAATGGCGTTTTTGACAGCTCCATAAGAAAGTTTTTATCCAAATCATCGGGATTTGCTTCGAGCGTGATTTCGATGTCCGCCTCAAAAGCAAAATATTTTAAAACCTCATCAATAATGGATTGCAGTTCCTTAACCTTAAGTATAGAAGGCGTTCCTCCGCCGAAATAAAGGGATTTTAAATTTTGACTTTCCAGTTCGTCTTTGCGCAGAAAAATTTCCTTTTTAATCGCCGCAACCATATCTTCCTTATAGTTTAAAGACGTAGAAAAATGGAAGTTGCAGTAGCTGCATTTTTGTTTGCAGAAAGGAATGTGGAGATAGATCATGGGAAAAGAGCCAGGAAAAAGGCAAAAAATGCCGGTTGGAACATTAGGTTAGGATTGTGTGCGACAAAGATAATCATTCATCATCTTCAATTACCGCCAAGCAACCTTAATATCTGAATCCTCTCGAATTGATAAAGTTTTCAATATTATACCCCACGCTCAGCATAAAACTGCTGCCGGCGTACTCCTGAATATCCGACAGACCGAAATTATAAGTGGCACCAAAAAAGAAGTTGTTCACCGTAGCTTTGACGATGGGAGAAATACCCAGATTCTGGCTGCCAAACTGATTCTTGGAACTTCGCATGCTGGCACCCGCGGAAAAGGAATTTTGATCGCCCACCGCGGTTCCCATTAAATTTAAATCGGTGATGCGCGTGGAATTCGTATTAAAATTCATCGAAACCGACGGCGTTACATAAAGCTGTTCATTTAAATAATAATCATAACCCGCGTTGATGATAAATTTGGTTGGTTCCGGCTCAATGCCGTTCACGATGGGAATATCGTTGGTTAAAGCAATATCGTTAACGGAAACGCCCGCGAAAAAATTACGGTACGTTACCGCCATCCCCAAATTGGCATAGACCAAAAATAAGGAATTGGCATCAGAAGACAGCGTTGGATCGCCCGGATCCTGCGGGTTGAGCGCTCCCAGATCAATACTCAAATTGTAGAAATTCACATTCGTCCCAAAGGAAAACTGGCTTTTTCGTTCACCGTCATCATCGAGAGGAATAAAATAGGAGGCGCCCGCGCCAATGCCGTTCGCGGAAATCGGTCCGTTCTGATCGCGGAAAAAAGTTAAACCTGCGCCTACCCTGTCGAAAACATTGGCATGCATGCCGATGGACTGCACATTCGGCGACTGATCGAACTGCGAAAACTGCTTTTGGTAGTTTAAATTCAGCACCACATCGTCGGTTTTGCCATAAAGGGCAGGATTAAATAGGAAATCGCCTTCCAGCAGATACTGTTGGTAATAAGGCAGTGTTTCCTGGCTTTTGTAGGTTCCGAAGAAAACCACCACGAAAAATAACGTATATATTTTTCTCATAATTAATGATGCGTGCAATTTCAGCAAATATAAAAAAAGTTTTTATGTAATTAAGATTCCAGATAATTCCGCCATTTCTTCACCGCTTCATCCATATCCTGCGGCATGGGACTTTCAAAATACATTTCCTCTTTCGTTGTCGGATGAATAAACCCTAAAGTATGCGCGTGCAGGGCATGACGCGGCAAAATTTCAAAGACATTTTTTACAAACTGCTTGTATTTCGGCATATTCACGCCTTTTAAAATATGATTTCCTTCGTACCGCTCATCATTAAACAAAGTGTGCCCGATATGTTTAAAATGCGCGCGGATCTGATGCGTTCTCCCCGTCTCCAGTTTGCATTCCACCCACGTAATGTAGCGGAAACGCTCCAATACTTTATAATGGGTTACAGCATGCTTTCCTAAACTTCCGTCTTCAAAAACCGCCATCTGCATGCGGTTTTTAAGGTGCCGCCCGATATTTCCGGTGATGGTTCCTTCATCTTCTGCCACATTGCCCCACACAAAAGCCCAGTACAGTCTTTTGGTTTTGCGCTCAAAAAACTGTTTCGCGAGGAAACTTAAGGCATATTCGTTTTTTGCAATCACCAGTAATCCCGATGTATCTTTATCGATCCGATGAACCAAGCCTACACGATCCAGATCCGATTTCTGACCGTTTTTTTCGAAATGAAAAGCCAGCGCGTTGATCAAAGTGCCGTCATAATTCCCATGACCTGGATGAACCACCATTCCCGCGGCTTTATCCACAATCACCACGTCGTCATCCTCATAAACGATGTTTATAGAAATATCTTGTGGAATGATGATGTTTTCGCGCGGCGGTTTCGTTAAAAGCACCGAAATTTCGTCGCCGGGTTTTACGCGGTAGTTCTGTTTTACGGGCACGCCATTCACCACCACGTTTCCGGCGCGGCAGGTTTGAGAGATTTTGTTTCGGGAAGAATTCTGACGGAAAATAAAAAGAAATTTATCGATGCGAAGCGGTTCCTGTCCGCGATCGACCTTAATGGAAAGATGCTCGTAAAGTCCTTCTGATTCCGCTTCGTTCGATTCCTGATCCGGTATTTCTTCTTCGGAAAACTGTTCGTGTTCGTCTGTCATTTTATCTGTGAAAGATAAAGCTCCAACATTACCGTTGAAGCTTTAAGATTTTATAATTCGTAAAAAACTACTCAACGATTACCTTTTTGGCTTTCGGCTTTTCGTCCGGTTTTGGGGCCGTTGTCGCTTTTGGTGTGGTTGTTTTCGGTGTCGTTGTTTTCGGCGTCGTTACAGTGGTTTTTTGATCGGTTGCGGTTTTTGGAGCTTCTGTACTTTTTACTTCCGGTTTTGGAGCTTCCCTCTGTGGCGTCACGGGCACCGCTCGTTCCACTTGTGGTTGCGTACGACGTTCCGGAGCTCTGTACATCGGATCTTCGTAGTAGTTCTGGGAAGGCGCTACCGTATCGATTTTAATTCTGTAAATGGAGTTCAGCTGCGCGATTTTACCACCCATTTCGGCGGGTGTTTTCTTACTCGCCCAGATATCGATCTGCATTCCCTGGTCGCGGACGTCATAAGACGCGGGATCCTGATAGTAAACGATATCGGATTCATCATTGTTGTTATCTTCGTATTCCACGAGGCCAACTTCAAATAAATTTTGTGCAATAATGGCTTTCGCTTCCTGAACCGTAAGTCCTACTAAATTGGGAACGGAAATATTTCTCTTCGGTCCTGCGCCAATCACGAGATCGATTGTGGTAAACCGCGGCAAAAGCGAACCCGGTTTCAGGGTGGCACCGTTGTACATCATACGAATTACCGCGTCTCTTTGAATACTCGGTTCAAAAATCGTATCGCCCACTTTTAAACCCACCTGTTCCAGTTGCCGAAATGCTAAACCTTTGTATCGGTCTAAAATATCCGGAACGGAAACCTGCGCATAGGTTCTTGGATTAACCTTCATAATGATGGTTCTGCCGTCTTTTACGCGGGAACCCGGGCTGGGATAAATCTGTAAAACCTGAAACGGACGGTATTTGGGATCATATTTAAAACTGTCCACCTCATATTCCAAACCGGAATCGTCGAGGATTTTAATGGCATCCTGAACAGATCTGTTCATCACATTCGGAACAGCGATCTCTTTGCCGTGATTCGTGTGCATCTCCAACCAACGAAAGGTAAGCCAAACCAGACCTGTGAAAATGGCAGCTGCCAAAAGTAAATTGACCAAGACTTTCCAGTGGAAAAGCGATTTAAGCATATTTCTAAATCTTTATTGTAAGTGCAAATATATAAAATTATCTTTTCGGAAAATCACCGAAAAGTTTTGGCCCGAAATTTTTCAGCCGAAAAGTTTTGAAATATTTACCTTTGTCTCTTAAAGAAAATACATGATTCTATCCATGACCGGCTTCGGGAGAAGCGAAGGCACCTTCGACGGTAAAAAAATTACCATCGATCTGAAATCGCTCAACAGCAAATCTTTCGACCTCAACATCAAGATGCCCTTGCGGTATAAAGAAAAAGAATTCGAAATCCGAAAAATTCTGAACGACCGGATTCTGCGCGGAAAAGTGGACTGTTACATCAATGTTGAAACTTTAGACGACACAAACGATGTGACCATTAATCATGATCTCGTGAAAGCCTACATCGCAGAACTCCGGAAAATCTCCGGCGACGGCCCCGATTTCGAATATCTGAAAATGGCCATCCGAATGCCGGAAGCCATCTCTTCCCGCCCGGACGAGCTTAATGACAACGAATGGGTTTTTCTTATCGAAGTTCTAAATGAAGCCCTCATGAAATTCAATAATTTCCGCGAAACGGAAGGCGAAATCCTGCAGGAAGAACTCGGGAGAAACATCCGCAAGATCGAATCTTATCTCGCGCAGGTGGAACCTTACGAAGACGTGCGGATGGACGGTGTGAAGGAACGTTACCGCAAATCCATGAACGAGTTTGACCAGATCGATGAAACACGTTTTTACCAGGAGATGGCTTATTATACGGAAAAATTAGATATTGCCGAAGAAAAAGTACGGTTAACGCAGCATCTTAAATATTATCAGGAAGTCGCGAAAAACGAAGATTTCAACGGAAAAAAACTCGGTTTTATCTCGCAGGAAATCGGCCGGGAAATCAATACGCTCGGTTCCAAAGCCAACCACGCAGAAATCCAAAAACTCGTCGTAATGATGAAAGATGATCTGGAAAAAATTAAGGAACAGACGCTGAACGTTTTATAATTGAGGCGTGATTAGTAACATTGATGAAGCACTAAACGCTTTTATTAATGATCTATAATACATCATTCACCAACAATCAATACTTATTCATGAATAAAGTTATCATTTTCTCGGCACCTTCCGGAAGCGGAAAAACAACCTTGGTTAAGCACTGTCTGGACGTATTTCCGGATCTGCAGTTTTCCATTTCGTGTACCACGAGAGATTTGCGCGGCAGCGAAGTGCATGGCATCGACTATCATTTTGTTTCGCCCGACGAATTCCGCCAGAAAATTACGGAAGAGGCTTTTGTGGAATTTGAAGAAGTGTACGAAGATAAATATTACGGCACCTTAAAATCCGAAGTAGAGCGCATTTGGGCGAGCGGAAAAGTGGTTATTTTTGATGTTGATGTGAAAGGTGGAATTTCCCTCAAAAAATATTTTGGCGATCAGGCACTTTCCATTTTCATTATGCCGCCCTCGGTGGCAGAACTGGAGCTGCGCCTGATTTCGCGCGGGACCGATGATCTGAAAACTATAAAAACCCGCGTTCATAAAGCCGCCGACGAAATGGCTTTTAAAAATGAATTCGACGTCATTTTGATTAACAGTGATCTGGAAGTCGCAAAAAAAAATGTGGAAGATCTGCTGAAAAAGTTTTTAAAATCATGAAAATTGCCATCATTGGGTGCGGCTGGGTCGGAATAAGACTGGCCGCTTATCTGAAAAACAAGAAACATTTTGTCCTGGCGACCACCACTACACCGGAAAAAATTCCCGTTTTACAAAAAGTGGCAGACGAAGTTCACCTCCTCGATTTCAGCAAGACACAAAATTTCGATTTTTTGAATGAGGTTGACGTGGCTGTTTTCAGCATGCCGATTTCACGCGAAAGCTGGCGCAGCGGCTTCGAAAAATTTCAAAAATCTTTTCCGAAAACCATCCTTTTCAGTTCTACCGGAATCTATCCTACGGCAGACCAAACTTTCACGGAAAAAGATACGGAAAATCTCCGTCCGGATATTTTGGCAGCCGAAAATTTAGTTCAAACAAAATATCCGCAAACAAATATTTTACGCTTTGGCGGTTTGATGGGCGACGAGCGCGCACTCCGGAATTTCTTTAAAAACAGAACGCCCGAAAATCCACATAAACGAACGAACTACATCCATTACGAAGACATTTTACCCATTGTCGAACTGGTGATGGAGTCTGAACGAAGAGACGAAATTTACAATGTGGTAGCACCGGAACATCCTTCTATTGGGGAAATTCTTAATATCGAAACTGACGGAGCGGGCATTTCTTCCCAGAAAAATTCAAACCGAATTATTTCCTCCGATCATCTGATTCAGGATTTTAATTATACATTTATACATCCGAATCCTAAATATTTTTAACATGAGTACCGAAAATTTAGATAAAGCAAAAACCAACCTGCCGGTAAGAGGATTCCTGAAAATCGACGACCTCATTATTCCCACGGGAGACGATTTGGTAAAGGCAATTTTAGACCTTAAAAAAGAGAAAAATGCCGTTATTTTGGCGCACTATTACCAGCCGCCGGCCATCCAGGATATTGCCGATTATTTAGGAGACTCGCTCCAGTTGGCGCGCGCCGCGAAAGATACCAATGCCGATATGATCGCTTTTTGCGGTGTTCACTTTATGGCCGAAGCCGCGAAAATTTTAAATCCCGGAAAAAAAGTTGTTCTCCCGGACACGCAGGCGGGTTGCTCCCTCGCAGACGGCTGCAGCGGCGAAGGTCTACGTGCCATGCGCGCGCAATACCCGAACGCTTTAATCGCGACCTACATCAACTGCAACGCCGAAACGAAGGCCGAATCCGATATTATTGTGACGAGCTCCAACGCGGAAACCATCATCAAATCGCTGCCCGAAGACCGTCCGATAATTTTTGCGCCCGATAAAAATCTGGGCCGATATCTAGCCAAAAAAACGGGCCGCGACATGATCCTTTGGGACGGCAGCTGTATCGTTCACGAAGCTTTTTCCATGGAAAGAATCGCGCAGCAGCTGGCCGATCATCCACACGCAAAACTTATCGCCCATCCCGAAAGTGAAACGCCGGTTCTGGATCTGGCGGCGTTTGTCGGCTCCACCTCTGCCCTTTTAAATTATGTGGAAAAAGACGATGCCCAGGAATTTATCGTTGCCACCGAAGAAGGAATTCTGCACGAAATGCGAAAACGCGCACCGCACAAAAAGCTCATCCCCGCCTTGGTTTTCGACGAATCCTGCAACTGCTCCGAATGTTTTTACATGAAACGGAATACGCTCGAAAAACTTTATCTCTGCATGAAATACGAACTGCCGGAAATCCTCATGGACGAAGATTTGCGTTTAAGAGCATTAAAACCCATTGAAGCCATGCTGGAACTGAGTACGACGATTAAATAATTTTATAAAATATGCCACATATTTCATCGGAAAATTTTTTAATGGAACTTTCACAGATTCGGATTGATCATTTGAATATTGTACTCAAGGACGAAAGTGGAAGTATTATTGTCAATGATATTATCGGTAAACTGCATAATCAGATTCTAAGTTTAAAATCACTTAAGGAGACAATGAATTTAGTTACACTTAATAGAAAAAATGAGATTTTTATATTGTCTCTTGGAGAAATGTCATATATATTTTACGGTGAAAAATTTTTAAGAAATATTGGACATGTAACAATTGGTCAATTACAAGAGTTTACAAAACAAAATAATTTAAATATTGCACAAATCTTTTACTTGATAGTGAATATTGAACCTGTGATTTTTAATAATTAAATTAATAAATGACCTCCAAAATAATCCTCGAAAACCTCAAAATCTACGCTTTCCACGGCGTTCTTCCCGAAGAAAAAATCATCGGAACCACCTTTATTCTGAATGTAGAAGTCCACGCCGACCTCTGGAAAGCCACCGAAACCGACGATCTCCAGGATACCATAAATTACGCTGCGGTCAACGATATTCTCCACGCGGAAATGTCCATTCCTTCCCAATTGCTGGAGCACATTATCGGCAGAATTTTCAAAAAGCTCCAAGTCTCTTTTCCACAGATTACCTTTATCAAAATAAAACTCACCAAAACCAATCCACCCATGCGCGGCGAAATGGACGGCGTAAGCATAGAAATGGCGAAAGAAATCCACACAAAATAAATTCGACTTTTTATAAAATTCAACAAAGATATTTTGGTTAAATTTGCGTGCCCTGTCATTTTAAGTTCTTCCCGACAAAAATCCGTTAAGTCTCCTTTAAACTTATGAAATATCTGCTTCTCTCTTTAATATCCGCACTGCTTCTAAGCATTTCCTGGCCGACCTACGGCGTTCCCTTCTTTATCTTTTTTGCACTTGTTCCGCTTCTGATGATGGAGCACGAAATTACCAAATTTTCCAAAATAAAAAATAAAAGCCGCGCCATTTTCGGTCTCACTTATCTGTGTTTCATCATCTGGAATATCGTAACGACCGGCTGGCTCTACGGTGCCAAAAATCCCGACGGCACGCACTCGCTCATGGCCGTGGTAATACCCGTTTTGCTGAATTCGTTGTTCTACTCAATTATTTTTCAATGCTATCATCTTTATAAAAAAGCGCAGGGAACGTATTTCGGTCTCGTCTTTTTCGTCGCGATCTGGATGGTTTTTGAAAAAATACACCTCAGCTGGGAACTTACCTGGCCCTGGCTGAACCTGGGAAATGTCTTCGCCGATTATCCCAAAATCATCCAATGGTACGATACTTTAGGCGCCACGGGCGGAAGTTTTTGGATTCTGGTCATCAACGTCTATGCTTTTTATACATGGCGGATTTGGGAGGCCGGCAGAAAACGCAGATCGCTCATTATCAATTCCTCCGTTTTAACCATTTTCATCGTCATACCCATCTTGATTTCGATGGTGAAATACCAAAATTTTGACGAAAAACCACTTGGCTCCGTCAACGTTTTAATGCTTCAACCCGAACTGAATCCGTACACCGAGAAATATTCGAAAGACAGCTTAACGATCTTAAGTGATCTTCTTCAGTTGGCAGAACAAAATTCACAGGGCCAGATCGATTATTACATCGGTCCGGAAACTTCGCTTCCAGGATACGGCTCTATCTCCGAAACGGCTTTTGACCAAAGCACGCTTCTCAATGGCGTTAAAACGTTTTTAACGAAACATCCGAAATCGGTCTTTGCCACGGGAATTTCCTCCCACCGTTTTTACCCGAACGCGGATCAGAAATCGGAAACTGCTTACCAAACCTCGCAGGGAATGTATGTAGACAGTTACAATTCGGCGGTTCAGATCATTCCAAACCAAAAGGTAGAAGTTTATCACAAAGGAAAACTGGTGCCGGGCGTCGAGATCTTTCCCTACATCAACGTTCTGAAACCTTTGCTGGGAAATGCCATGATCGATTTGGGTGGCACCACCGCTTCCCTTGCAACAGATCCGGAAAGAAAAGCCTTCAGCAATCCTTTCAACAAAGGCAAAATGGCACCCATCATTTGCTACGAAAGCATCTACGGAGAATTCGTGACCGACTACGTGAAAAAGGGCGCGAACTTTTTAGGAATTATGACGAACGATTCCTGGTGGGGCGTTACGCAGGGACATCAGCAACTCATGGCGTACGCAAGACTGCGCGCGATCGAAACGCGTCGCGAAATTGCCAGAGCCGCGAACAGCGGGATTTCCGGCCACATCAATGCGCGGGGCGATGTGGTTGCCGATACTTTTTACGGCGATAAAACAACGCTTTTCGCAAAAGTAAATCTTTATGATAAAATGACGTTTTACACGAAAGCCGGCGATTTGTTGTCGCGTTTTTCGATCTTCGTTTTTGGATTTTTAGTCTTTTATACGCTGATTAAAAAGTTTCAAAACAGAAAAAAAACGGAATAGTTTCCATCCATAAAAAATCCCGGTTCAGTAATTGAACCGGGATTTTTTGCTTTTGCGCGGGCCTTTTTCTAGAGGGCAACCATTTCCGTTACCTCAACATCGTAACCGCCAACCAAAGGTTTTTGATTCACGTTCTGCGTAATAACACGGAATTTATTAATGCCTAAATTCTTTAAAATCTGCGTTCCAATGCCATAATCGTGGAAGTTGGAAGCCAAAGTCGGGCGTTGTTCCTGCCCGTCCTGAAAATCCAAAAACTGCTGCAGTTTGCGCATCGTATTTTCGGAGTTCGATACATTGTTTATAAAAATCAACGCACCTTTTCCTTCTTCGTTGATCATGGAGGTTACTTTTTCGAGGAGCGGTTTTTCGCCCGTCGTCAAACGGCTCAAAACATCAAAATAGGAATTGGATGCCTGAACGCGCACCAAAATGGGTTCGTTTTCCGACCATTTTCCTTTCGTTAAAGCAAAATGAATTTGATCTGTGCTCGTTTCTTTAAATGCAAAAAAATCGAAGTCTCCGTAAAAGGTTTTTACTTTTCTTTCTTCCAAACGTTCGATAAGATCGCCTTTTCTTAACTGGTATTGTATTAAATCTTCAATGGAGACAATTTTCAGATCGTGTTTTTTTGCCAACTCCATCAGTTCCGGAAGACGCGCCATAGACCCGTCGTCGTTCATAATTTCGCAGATCACGCCGCCTTCTTTCAAGCCTGCCAATTTGGTAAGATCAATGGCTGCTTCGGTATGGCCGGCTCGTTTGAGAACGCCGCCTTTCTTCGCACGCAAGGGGAAAATATGTCCCGGACGCATAAAATCTGCTGGTTTCGTTTTCTCATCCATCAAAGCTAAAATAGTCTGACTGCGGTCGCTGGCGGAAATCCCCGTGGAAACTCCGGCGCCCAACAAATCCACAGAAACCGTAAATGCCGTTTCCTTCGGATCACTGCTTCGTGTTACCATAATGTCAAGACCCAGCTCGTCGCACCGTTTTTCCGGCAGTGGCGTACAGATTAAACCCCGACCAAAAATCGTCATGAAATTGATGATTTCGGGAGTTGTTAATTCTGCGGCAGACAGAAAATCTCCTTCATTTTCCCGGTTTTCATCATCGACGACAATAATTATTTTACCGTTTTTTAGCTCCTCAATTGCTTCAGGAATCGTATTTAATTGAATATCCGACATTTTACTTTTAGATTTCTGCAAAGATACTGAGATTTAGCGCAACCGACAATCCCAATGTGGGCGTCTTTTTCCTTCTGAATTTAAGTTGAATATGTGAAAGAATACCATTTTTTTATTGCTGGCTACTCCATTCCTGCGCCTCCAATTTAGAGATGAAATTTTTCCAGGTTTATCGCCACATTCATTTTTTTTAAAGAGAATCCACAGCCTTCCGGATGATGGCATACGATTTTAAACGCGCTTCCTGTTCGTAAATATGCGAAGTGATCATCAGCTCATCGACGTTGAACATCTCTTGAAATTCCTGAATCTTTGTTTTTATGGTGTTTTCACTGCCGATAAAACTGTACCGCAGCATTTTCATAACGTGCGCTTTTTCCATGGGATTCCACACATTGTCGATATCATCCACGGGCGGCGAATACGGTTTTCTGTCGTCGCGGATAATATTAATGAACGCCTGATAAAGCGTAGTAGACAGTTTTTTCGCTTCCTGATCCGTATCTGCAGCAATTCCGTTGACGCAGGCAATAATATAAGGCTGCGGGAATTCTTCACTCGGCTCGTAATTGGTGCGGTAAATCTCGAACGCAACCGCCATCATATCCGGTGCAAAATGTCCTGCAAATGCATAAGGCAAGCCCATTTTTGCCGCAAGCCAGGCGCTGTCGGTACTGGAACCCAGAATATAGATGGGAATATCGCAGCCTTCGCCGGGAATAGCGCGTACGGCACTTTTCGAATTTTCAACGGAGAAATACCGCTGCAGTTCCTGAATCTGGTGCGGAAAATGCTGGTTAATGTTCATGGGATTTCGTCCCAGAGCTTTGGCGGTGATGCCGTCGGTTCCGGGCGCACGGCCGACGCCTAAATCGATTCTCTTCGGAAATAAACTTTCCAGCGTTCCAAACTGTTCGGCAATAACCAAAGAACTGTGATTCGGCAACATAACGCCACCGGAACCTACGCGAATGGTTTGCGTGCCGTTCGCGATATAGCCAATAAGAACAGAGGTTGCGGAACTTGCGATACTCGCCATATTGTGATGTTCGGCCAGCCAGAATCTTTTGTAGTGTAACTGCTCTGCAAACTGAGCCAAAGCCAAACTGTCCTTAAAAGTATCGTTAATGGTTTTATTTTGTTTCACCGGAGCTAAATCCAGTACAGATATTTCTAGTTTCTTCATTGGTATAAGATATGAATCGTTTTGTAATCCTACAAAATTAAGACTTTCGGCAGAAGAGTGCGCATTTTGAGCGGATTCAAAAGTGATGATGAAAATAATTTTTATCTATTATTCAAAATTTATGCACATTTGTATTCCAAAAAATAAATAAGCGATGAGGAATTTTTTAACAATACTTCTTCTTATTTTTATTTTTAACGGAGCTGCGCAGCAACCGACCATGATGACACCGGAAGTCAATTATAATTTCCCGAAAATTAAGTCTTCCATTTCGATGCCCGTGAAAATTCCACTTGCGGAAATCGGGAACCTCATCAATGCTTCCGTTGGAAATTTAATTTTCGAGGACGATTCTTTTAGCGATAACAATAATGATCAGTTCAAGGTAAAAGTCTGGAAAACGCGGCCCATTCGCTTAGTGGGCGGCACAAAACAAAACCTTCTTATTGAAGTTCCATTAAGAATCCGCGCAGAAAAGGGCATCGGATCATTCGGAATTTACACGTATCAAAATACGACTTTCGAAACGGTAATGTACTTTAATTCGCAACTCACGTTCAACAATAACTGGACAATGGCGACCCGCACCACGCCCATGGGCTTTAAATGGGTGACCAAACCCGTTTTGGATTACGGTAAGATTCAGATCCCGATCACCTCGCTTGTTGAAAACAGTTTAAAGCAGCAACAAAAGGATTTCTCGAAAAAAATTGATGAAATGATGCTCACGCAACTAAACTTTCAGCAGTATGCCATCATGGCCTGGAACCAGTTTGCGCAGCCTTTTAATATCTCCGAAGAATATGATACATGGTTGAAGATTACGCCGGTGAGCGTTAATATTTCCCCGCTCATTTTCTATGGAAATCAAATTGATGCAAACATCGGTATCGACACGTACTCGGAAACATTTTCCGGACAGAAGCCCGCGGCCTCGCCCACCATCAGAACGATTGCAAATTTTAATTCCGTGCAGACTTTGCCGGAAAAATTTCTGCTGCAAACCACTGCCAATATTCCGTTCACAGAAGCCACGGTTATCGCGGAGAAAACGTTTCTTGGCAAGGAATTCGACTTTCGGGACGGCAAATCAAAAATTAAAATCACCGCCATTAACGTTTCGGGCGAAGAGGATCGGGTTGCAATTGAAGCAACAACAGAAGGCGCCGTTGAGGGAATTTCGTCTATTACGGGAATACCGGTTTACGATGCGGTGAAGCGCAAAATTGTGCTGAGCGACACGCGTTTTAAACTTAAAACAAAAAACATCCTCTACAAAGCCGCCACCCTTTTATTTCAGCGTAAAATCGTAAACATGATCGAAGACGAATACGGAATCCCGACGGCTGATCTGGAAGATTCTTCCAAAAACAGCATCGAGGAAACCTTTAATAAAGAATATTATAAAGGCTTGAAAATGCAGGGACGCGTTTTTAAACTTACGCCGTCTCAAATTATATTAAATCCCGTCGGAATTACGGTTGTTATTAATACGGAAGCACAGTTGAAACTATTGGTAAAGGGATTGTAATTTTACGACGTTCGCCTTCGCAGAATCAATTCTCAGGGAAAATTTTAAAATAAATTTTTACCCGAAAATAAAAAAACCTATATTTGCAAACCCAAATGGTTCTTTGGCCGAGTGGTTAGGCAGTGGTCTGCAACACCATCTACAGCGGTTCGAATCCGCTAGGAACCTCCATTAAGCAAGTAGCTGATTTACAGTTACTTGCTTATTTTTTATATCTTCTTATATTTTTTAACATATCCTTAACACTGCATTGGTTACGTTTTTGGCTATACCCCCAAGAAGAATACTAAATGTTACTATTCAATTTATCATTTCTCAAAAATTAAGATTATGAATGCAACCAACGTAATAACACAGATAGAAGATAAGAAGCAGGCTGTAAAAGGCTTTTTTATAACAGGCGCAATGTCGATGTTACTTTTAGCGGCATGTACGAAAGACAATTCTGTCGCTGAAAAATCTTTGGATCAGCAGAAAATGGAATTTCAATCCAGACAGCTGGAAATTGAAAAACAAAAATTAGCCATCGAAAAAGAAAAAATGGCGTACGAAACACAAAAAAAAGCCGACAGTATTGCAGAAGTCAGCAAGGCGCAGGCCGCTGCAAAACCTCAGGTTATTCGTGAGACAAAAACGGTTTACGTAAACAATACGCCGCGCGCCGCAAGTTCTTCCGGATCCACTAACAATGGAAGCTATGCCGGAACTTCGCAGGGAACAACTCAGAAAAAAGGAATGAGTAAAGCCGCCAAAGGAACCATTATCGGAACGGTAGGTGGTGCCGCTGCCGGTGCGATTATCAGCAAGAAAAACCGTGGTCTTGGTGCAGTAGTTGGAGGCGTGGTTGGTGGTGCAACTGGTTATACGATTGGCCGTGCAGGCGACCGAAAAGACGGCAGAGTACAACCCAGAAATTAAGAAAACAACTTAACATACAGAAAGATTGCTTATTTTTAAGCAATCTTTTTTTATGGTATACATCGTCTTCATGCTCCTTGTTTTGCTTCCGGTTTTGGCTGGGTGGGGCAGAATTTTTTCCCACTTGTTTGGAGCGATTTTCTCGGGAATTTCTTTCTACTTATTGGCTGGTATATTTACCGTGGCTACTCTGTTTACGCTTCTTTCTTTCTTCCTTCCCTTAAATATTTATGTTGAAGGCGGCACCTTGGCCGTTGGACTTTTATCCTTTTTTTACTTTAAAATGTACCGTGACTTCCGGCTTTTTCTCGCACGAAACGCGCTGTATTTTATTCCCCTTTCTCTGGTTACAATTTTATTTGGCTCCTATTTTCCTTTTATTCTGGATCATTTCGGGTATTACGTTCCCACCATTAAATGGCTTTCGGAGGTTGGTATGGTCAGAGGAATTTCGAACCTCGATTTACTGCTCGGCCAAATGTCCGTATGGCATATTTTTCAGGCGGGATTTTCAAATTTCAGCGATCCTTTTTTGAGGATTAATGTTTTAATGCTTCTCGTTTATGTCGTTTACATCTTCGAAAAACACTCGTGGCTTCATTTCATTTTCCTGCCCTTTTTATTTTTTTTCTGCCAGTCTCCCAGCCCCGATTTACCGGTGATCGTTATTTCTCTGATGCTCACCAACGAATTTCTACACTTCAATAAAAAAATCACGCTGCTCTTTATTTTTTCGGTGTTTGTGTTTGTAATAAAACCGACAATGGTGTGGCTGCCCCTTTTCGCCTTGCTTTATGGAGTTGTAATTTTAAAAGTCCGTTTAAAAGTAATCATTCCCGGCATCCTTTTACTGCTGCTGTTTTTTATGAAAAATGTCTGGACTTTTGGCTTTCCGATTTTTCCTCTGGAGCTTTTCGATTTGGGTTTTTCCGGGCAACCGAATGCTGAATTGCTTCGAAATTCCGCCGAAATGGCAATCATGAAAACCTACGATATGCAGTATGCGTTTTCGGAAATTGAGCGATTTTCGAAACTCGATTACCTTAAAAACTGGCTTTTTTTGAGTGGAATTAAAGGAAAAATCCATTTTGCTTTTCTTTTGGGTTTGATCACCTTTTTACTTTTTTGCGTGAAAAGAAAGTCCAGGATTTTGTGGCTGCTTTTTATTTCGATTCTTTTCAAAAGTATTCTGGTTCTCTTATTTTCTGCGCAGTACCGCTTTTTTCTCGACGTTTTCTTGGTTATCGTTTTGGTAATTTTTTACGAAACTGTTTCGAAAAAAATACCCCTCATCACTTTTTCCTGCCTGTCGGTTTTAGGATTGCTCTTTCTAAGTTTTCCGGGCCAATTGAAAGATTTAATACCAAGTTTTAAACTCGGTAGTTTCATGACGGGTTTCAACACAAATCAGTTTTACAAACCGTCTCATTTTGAATTAAAAAAATACGAAACCCATCAAATCGGGAATTTAAAATTTAATGTCGTGCAGGATTATCCTTTCAGTTTTGATACACCTTTGCCGGCGATTTCTCCAGCTTTTATTCAGGAAGATGTAGATGCGGGAATTTTTCCGCAGTTAAAAGGAAATTCACTGAAAGACGGATTTATTTGGCGAAAAATTTCCGCGGAAGAAAAGGAAAAACTCAAAATAATTTTAAAAGATCTGCCGCGCTGAAAACCTAGTTTATTCACGCGCACTCCTCTTACAAAAATCAAAATATCTGCGTAACTTTGTAACATGTTCAATTTAGGAAATTTTCTTTCTCTTTCTACGTTTGGCGAAAGTCATGGCCCCGCATATGGCGGAATTATCACCAATTTTCCGGCTGGTTTCAAGGTTGATCTCGACGAAGTTCAACATCAACTCGACCGAAGAAAGCCCGGCCAGTCTGCCATCGTTACGCAACGCAAAGAAAGCGACACCGTGAAGTTTCTTTCCGGTATTTTCGAAGGGCAATCCACCGGCACTCCCATCGGTTTCCTCATCGAAAATGAAAACCAAAAATCGCGGGACTACGATCACATTGCCAAAGCCTATCGGCCAAGTCACGCAGATTTTACGTACGACCAAAAATTTGGAATCCGCGATTATCGCGGTGGCGGCAAGTCTTCTGCGCGCGAAACCGTGAACTGGGTGGTGGCCGGAAGTTTAGCAAAGCAACTGCTGCCGGAAGATGTGGAAATTAAAGCTTACGTTTCTTCTGTGGGCGAAATTTTCTGCGAAAAACCCTATCAGGATCTAGATTTTTCGAGGATTGATTCCAATGATGTCCGGTGTCCCGACGCGGAAACGGCAGAGAAAATGATTTCGAAAATTAAAGAAATAAAAAAGGAAGGTAACACGATTGGCGGCACCATCACCTGCGTGATCAAAAATCTTCCCATCGGCGTGGGCGAACCGGTTTTTGGAAAACTTCAGGCCGAACTGGCAAAAGCAATGCTCAACATCAACGCCTGCAAAGGTTTCGAATATGGAAGCGGTTTTTGCGGCGCCAAAATGACGGGCAAAGATCATAACGATCTGTTCAACGAGGATTTCACCACGAAAACTAATCTTTCCGGCGGAATCCAGGGCGGAATTTCCAATGGAATGGATATTTATTTTCGCGTCGCCTTTAAACCCGTCGCCACAATTTTGCGTCCGCAGGAAAGTTTCGACACGCAAGGAAATGCGGTAACCGTTGAAGGAAAAGGCCGTCACGACCCTTGTGTCCTGCCGCGCGCCGTTCCGATCGTCGAAAACTTAGCGGCTTTTGTTTTAGCCGATCTTTTTCTGATCAACAAACTTCGCAAATATGATATGTGACCAAAATCGCTTACTGATAAAAGGTTTTGACCGAAATTTTTATAAATCAAAAATAATGAAAGACTACTGGCAAAAAGCCTTAACCTTCGAGGAATATCTAAAAATCGCGGAAGAACGCGCCCAAAATAATCCCAATAAAACTGATCCGTATCAGGCCTATTACGAGTTGGGACTTAACCGCATGCGCCGCACTTTAAAAAAATACCAAGTGGATGAAGCGCAACTTTCAAACCTGAAAGAAAAGAACTTCGCGGGAAAAGTCCTCATCATCACCGAATCGTGGTGCGGTGATGCAAGTGCCACGGTGCCGGCCGTTTCGAAATTTTTTGAAGCTGCAGGCAACGAGGTGAAAATATTTTTAAGGGATTCGGATCAGACTTTGATCAACCGGTTTCTCACGAACGGCACGCAGTCGATCCCAATTGTTATCCTTTTAAATGAAGATTTTACGGTGCAGAGTAATTGGGGGCCGCGGCCACAATACGGTTTGGATCTGCTGAAGAAATTTAAAGAAAATCCCGAAACCTATCCGCTCGAAGAATTCTATAACGATCTGCAGGTCTATTATGCCAAAAACCGCGGCAAAGATGCCATTGAAGAAATTTTAAATTTACTCTAAAATGAATTTTCTAAGAAAAAATATTTTAAATATCATCGTCATCGCTTTTATCGCGGTGCTCTTTCTTTTTCCGGAGGTAAAACTCAAACTGAAGGATCTCTTTTTTCCCGTTGCCGCCATAGAAAACGCGGTTACGCTGCAGGATTCTGACATGGATATTGAGCTGAAAGGCATTAACGCACCCAACACCAATCTGAAAAATTTAAAAGGAGATAAACTTATTTTCCTGAATTTTTGGGGAACCTGGTGTCCGCCCTGCCGCGAAGAATGGCCCACAATCCAGAAACTGTACGATTCGAAAAAAGGAAAAATAGACTTCGTGCTCATTGCGATGCAGGATGAAGAGGAAAAAGTGGTGAAATTTATGAAGGACAACAATTATTCGGTGCCCGTTTATATTGCGCAAAGCCCAATTTCCAACACGGTTTTGCCGAAGGTTTTCCCGACCACTTTTCTGCTCGATAAAAACGGCCGCATCCTGTTAAAGGAAGATGCTTCCAAAGACTGGAACAGCAAATCCGTACACCAATTTATCGACACCTTCACGAAATAATTAACAAAAAGTTACGAAATCGTGGTACAGAATTTGCGAATTCCAGCGTGTTTTAAACATATACACGAAAAATGAAAGTATCAAAAATTGCATTAGCAAAAGAAGCATTCAAACACAAAGGATTCATCCGAAAGATACCCGTGATGGTCCGCATGGTGCGCTCCATCATGTCGAAAGGCGGCTATAAACCCGAGTTCAAAAACGTGGTTTTGCCTGCTCTTGTTCTCATTTATTTAGTCTCACCTTTAGACATTATCCCGGATTGGATTCCCGTTATCGGCGTTTTGGACGATCTGGCTTTACTCGCCTTCGCCATGCCGATGCTGATTTCCGAGGCAGAAAAATT